>NZ_CP037954.1:2400000-2769726 GCF_004359195.1 Chryseobacterium salivictor | reverse complement strand
CAATCCCAAATAAATAATGGGTAAACCATCTGTTCATCATTTCGAAGGGTGGCGGTCCGCCGTGACCATTTTGGTGGTAGTAAATGGCTGTTTCCAAGCCCATTTCTCTGGCTTTTTTATAAATACGGTAACTGTGCTCCGGCATCACATTCCAATCGTTAAAACCGTGAGCCATTAAGAGGGCCGCTTTCATCTTCGGCATGTGGTTAAGGTAATCGCGTCCTGCCCAAAAACTGTTGTAATCACCGGTAATGCGGTCCATTCCATTTTTCATTTCGGTGTCCCGGATTTTCGCATTGCTGTAGGCGCGTTTAGATTCATCACCACTGTGAATAAAGTCGTACAAAACATCAACGTCTTCTCCTAAGTAGCCACCGGGTGACCGCACCAATCCATTAGAACGGTAGTAGTGGTAATACGAAGTATTGGGCGCTACCGGAATGATCACTTCCAGGCCTTTTACGCCAGTTGTAGCGGCGGCAAGCGGAATAGTTCCGTTGTAGGAAGTTCCGGTCATGCCTACTTTTCCGGTAGTCCAGTACGCTTTTACTTTTTCATTTCCGTCAGCGGAAGTGTATCCGTTTGCCCTGCCGTTGAGCCAATCTATGACGGCTTTTGGAGCTAAAGATTCGTTATCGCCGCCCACGGTGGGTGAACCCTGCGACAAACCGGTACCCGGAGAAGAGGAGTGAACTACAATAAAACCACGGGGTACCCAGGTTGCAATGAGGGAGTTGGAAATAATGGGACGGGTCCCTGTGCGAACAACTTCTGCATGAACGCGTTCTTTTCCGGCTGCTCCCAATTCATGACTGACATTCCAGAAAGCACCTTCTACATCAGGAGCAACCCCAGAATAGTAAGGACTCGATTCATAGATGACCGGAAGCTTTAATCCTTCAGTTTCGGTTTGATAAGGTCGGGTAATATCCACGTGCATGCGGTCTTTTTTACCATCACCATCGGTATCAAAAGTCGTTTCTACCCAAAGATCAGTTCTGATCCATTGGTTGGCATCTTTAAATTCCGGTACGATCTGGGCTTCACCATTGGTAAAAACAGGGCTTGCTTTTACCCTGTTTTGCGCATCTGCGGAGCAGAATGCAGTAATTGTTAATAAAAGGAAACCTGATTTGATTAGTGTATTCATCCTGTTTTTTGTCATTATAATTTTTATGGTAAGGCTGTGCTTTGCCGATTGACGGCAGCTGCAAGTTTTAAAAGTTTTTAATTTTTGTCTATGGTCTAATTATCCCGGTAAAGGCAAACGTAAATGTAGTAAAAAATATTTTGCTTAATAGAGGATAGACGAATAGATAATAGAGGATAGACAATAGACGAATAGATAATAGAGGATAGACAATAGAGGATAGACGCATAGATAATAGAGGATAGACGCATAGATAATAGACAAATAGATAATAGAGGATAGACGAATAGATAATAGAGGATAGACGCATAGATAATAGACAAATAGATAATAGAGGATAGACGCATAGATAATAGACGAATAGATATTAGAGGATAGAATAATAGATCATAGATAGCAGACAATGGTTTGGTATATATTCCGGGACGGCCAGATTTTTAATCCTTGTGGCTCAGGGTTTAAACCATGAAACTTTGAGGGATACAGAATGCGGAACTTTCGGATTATACAATAGGCTAACTTTTCATACGGTAGCCAACAGGGGTAAGATTCTTCCTACGACTATGCGCTGTCATTGATTCCGTCGAATATCCGGTTTCTGAACGCAAGGCAGCAAAGCCAAACGCCGAAGGAGCAGACCGCGGACTGATGTCAGTTTGCTCCAATGTTTTTCATTATTTACGGCCGCTGCCTTTCTGTTTTCAGCGTAGTTTAAGCTTCATCATGATGTCAGTCTGCTCATCATCTCCTAATTTGAAAATATGCTTATCAAACGCTATAAAACCGTTCTTTTTATAAAAACGGATCGCTCTTGGATTTTCTTCCCAAACGCCTAACCATACATAATGCGAATTTTTCTGTTGGGCAATTTCAATCGCTTTTTCGTAAAGAATCTGTCCGGCTTTCCTGCCGTGAAACTCTTTCAGAACATAAATGCGTTCAATTTCAAGGGCTTTTTCATCTTTTAATTCAGTTTGTGAAGCTCCGAAATTGATTTTTAAATAACCGATGATGCTGTTTTTGGATAACGCAAAATAAAATTCAGAATTTTCATTGTTCAACTCGTTCGTCAGCTTTTCATTGGAAAATCCCTCGGTTAGATATTTTTCTATATTTTTTTCGGTGTTACCTGAAGAAAATGTTTCCGAAAAAGTAGCTCTCCCGATTTTTTGCAGTTTCTCAAGATCTTTTATTGTTACTTTCTGTATGGTGATGTTCTCCATTTCTGTACTTATTTTTTTAGTTTATATTAATGAGCTGATACCGCTTTAAGTCCGACAATTGAACCGATCAAAGTGATAATGAAAAGGATTCGCAGAAAAGTTGCAGGTTCTTTAAATACAATAATTCCAACCAGTACAGTTCCTACTGCTCCGATACCTGTCCACACGGCATAAGCTGTTCCGATTGGCAAGCCCTGGGTGGCTTTTATTAAAAGTCCCCAAACTGACCGCTAACTTCAAATATACACAAATAGCTCAACCCTCAAAATTGTTTTTTTATGATTAATTGTCAGTAATTTATAAAATTAATAGACTTGCGTATTGGGTATAATTTTAATTCCGGGTTATGAAAAATGCGCAGGTCTTTAAGCCGGAACGCTATGGCTTACTGCCGGTACTGAACGGTGACTGGAAAGCGTGTAGGGCTGTGAAAACATAAAAATAGGTATTCTATCAGATATTTCGCTCCTCTATTATTTAAGAATGCTTTCTCTGGAAAGCAATATTTATAAATAAATGCTTTTCATAAACAGCAAAAAAATGTATATTTGCTTCTTAAAAGTAGCAAATATGGAAGATTTATTGTTGGAATTTCAGTCAAAAATAGCAGGTATATCTTTGAATCTACAGCGCTATCTTGTTCATCAAATAGATTTGAGTAACCGTTTGATTGCGGTAAAAGGCGCAAGAGGTGCCGGAAAAACCACTTTACTTCTGCAAATGGCAAAATTGCATTTACCGCTGCAGTCAACCCTTTATGTAAGTTTGGATCATATTTACTTTTTTGATAACAAACTGTATCATTTGGCAAAACAGTTTACCCAGTTCGGAGGGACCTATCTATTGCTCGATGAGGTTCATAAATACCCGGATTGGTCACGGGAAATCAAATTGATTTACGATAATTTCCCGGAGCTCAATGTTATTTTTACTTCGTCTTCAATGCTCGAAATTTATAAGTCCGAATCGGATTTGAGCAGAAGAGCTGTTACCTATCATTTGAAAGAACTGTCTTTCCGGGAGTTTATCACTTTTGAAACCGGGAAAACAGTTCCTGTTTATTCATTTTTGGAACTGCTGGAACACCATAACCGGATTGCCACAGCACTTTTAGATGAGATAAAACCTTTGCCGTTATTTGAAAAATATCTGAAAATCGGAGCGTATCCTTACTACAGAGAAAGTGAGAGTCTTTATATACAGAAACTGCAAAACACGATTAATCTTATCATTGAAATTGATATCAATGCGGTGGAAGATTTGAATTACGACACGTTGGTAAAGCTGAAAAAATTACTCATCAGCGTGGCTTCAAGTGCGCCGTTTACCCCTAATGTCACGAAACTGAGCGAAAAAGTAGGCGTTTCCAGAAACATGTTGGTGCAAAGCATAAAGATTCTGGAACGTGCAGGATTGGTCAATGAACTTTACAGAGATACTTCGGGTATTGGAGTACTTACCAAACCTGAAAAACTGTATCTGAACAACAGCAACCTGATGTATGCTTTGGCAAAAGATAATACAAATGTTGGAAATGTACGTGAAACATTTTTCCTCAACCAATTCAAGGGTTTACACGAAATAAACCGATCAGAAATTGCCGATTTTGTGATCGACAAAACTTATGTGTTTGAGATTGGAGGAAAAAACAAAACCAAAAAACAAATAACAAACGTAGAAAATGCTTACGTTGCGAAAGACGGTATTGAAATCGGTTTTGCAAATATTATTCCGGTTTGGCTTTTTGGTTTGATGTATTAAGAGCCTGTATAAATTTTGTTCTGCAAACTGAAAACAGCGTGAAAATCCCCCGAAGGCGCGATCGATTATTTTGATTAGCCCGGCCGTGTCCGGCCCTCCGTTTTCAGGCAGCCCATTATAAAGCCGGATCAGACCCGCGTGGAAAGCATGCCGAAACTCCCAATAAAATACGTTCCATGGGGCCAAAAAAGCAAAATCAGATCCAATCCCTGGATCTGGGAAAAGATTTGCAGGTGTGCAGGGAAATTCCTGAGCCAAATGAAAGGTGGGGATGCTGCAGGACAGAAATTACTGCAATATCCAAAAAAATACTATTTTTATACTGACGGAAGACCGGTAATTTTTTGTAAGGATTCAGGTCACCGGTAACCCTAAAAGTATCAGTAATGACGCCCAAACAGATAGAACGGATTCAGTTTAAGATTGCAAAAATCAGGAAGGAACTTGCCGCCGATAAAAAGAGGTGGGGAGGTTATTACGACGACAGCCGCGGACTGCGGTATCTGCCCCCTGAACTGTACCTCAGGATACAGGATTATTCGGGCGCTCTCCGGTATTTTAACTGGTTCAGTAAGAATTTTCCTGATGATTCAGGGTATCCTGTATTTTTATTCGAGTGGGCCGTTACGCTCTTTAAAAAAGACAGAATCAAAGAGGCAAAGGCCAAAATTATACAGACCGATCTTGTCAATACCTGGATTGTTCCCGCTTTTCTGGAGGCGGAGAACAGCCGTCCGCCTACTAAGGTGTTTTCAAACTGGCAGATGCCGGATGTTGCTGAGGACATGGGTTATTCAAAGCATGATGCTGAACTGGCAGATTTTGCAGAATGGCTTAGTGATTTTGTGAGCAGTGGGGAAGCTTCGGAGGGGAATACCGGAAATATTGGGGTGTAATTTGGTAATCTGTACCGATGTACTCCCGGCATCATGATTGGAATCCTTCACGTCTGGAGCGCACTTTCGGTAGCCTGTCCGGGATTCTCCTGCCATTTTATACCGCTACTGCCTGCAGATGATCACGGAATAATCACTTAAAATTTCATTCAATAAATCTTCTGTCAGATCAGAGCTTCCCAGTAATACCGTTCTGAAAATTTCAGTTCTGTCCTCAGGGGTCAGCTGATTGAGTTTTTCGGTATCGCGGAAAAACTTCATGAAGGCTTCCGGGGTTATATTTTCAGTGGTTTCCATAGTACGCGACTTTAATCCAGTTGTTCACTATATTGCACATCAGATAAATATTTATTATATTTGAGAGGTGCAAATTGTTGATAATATGACATTTAACCGCAAAGTTATGAAATATTGAACGCAATAACCATTAAATTCAGGAATTATGAATACCTACTTAAGCGAACAGGAAAAACTAAGCCATCCGTACTACCGGATCATGGAACTGAAGGGTGATGAACTGAACGAAAAACTGAACTCATGGTCAAGGTCTGAACTGATCGACTGGCTGTGCTGGAATGACCGCAATGGGGTTTATACCGATGAGGATTCTTTACCGGAATTCGGAAATATACTCAGCAAGGAAAGAGCAATTGAGATCATCACCGAAATGATTAATGAACCGTAATTAACAGTGAAAAACACAACAGTTACAGACGGGGTTTCTATGGAAACTTACCTTACGGACTGCCGTTTGAAAGTAGGCCGGTCTATCCGGGAAATCCGGGAAAAACGCGGCCAGAGTCAGGAGCAGTTAGCTGATAAAATGAACATCAGCCGCTCCACCATTTCTAAAATTGAAAGCGGGAAATTCAACTGCAGTATTGATTATCTCTCTAAATTCGCATTCTTTCTGGACTTTGAAATTATTCTGCAGGATTCTCAGCGGAATCTTTAATATTATACAGAGCAAGTTTTTAGAAAACATCAATCGGGTATTGTAAAATGTCAATCTGTTAATATGTTTTCAATCACAGTAAAGGATTGGCTTCACCAAATCTACGCTTTCGCTAATGAGGGGGGTGGATTTGGGTTTAGTCAACAGCTTCAGCCTTACCTCACTAATAAATCGTAAGACTGACTTGGTGGGAATAACAAACTCAATGCATTAGGTTTGAGCTTGAAAATTGGACCTTTTTCGACAACTTTACCAATTGGTGTTCGTTTAATCAAATGGTCAAGAGTAATAATCCCTTGTTCAAGCAAAATATCAAACTGTGACACGATCGGTTTTTTCGTATGTTCGACAGACTTGTAGATAAAATGCTCTTTACCATCAATCATCAAAGTATCGGTTGCCACCCAAAAAGTCTCATTGTGTTTTTCAAGCAAACGTTTATGCAAAGTTTCTAGTCTCCATACTACAAAGTCCCCAACGGTTCCTTTATCTGAAGTTTCGATTAACTGCCGAACATCGGTATCCACTTTCAACTTCAAGCCTTGGGAATTACGAACGATTGCAGAAACGGTACAATACAGTTTATAATCATCACCACGTTGATAACCAAACTCGTTCAAAATTTCTGCTGAACTTTTAAATTTGCTGGCTGACCAATCCGGAACTTGTGCAAACAGATTTTTTCTATTTCCTTTTTTATCTCTAAATGATTTTAATTCAATGCCTTTATAATCTGGCTGTTTTGACGAATTAATGTTAATACCTAAAAGTGTTTCAAGAGTTCTACCAATTGCGGTATCTGCTTGCAACATTGCAGGAACTGCCCCTTGCAAACTTATTTTCCTTAACAACATCAGTAATTCATCAGCCACTTCTCTTGACAAAGAATTGATTTCATTTACCAATTCTTTCAACGGATTATTAGCAATTCCATTAATCAAACTATCAAAATCAAGTTGTGTTACATTGACAACGTACAATTTATTATCAAAAGCAATAATTGCTAAAATATCATTTGGGTTAGCAATCTTTGAAAGTTGGGAAATCCAGATTCTTGGGTCTCCTCCTTTTCCCTTTGCTTTTGGTCGATACAGAGAGGTAACTGTTTCAATTATATCAGAATTTATGATAAGGCTAGTCTTGATATACACTCCATTTTCTTTAGCTCCCTGACCTTGTAATTCGTAATCGTGAATATTTTTATCTTTCAAATATGCCCGAACAGAGCCAGTGGCATCCATAATAGACTTTTCAAGACCTGTTTCAGTAGGTTCTATCAATGTGACTTCAACGGATTTTTCAGTTAACAGCTTTATTCGCTCTATTTCTAATTTGGTTAATTGCCTCATTCTTACTCAATATTTTTTAATATTTCTAAAGCAATAGCTCTTGCCATTAAAGGCGGAACAGCATTGCCAACCAAAGTAAATTGTGGTACTTCGAATTTTCTTTTATTCCCACCTGTAGACCGTTTTCCTTGAAAAACAAAACTATCATCAAAAGACTGCAAACGAGCCATTTCACGAACGGTCAGTGCTCTAGGACTTGCGTAGTGTATATAATCATCAGCGATAGTCATTATGGTAGAACTTTGCCCGTCTGCTTTTAAAACATTGTAGTTTCTTTTTTCAGAACTCAAACCTATTTTTTTTAATTCCTCCTTTGCTTCATTATAGTTTCCAGCATTAAGAATTACACTGAGCCGTTTTACAACAGTATCATTTTGTTTACTGGTTTTATGGTTTTGTAATGGCGCAACAATATGGGTTAAAACATTTTCTAATTCTCCTGAATTTCTCACATAAAATGGATTTTTGGCATTAGAAAACCGTCCATTTAATCTTCCTTGTCTTGACCATTCAGCATAAGTTAATCCACTTTTAGGGTCTGGTTGCCCATCGATTGAACGCTTTTTTAGCAAAGATGCCATTTGTTCAGTCGTTCCATTGTATTTCGCTTTTAAATCAATGTTTTCATAATTAAATTTTTCATCATCATTTCCGATGAAATCTAAATCATGCAATGCTTCAAAAACAGTTACTTTTTCATTTGCAGAAACAGTTGCAGGAACAGTTTTAATCAATTTTTGGTCTTTTCTGCAACCAATAAATAAAACCCTTTCTCTATTTTGTGGTACCCCATAATCAGAAGCTAAAGCGACAAAGGGTTGGTCGATATTATATAAGCGAATGTGCGTGAGGATTTCATTTAACTTTGATTCACTTTGCTGCTTTTTCGCAACTTCTGTTAACCCTTGTACACATTCGTCAAAAGAATAATTATAAATTTCTAAAGCTAAAATTAGGTCTGCAATTTCATTTTGAAAAGCTGGTGACGGATTTAGTCTTTGGAAAGCATTATGCAATTCTTCAATAATATTATTGGGTTCAATTGATACTAAAAAATCATCAAATTTTGGAGCAAAAAAATCGTTGTCCAAATCGTTATGATTTTTCTCTTGAATAACTTTTTTGCGGATATATGCCAATTCTTTCGCTCGTTTCAATAGATTAAAGCCGTGGCGAATCGTTGCGAAATTGATATCGGTTTTGCTCGTTTTGTAATCTGCAATTTTGGGTGCAAGAACTCGAAATTTGTTTTCTATGTTTTGAATATAGTTTTCCTGAATAGTGTCCAATTCTTTGTCAACCGCTTTTTCAAAATTCAATCGTTGTAAATAACAGTCAAGGATAAACTGATTTTCCACGCTCGATTTTTTTAAATTTGCTACAAATTGAATGAGCTGATGAAACTCTTTTAAATCAATAATAGAGCGTATTTCCTGCAAAATCATTTCTTTAATTTTGCCACCTTCTTTTGTCAAAATCCCTTTCACATTTTCCATCACAAAATACTTCGGACGAAGCATTTTTATAACATTCAAATAATGGGCAAATAAATCATCTTTTTTATCAAACTTTTTGCGCTTTCCTGCCAAACTAAAACTTTGACAAGGTGGACCGCCACAAACAACATCTATCGTTTGACCTTTTACTTTCTTCAAAAGATTATCGATAAAATCTGGCTCTGTAATGTCTTGACGCAAAAAATCCGCATCCATTCCCAATTGATGATTGTAACGAGCCAAGTGGGTCAATTCGCAATTCTCGTTGATGTCGCTTCCTAAACGAAAGTCGTAATATTTGTTTCCGTGTTCTGCCTGAAGAAATCCTTCGCTAAAACCTCCTGCTCCAGCAAATAAATCTAAAAAAGTAACTTTTTGTTTGGTTTCATATTCGGTTGCATCTTCGCATACCAATGATACCTCTGTATTTTGTCTGCGGCTATGAACCAGAGACAAAATTTTCTCTTTAACTTTCACATCAGTAAACTGACTGTGCGGAGCGGATGCAAAGTGTTTTTCAACTTCTTGTTTTAAGAAAGTGAGGAATTTATTGATGCTCTTATGAGTGTACTCAGTTTCCTTGACGTTTTGATTTTTGGCATCCCAGTCTTTTTTCATCACCTTTTCACCAGTTGAAACCTTGACCTGAATATCTTTTTGCCTTAAAACCAAATGAATTGGAAAGTGCTTTGACTTATCAGCCTTATCTAAATAAAATTTGACGTTTACCATATTGCGGACGTTTTTACGGACACGGACAAATGTACGGACAAATTTCAAACTAACAAAAATAAAAGATATAGGTGTTGCAGTTTTTCCTGAATGATTCTGTTCTTATAAACTATGCTCTATAACAAATCGCAGTTAAGTATTTAAATTCTTGTAAAAATAGTCAGTGAAATAATATCATGAAAGTTCCGTGAGTAACAAATGGATTTAACTCTAGATTTATGCACTATTGAAACTTGAAATAAGGAGAAACTGCAGAAGGATAGTTACGCGTAATTAAACTTAATTTTTTTTTTTAGATAAAAATGAATATATTTCCCATATATTTAAATAAATAATCACCTATATGCCTACTAATAAAAATACTGTGTCTGCAGATCCCGCAAAAGGTTTTTTTGTGTCTATGTTAATAAAAGATATCACACTACGGGATGCTATAGGAGATTTAGTAGATAATTCTGTTGATGCAATAAAGACCAGAGCTGATAACCCAAACGATTTAAAAGGTTTTGAAATAGACATTAAATTAGGAAAAACATACTTCTCCATAGAAGATAATGGATATGGTATGGAAGCTGAAGTAGCAAGAACTACAGCTTTTAATTTTGGCAAATCAGAAAATCATAATTTAATTGATAATTCTATAGGTCAATTTGGAATAGGAATGAAAAGGGCTTTCTTTAAAATTGGAAATAAAATCCAAGTAAAATCGACATCCCCAAAGTCAAAATTTGAAATTGATATTGATGTTCAAGAATGGCTAAAAGATAAAGAAACTTGGCAATATAGCTTCAAAGAAGATACATTACAGGAAGATATTAAAAATCCTCCTTCGAAAACTGGTTTTAGAGTGAAAATTTCTGAGTTGAGTAATGACTCTGAATTAAGTTTTAATGATAAAACATTTGAGGATCAATTAATCAAAGAGATACAATATGAGCACATGCTCAATATTAACAAAGGTTTAGTAATTAAAATAAATGATTTTATATTAAAAACTACTCCTATAGATTTAGTCTTTGATGAAAATGTTAAGCCATCTTTCTGGGAAAAGTTGGAAGAAAATCAAAGTGTGAGAATTCTTGCTGGAATATCAACTAAAGATGATGAAGATGGGGGTTGGTATATATTCTGTAATGATAGACTAATCATTGCAAAAAATAAGACTGATGAAACCGTTTGGACTGGTTCAAAAGGAGATGGTGTACCATTATGGCATGCCCAATATCATAGATTCAGAGGTTATGTGTTTTTTGAAGCTAAAGACTCCGCTTTATTACCTTGGAATACCACTAAAACTGGAATGGATTTAGATTCTCCTTACTATAAAGAAGTTAGAAGAAACATGATTATTATGACAAGACAAGTCATGGATTTATTAGATAAACTAAAAACAGAGAAAGAAAAGGATAATCCTTCCGAAGAACAAACTCTAAATAAAGCAATTGAAAAGAGTTTAGAAAATCCTATTTCGGTTGTAGAAGCTTTGAAACAAACACATTCACTTTCAAATAAATTTACGTACCCTGTCAAGCTGTTTAATCCTCCAAGAAAAAGCAAAATGACAAATATATCTTATCAAGTACCAACTGAACGCTTTAATCAAGTAAAAGAAGATATAAATGCTTCAACATCAAAAGAGGTTGGCCTGCACACTTTTAACTATTATTTTGAAAATGAACTTTAAGTATGGCTAGTTTCGAAGATATAAACTATAGTTTAAGACCCAATAAGTCAATTGAACGAAAGATGATTTGTGAAGCTTTTCAAAAATTGGCATATATAGGTGATTTAAGGGACTACAGATACATTGGTATGGGTTCTGCCTACTTTACCGATTTCATATTATTTCATAAGTATTTTGGCTTAGATAAAATGATTAGTATTGAAAAAGAAGAATCAAAAATACCGCGTATGGAGTTCAATAAGCCTTACAAGTGTATAGAAATGCGCTACGGTACGACAACAACCGTATTACCAAATCTTGATTTACAAGACCATTTAAATTTAATTTGGTTAGATTATGATGGAAAAATTGATGATTTCATGTTTGCAGATTTAGATTCCGTTGTAGCAAATGCTAAAGCTGGAAGTATGTTTCTCATTTCAGTTAATACAGAACCAGATAATCATTTACCAAAAAAAGAAGATAAGATGAAAGCTCTCATAGAAAAAGTTGGAAAAGAGAGAATTCCTAGTATTTATAGCGATACTCTTTTGAATACAAAAAACTACCCTATCGTAATTTACGAAATGATTAATAGACAAATAAGAAAAACACTCCTAGAGAGAACAGGAGGTGATGATAAAAGACTTGATTATCTGCAATTATTTCATTACATATATGAAGATGGAGCTCAAATGTTAACTGTGGGGGGAATATTATACGATGAAAAACAAAAAAAAGAACTCGTAAAAATGAAATTTGCAGAGATTAATCATCTATCAACTGATAATAATTCGATTAAAATAAAATGTCCTAATTTAACTTATAAAGAAGTTCATCATTTAAATAATTTACTTCCATGTGAATTGAAAATAGCACCATCTGGAATAATCAGTAATAAAGAATTTAAAAAAATCCCACTGAATACTAATGATATTAAAAATTTTGCTGCAGTATATCGATATTATCCAAATTTTGCTGAAGCTAATTTATAAATAATTATTAATGATTAAAGAAAAAAAAATTAAGGTAGTTGATCTGTTTGCTGGAGCGGGAGGCTTTGGATTAGGGTTTAAATTAGCAAAATGTAACTATGAATTATTACTTTCTTTAGAAGTAGACAAGTGGGCGGTTGATACTTTAAAGGCGAATAGTAATCATACTATTATTCATAATGATATAAAAAAATATAATACAGCAGGAAAAATAAAGGAGATTTGTCCTGAGAAACCTGATGTTATTATTGGAGGGCCGCCGTGTCAAGGATTTAGTAACGCTGGCAAAAAAGACCCTTCAGATCCAAGAAATTCATTGTTTAAAAGTTATGCAGAATGGGTTGAAGTCTTGGAACCTAAAATTTTCGTGATGGAAAATGTTAAAGGTATATTGACCGGTAAAAATGAGAGGGGAGAAAAAGTGATAGATATAATAAGACAAACATTTGAGAAAATTGGTTACAGAGTCAATATTTGGGAACTTAATGCTGCAAATTATGGTGTTCCTCAATCTAGAGAAAGAGTTTTCATTGTAGGTAATAAATTTAACACAGATATATCTATACCGCCGATCACACATTATTTTCACTATGAAAAAGCGAAATTAAATGGGAAAGCGCAAAATCTTTTAGAGGCAATTACTGTTATTGATGCAATAGGTGATTTACCGGAATTAAATGCTGGTGAAGGGAGCGAAGAAGATATTTATACTAAAGAAGGTAGTTCAACATTCCAAAGAATTAGCAAGGGAAGTAATAACATTTTATTTAATCACGTTTCCATGAGACATACATCACGAGTCGTAAAAAGATATGAAAGAATAATGGATGGTGAAAGTTTATTTGACATGCCTGAAGACTTGATGGTCAGAAAGAGAAATGGAAATGGTGAATTGTCACAAGTTCTTTTTTCATCTAATTATAGACACCTTAAACCAAATATGATATCATACACAATACCAGCTTCATTTTACTCTAATTTTATTCATCCAACACAACCACGAAATATCACTTCACGAGAAGCGGCTCGATTGCAGTCTTTTCCTGATAATTATGTTTTTAAAGGAAAGAGAACGCAAATTTCATCCAAATTATTAACAAAATTGGGAAAAGATAGTGAAAATCATTTATCGCAATATAATCAAATAGGGAATGCCGTTCCACCGTTGCTGGCAAAAGCTATAGCCAGACATTTACATTCGTATTTAAACAACAATTTTGGTATATTAACTTAGTTAAATGTGACACTATCCCGCAAAGTGTGTAAGTTAAAAAATTGAGGCTCAGATTATAAAATCTGAGCCTTTCTTAAAAAACGGAAGTAAATTGATTTAAAAAAAATTTGGTGCCGGAATCGAAGCGGAACTCCTTTTTTAGTCAATAAAGCCCAACTCCCATCAATATTTTCTGAAAAAGAAACTCCGAAATCGGGAGGCTTTGGAGCGTAGGGTATGCGTTTTTGCTTATGGGCTTTCATTTCTTGCAGACAAACGAAAGCTTAGTTATTAGCGGAAGTTATTTTATAATTCAGGAGAATATTTTTGTAGCATTTGTATTATGAAATTTTCTAACTCGTTAATGTGTATGATACCATCTGTTGAATCTTTGAATACTTCCCAACATAAACTAAAAGCTTCATCCTTTGAACTTCCAATTCCTAATTGATTCATTTTATCAAATAAGCAGTTGTAATCTTCCCTTGTTTAGGCACACTCAAAAGTAGAGTTTTTTGATAATATTTTATTGTTGTCGTTGTTGAAATTTTGTTGGAATGTGGGAAACTCATTTGCGCTATTTTGATTGAGTTTTCCATATTTCAATAAAAAATCCCGTGGTGTAAGGTATTGTAACGCACTATGCGGTCTCTCATTATTGTACATCCACATCCATATTTCTGCATAATTTCTCATTTGTTTGATGTTCTCAAAGAGGTAAACACTTAAAAACTCTGTCCGGAATGTTCTGTTAAATCTCTCAATCAATGAGTTTTGTGTAGGTTTCCCTAGTTGAATGAAGGCTAGTTCGATATTCTCTTTGTTGCAATAATCTTTCATTTTTTCTGCAATAAATTCCGGTCCGTTGTCCACTCTTATTTTTTCAGGTTTTCCCCGCCATTCAATTAATTGTTCCAATTGCGAGATTACTTTTGCAGAGGGCAAGCTGCTGTCAATAGTGATGTTTAAAATCTCTCTGTTAAAATCGTCAATGATATTAAGGGTTCTCACGCTTTTGCCATTTTCCAAACTGTCGTGCATAAAATCCATGCTCCAAGTAACGTTCGGATAGATGGGGCGAACCAGTGGTTGTTTTATCCGTGCTGGAAGCCGCTTTTTCCTTTTACTTCGCAAATTTAATCTCATCGACTTATAAATCCGATAAACCCTTTTGTGATTCCATCCAAAGCCTAAGTTTTTCAACCGATTGTGCATCATCCAAAAGCCCCACGTTTGATTAGAATCTGCAAGTAAAATAAGTTCTGCACGGATTTCATCATCTGAACTTTTAAATACCTGACGATAATAATAAACTGAACTTCTTAAACTGAACACTTTGCACGCCTTGCGCAAACTCATGTTATGGATTTCTTTCGAATAATCCACCAACTCACGCTTCTCACAAGGCGTTAGAGCTTTTTTTCGATCACATCTTTTAAGACGACAATCTCCAAAGTTTGCTCAGCTACGATCTTTTTATATTGCGAAAGTTGCTTTTCCATCTCTTTCATTTTTGAAAGTTGCTGAACATCCAATCCACCATATTTGCTCTTCCACTTGTAAAAGGTTGGCTGGCTAATTCCATGCTCCCGGCAAATCTCATTTACCGTTTTTCCCTGATTTTGTTCAGATAATATCTTGATGATCTGAACTTCTGAAAATTTACTGTTTTTCATAGTCTTTCAAATTTAAAAACTATATTTTTAAATGATCCTATTTTTGGGGAAGATTACACAGTGATTGTCAGAATTATTAATGTGATACTCTAATGTTCCATTAGGATTTATTTCTTGGTACTTTTCTGCTAAAAAAAGTTCAGGACTTTTATTTGAGTACAAATGAAATAAATTTTCTTCTTGTGGAAATGTAGTTTTCATATCTCCATCTAGGATACAAGCAAAGCCAGTTTTAATCTTTTTATATTCATATGTTTCTTTATGAGAAGTGAAGTAATTATGAGTTTTATTTGCAGAGCCAGAAATAATAATATTTACTAAATCTGAAATATTGGACAAATTATTATTCGTTTGTAAATTTGAAAGAATTTTTTTTATTATTTTTTCCGCAATGTCGTCCTCACAGTATAGGTCAATAAGCGGATAGGAAACAGAATCCATTTTAGATAACGCTGCATTGACACTAATATTTTGAATGCTTTTAAAGTTGTTTGAATAGTCTTTTTCTATAAAAATTCTTGCGGTATCAGGAACGCTTGAAAGAATTGTTTGTGAATGTGAGGATAAAATAAATTGCTTATTGTCGTTCAAGGCAATATTATACAACACTTCAATCAATCTTCTTTGCACTTTTGGATGTAATCCAATTTCAATTTCATCTATTAAAATTAGAGAATCTTTATTAGCTTCAACAACATCGATAATAATTCTTGTTAATACTTCTTCACCTGTCGCTGCATTATAACTTGAATACTGATTAGAATTTTTGTATTTAAATATGTCCTTATCTTGATAAGTAGCTAGTTTATTTAATTCAAAAGACTCTTCTAAAACATATGACAAATATTCTTCTATTATGTTAGAATTATTTGGTGAAATAGTATACTCGTTAGCTGATTTCGTCTTGTTAAATATTACTTTGCTATAATTTCTAGCAGGCAATATCCTATCTAAGTCTATAAATACAACGTCACGAAATTTAAATTGACTTTCCTTTTTTCCAATTCCATTCCACTTTTTAGTTGAATGTTTTCTTTGTCCTCTTTTAGTTTCAATTTTAGTTCCCGTTTTATATGTTATGTAGTAAGTCCAATCTTCTGATTGCACATCCTTGTTAGTAATTTGCATCAAGGAACTCCAAGTATGTCTACCAAGATTTCCATTTTGAGGATTTCTTTTAACGAAATTAAAATGACTACAAGCTATAGCCATTAAAATAGTTGATTTACCTGACCTATTAGTCCCAGAGATTACAGAAATAGGATGATTAAAATTAACTGTTAAAGAGGGAATATGTCTAAAAGGTTCTAGTTTAATAGCTTTAAGAAATTTTGGGAAATTATGTTCAACCGTCAAATCTAGACTGTCAATGCTATTTCTATCTCTATTTGGATTGGTTTTTTTTCTAGCCATTATTTTTTTATGGGTTGATTTATAATTTCCGCTACCTCTCAAATATACGCAATAATACAATTTAGATTAAAAATAATTTTACTTTTCAACGAATTGGCAGTAAATAATATATTTAATTGTAAGTATTGGTATTTATTTACAAATGTTGCGTATTTTAAATATTTGTAATTTTATTTCGCTTTCAATTTTTTAATCTCCAACTTTAATAGCTCGAACATTCTTTCTCCAAATATACATCCCCTCTTTCTTACAACCTTACGGTTTCCCGTAAAGCTCTTCAAAGATCTCACCTCCTTTAAGTTTTAATGACATTTCAATTAAGATTATTTCTTCTGTAGTAAATGAAATATCAGTATAATACAGATTTTTTAGTCTAGTAAGTGATATCCCAGTTTTAGCTGAAACTTCTTCAATATTATTTTGCTGCGTCTCATATTTCATTATAATATGTCCCAATTCACTTCGCTTTTTTGGCACATATTTGTTCAATGAAAATTCATAACCTTCATAAACAAAGTTGAAAATATTGGAGAAATTATCTTTAACCCCTGTATATATTAAATAGAATGTTTTGGGAGAAATACTTTTTCTTTCCATAGTTATTAATTTACTAATTTCTCCATTTGAAATATTACATTCTTTGGCTAGTCTTTCATTTGACAAGCCCAGTTCTTTCTTTTTAGAGACTATGTATCTTGAAAAATTTTCAAGAACTTTGTTGTTGATACTATCAGACATATATTAATGAATATTTCAATTCCATTTTGTTAAAAATTTGTTTATTGGAATTATTTTGTTATATTTGCTTTAACGATTTGAATATTAAGGCTAAATAAGCCCATAATAGACGATGTTTCTCGAGTCAAAACGACCAATTTCCATCGAGAACACCGTGAAATCGCTCCGTGCTTAAAAAAGTTTCTTACTTTTGTACCTGCATGGGAGCGGTTTTCACGTAAACTTTAGATGGTAACTTCTTTCGGGAAGGAGGGTTTGGTCGCCCATGACTCTAAAGTGTGAAACCGCTCCTTGCTTTTTTCAAGGATATTCTTCGCATCCAAGAACATCGTTTCATAACAACAAATAACAATGTATTATGAGAACGACATTTTTACCACCTTAAAAACCCAAGAGAGCTAAAAGTCTCTCACCGCTTCACCCAGATTTTATAAAAGATCACCAACGCTATACCCACCAATGTAAAAGGGTAAGATCATGTGCTACACAAAATCTATAAAATCCAATTGCCCATCAACTGCACCAAAGCCCCAAAAAAGGCTTGTGGTGGTATGAAAGACTGTTAAAAACTCGCACGTTAAAAATAGGTTCTTTCTTCCAATTAACCAAATGCCAATGCAGGAGAAGTTAATGCAATTAGAAATTGATGGTTTTGGTAGGGTAGTGTTGGTTTTTTTAATGCAGGATGTAGGATGCAGGATGCAGGATGTTTTGCTTTTGCCTCGAGATCCTTCGACAGGCTCAGGATAACAGATTGTTCGCGATGCTAGGAATGACTGGAGTAGGAGAGTCTTCGCTGTTAGGAATGAAACTTACAATGGGTTGCACAACCATTGCGGCATTACGCTTACTCGGGAAATGGTCTTGTTTTAAAGACTACGTTGTATTAAAAACTTTTAATGTATTCATCATGAATATTTATTTTTATTATTTCAACGATACTTAGAGCTACAGTCACATTCATATCAAAGCTCTTTTAAAGGATTGGTCTTTAGCGGGAGAGTGAACTTTCTTCATAAGTTTCTAAACGTACGGTGGCTGAGCCTGTCGAAGCCTCCCCTAAGCCATTCCGAAGGATAATGTGATGATTTGGTAATGTGATGATGTGATGATTTGGCAATGTGCTGATCTGGTGCTTCGGTGAGAATGGAGATTTGGAACAAAAACTGTGGATTAATACCCTGTAAAAACATCCAGCACCCATCATCCAACAACAAAAAGATTTGTCTTTAGCGGGGAAGTATTTCTTTTCTTCATCATTTGTGTTTTGCTTTCCCCTAAAGCAATCTGAAGAGCCAAGTAAAAAGTAAAAAGAGCCAAGTGAAGGTATAGAGAGCCAAGTAAAAAGAGCCAAGTAAAAAGTAGTTCTTGATTGAAAATAGGATGCTCCGTAGATGCTTCATAGATACTTCATGGATACTTCATGGATAGTTCATGAGGAGTTCATGAGAAGTATTTGAGTATTTCACGAGTCAGGAACCGGAAATTAGAATGAAGAAAAAGAATGAATTAAAACTTTTGAATGCGCCATCCGTTTTTTAAACGATGCAGCACGTAATCTATCATCTATCATCTTTTTTCTATCATCTATCAAAAAAAACGCCCTTTCCCTAAAGTTTGCCCACCGCAGGAAAGAGCAATAACAATTATCAGTACATAAATTGAACTAACAATTAAAAAACAAAACTATGAAAAAAATCCTATCAACCATAGGACTTGTTTCCGGTTGTCTGGTCTTTTCTGCGATTCACTCGCAGGTTCAGGCACAAACCCGGACCGTCACGGGAACGGTCACCGACGGTGAAAAGCCCCTGAGTGGGGTAGTGGTCACCCAGGACGGCACCAATGCGCTCACTACCACCACCGCCACGGGAGCTTTCTCGCTCCTCATTACCGGCGAACATCCTGTCCTTATTTTCCGCCATCCTGAATACAGTGAACAAAAAATAAACACTGACGGGAAATCTACTTTCATCATTTCACTCACGGAAAAAGTAAAGTCGATTGAAGAAGTGGTGCTGAACGCTGGATACTACAAGGTAAAAGCCAGAGAAAGTACGGGGAGCATTGCGAAGGTCACCGCCAAGGAGATTGAAAATCAACCCGTAACCAATGTTCTGTCGGCACTTCAAGGGAGAATGGCCGGCGTAAGCATTACGCAGAACAGCGGCACGCCGGGCGGAGGTTTTGATGTACAGATCCGGGGAAGGAACAGTCTGAGAAATTTATTCAACAGCGCAATTGACGGCAGTCAGCCCCTGTATGTTGTCGATGGAATTGCACTGGGAAATACGCTGACGTCTACATTTTCACAGACGGTTCTGCCTCTACTGAATATAAGTCCGCTCAATTCATTGAATCCGAATGATGTAGAAAGTATCGAGATTCTTAAAGATGCAGATGCTACTGCAATTTACGGGAGCCGCGGAGCCAACGGAGTGATATTGATTACGACAAAAAAAGGAAAAAATGCAGCACTTACGGTAGCGGTCAACAACCAATATGGAATCAGCCATATCACGCGCTACATGAAGTTGATGAACAGTGCGCAATATGTCAACATGCGGTTGCAGGCTTACAAAAATGCTTCCGTCTCCAGTCTGCCAGCAAGTGCTTATGACGTGAACGGCACCTGGGATCAAACCCGAATTACGGATTTTCAGAAAGAACTGATCGGTAACTGGGCGGAAAACAGCAATACGCAGCTCTCGATTTCAGGCGGGACTGCGCAGCATTCGTTCAGAGTAAGTGCAGCCCACAATGATCAGTCCACCGTATTTCCGGGAGATTTTCATTACAAGACCAATACGTTTGATACCAATTATAGCTTTTTATCACTGAATAAAAAGTTTCAGCTTAACCTCTCCAATTTATTTTCACAGCTCTCCAATAATGTGGTAAATACGGATTTTGCAAGCCGGGCGCTTGTGATGAGTCCAAATGCTCCGGCACTGTATGATGCCGCCGGAAATGTGAACTGGGAAAACAACACGTTTACGAATCCTGTTGCCGCTTTGAATGGGACCTATCACAATCAGATCTATCAACTGAATGAAGGACTCACGATGAATTATCAATTTCTGGACAATTTTAGTTTTAAACTCAACGGCGGGTTCAATTATCAAAATCTGGAAGAGATTAATATTAAACCGCACACGCTGTACAATCCATCTTTTGGATTGACGTCAGAAGACTCCTCCTCGTCAAAAAGCACCAATTCCATCTTTACCTATCTGGCAGAACCGCAGGTTTCCTATGGTAACACTTTCGGTCAGCACGAACTCAATATTTTAGCGGGATTTTCGTTTCAGCAAACCACAACAAAAAGGTCTGCAATGACGGGAGTTGGCTATTCCAGTAATGCCTTGATCGAAAATCTGGCCGCTGCCAATTTTAAGATCATTTCGCCGGACATTCAAAACCAATACAAGTTCGCTTCCTTACTGACGCGTATTAATTACAGTTTTGCCAAAAAGTTTATCTTAAATCTGACAGGTCGCCGCGATGGCTCAAGCCGCTTCGGATTGAATAATAGGTTTGCGAACTTCGGTGCGGTGGGAGCTGCATGGTTGTTTTCTGAAGAATCTTTCCTCAAAGATATGAAGTGGTTGAGCTTCGGGAAAATACGAAGCAGTTACGGAATCACGGGGAGTGATTTCATCGGTGATTATCAATACCAGAATAATTACAGTATTGCGGAGGATGCCTATAACACCAATGCTGGCTTATATCCAACGTCGCTTTACAATCCGGATTTCAGCTGGGAGAGAACAAAAAAACTGGAAGCAGCGCTGGAATTGGGACTTTTCAAAAATGCTGTTGCCATTTCGGCTGCATTTTACCGCAACCAGTCATCGGGGCAACTGGTAGGAATTCCATTGCCTGCTACCACGGGTTTCTCTTCCATTCAGGCTAATCTGGATGCAGTGGTCGAAAATAAAGGGTGGGAATTTGAGGGATCATCGACTCCTGTAAATACCGGGAACTGGAGGTGGCAAACCGCCTTCAACATTAGTTTCCCGGAAAACAAGCTGATTTCTTTTCCAAATCTTGAGGGGTCCACCTATGCCAATAAATACGTGGTCGGAATGCCGACTTCAATTGTAAAACTGTATCAGTATGAAGGAATTGACAGCACGGGGAAATACCGTTTTACGGATTATAACGGGGACGGTAAAATATCCACGCCCGAAGATGCAAAAGCAATCAGAAATATTGGCGTGAAGTATTACGGCGGATGGCAGAATGAAGTGCGCTATAAGAATGTCAGTTTCTCCTTCTTAGCCCAATTCGTGAAGCAGACCAACTGGAATTTCTTCAGGACCATGACGACCCCAGGAAATATGAATAATCAACCGGTAGAGCTTCTTAATGTCTGGTCTGCGGAAAATCCGTCCGGAATCATCATGCCGTATTCGCCCGGCACCCAAACTCAGGTCAATACCTTAACCGCCAACTTTAGAAACAGTACGGCCGCTGTGGGAGACGCCTCCTTTGTACGGCTGAAAAATATCCAGTTCAATTACAGAATCAATACCTCATTCACCTGGATGAAAGAGGCTACGCTGTACGTACAGGGTCAAAATCTTCTTACGGTCACGGACTACTTTGGACTAGACCCGGAGTTTGTGACAACAGGATTTATCCCGCCTCTTAAAACCTATGCCTTTGGAATTCAACTGAAATTTTAATTAAAATTATTAACATGAAAGTAAATATAAAACTGCTGACGATTGTTGCAGGTATTCTTTGTATCACCACCTCCTGCAAACAGTTCATTGACGTGGACGATCCCATTGATCAGATTAATGCGGCAGACGTTTATGCCGACAAAAACACTGCTTACGCAGCCTTAGACCAACTGTACACAGAACTTCAAACCAACTCACTCTACTCTGGAGGATCTTCGGGGGCAGGCGTGTTGCTCGGTTCTTATACGGATGACTTAGAACTGTATTCGCCTACCTTGGGTTCCTCAACTTCAGATGTTTATCTCAATCAGCTTCTGGCAGATAATTCTATTGTAAGATCGGTGTGGGCCAATGCCTATAAAGAAATCTATATGGCCAATGCACTGATCGAAGGGGTAGAACGGTCTTCTTTAGCGGAGCAAGATAAAAAACAGATTACCGGCGAAGCTTTGGTGATACGCTCTATGATCTATCTCGACTTAATGCAGATCTACAGCGATATTCCTTATACCACGACGACTGATTATGTGGTGAATCAAAAATTACATAAAACACCGGAAGCGGGAATCCTGCAATTGCTGGAAGCGGATTTGAGTCAGGCAATTGGTATGCTGCCTGATGAATACAGAAATCCGGACCGGATCTACGTCAATAAAAAAGTGGGGGAACTGGTACTCAGCACCATTTATCAGTTGCAAAATAAGTGGACAGAAACGGAGCAGATCTGCCGAAGCATGATTTCAACTCCGGAGTACAGTTTTCAGAATGACATTACCAAAGTCTTCAAAAAAGGGGGCAAACATATTTTATTTCAGTTAAAGACCCTCTATGCAGGTGCTCCGACACCCGAAGCGGGCATTTATTACTTTTCTACCGTTCCTCCGCAAAATTATGTTTTAAGTCCGCAACTTGTTGCCGCTTTTTCCGATAACGATCTACGCAGGAGTCACTGGATTTCAAAAATCGAAGGTAATGGTCTTGCATTTTTCAGAAATGATAAATATAAAAATACGGACACCAACAGCGATGAGTATTCTGTTGTTTATCGGCTGGAAAGCGTTTATCTGATGTTGGCTGAATCTTTAGCCCGGCAGGACAGAACAGGTGAGGCGATCCCGTATGTCAATAAGATTCGACAAAGAGCAGGAATCCCGTTACTAAATGATAACATAACAAAAGAGGACTTGCTGACTGAAATATCAGAAGAAAGAAGGCGGGAGTTTTTTGGAGAACAGGGACAGCGCTTTTTTGATCTCAAACGCCTCGGGAAACTTAATATTTTAAAGCCGCAGAAGTCCAACTGGCAGGATTTTCATCAGCGGTGGCCCCTCCCGGCCTCGGAAATGCTGCTCAATACCAATCTTAATCCTCAAAATCTCAATTACTGATGATGAAAGTAAAGATATGGTGCACCATTGTTTTTGGCCTGTGCACGGGCTCAGTATTCTCCCAGCATAATCAATCTGACTTCCAAAACCAAAGGTATGACGTTATTCATAACGAATTATCCCCAAACGGGAAATATGTAAGCTTTAAAAAAGGATATCAGGATTCACAGGACAGTTTAGTGGTATTGAATACTCAAAATCCCGTACAGATCATTCATGAAACCAACGGGGTAAGAAAATCGTTTTTTACAGGGAGCAATACGTTATTCATCGTAAAAAACAGGGGACTCGAAATACGTAATTTAAAGACACAGAACAGTTTAAATGTAAATAATATTTTACAGGTAGAATACGCAGCGGAAAGGAAACAGGTTCTCGTGATAAGCATTGGGGAGAAGGGTAACGAACTGTTGATTCTGGATGAAAAAGGTACTGTGATCAAAAAGATTTCCGGAATTGACCGTTTTGAAATCCTCCCGAACAAAGAAGTTTTTGTCACGGGAAAGAATGGAGAAACCCAGACGGTCTACGAACTTCACGACAATGAATTACATGCGATCTATGCGACTGCCGATGCGACGCCTGACGTATTAACTGCAAATAACCGGAATGTGGTCATTATTGAACATCTGGCAGCAGCGCGAAATTCCCGTGTAATGATGGTTAATAAAACTTCGCGCAGGGTTTTTCCTTTACAAAATATGTTGTCGGACCAAATTGTCCAGGTTATTGCTGTTCTGACGGATCATCCGGATGAGGTTTATCTTCAGATAGCAGTCGCGATAGCAGCAAGTTCTGATAAAATAGCGGATATCTGGTATGGAGATGATAATCGCCTCGAGACCAAATTTTATGGAGCCGAACAACAGCATTATTATTTGTGGAGACCTTTGGATCAACAGTTGGAAAAACTGGATAACGAAGACTTGCCGGAAGTCGCTTTTACGGGCAACAGCCGGTACTATCTCAAGTTTGATCCCTATTTCCTTCAGGATTATTCTACCTATGACGTGCCACTGGTCATGCATCAGTATGATCAGACAACCGAAACCACCACTTTAGTGGGGGAAACATCCTCACGGGTTTATCTGAATCGTGACGGGTCCCTTTTAATCTCCAAAAAAGGAGATGACTGGATTTTACACAATGTAGAAACTGCTTCCACCGAAAGAATTCATCTTCCCCAATCTGAGGATGTTTATTTTTCTTTAGACAACAAAAAGATCTATTTTGAACAGGAGGGAGGGATCGTTATTTATGACCTTCTAACAAAACGGTTATACTCCATCAAGACGGTCAAAGGGTTTCAGAATACCATTCTGACCGGTTACCAGACCAAACTTTTGCCGAAATATGGAGTGTATAGGAGTGGTATTGATACCGGTACACCGCTGCTTATTCATCTTACTCAAAAAATGACAGGCGAGTCGGCAATAGCAGAATTAAGAGATCAGAAGATTACCTTTCTGGTTCCCCGGACGGTGAATAAAATCTCTTCTGTGAAATTTGACCGTAAAAACAGGAATCTAAGCTATGTTTCTGAAAACTTAAACAGTCCACCCCAACTGTACGCCGGAAATTATTTACGCCTGAAACCGGTGTACCAAAGCAACATCAAGGATCATCTCATAAAAAATGTAAAAAAAGAAGTGTTTCAATATCATAATACGGAAGGTCTTCCGATCAGTGGTCTTTTGATTTATCCCCTCCATTTTGACAGGACCAAAAAATACCCAATGATCGTTAATGTTTATGAGAACCAAAGCAAATATCAAAATACCTATTTACGGGATGGATACTACGGGCGGACCGATGGCTTCAATGTCCGACATTTTATTGAAAATGATTATTTTGTTTTTCTGCCGGATATTATATATAATAAAAAAGGAACCGGGCTGTCTGCGCTTGATTGTGTAGAGCAGGGATTAAAGGCACTTTCCTCAATAAACAGTATTGACTTCACAAAAGTGGGATTAATTGGACATTCTCACGGAGGCTACGAAACCAATTTTATCGCTACACACTCCGATAAATTTGCGGCATTTGTTTCCGGTTCGGGGAACAGCGATCTTGTAAAGTCCTACTTTTCCTACAATACGAACTTTTACAGTCCTTTTTTCTGGCAATTTGAGGACGGGCAATATCGGATTGGGACACCGTTTTTTCAGGACAAGGAGATCTATCTGAAAAACAGTCCGGTCCAGTATGCAGATCAGGTGAATTCACCCATTCTTTTATGGACGGGCAAACAGGATGCAAACATTCATTGGGAACAAACGATGGAGTTCTATCTTGCACTGAGAAGAAGTAAAAAGATGGTCGTAGCACTGTTTTACAAAAACGAAGGTCATTCAGTTCACGATTCCGCTTCAAAGCTGGATTTATATTCAAAGGTTTCAGATTGGTTTGCGCATTATCTTAAAGGGGCAGATGCGGTTTGGATTACCAAATAAAATAAAAGGGATGCTGTTCAGCATCCCCTTTTTTATTATTGAAAATATAATTCCGTTGGACAGCTTGTCCCTACCAGATTGTATAAAATTTCCGGTCCCATTCCTACATCCGCAGTACAGGTTTGAGTTCCTGTAGTACTGCATCTAATATGCGTGTTCTGGCATTTTACCTGTTCGTTCGGACGTTTAACATGACCGTCTACGATTGCTGCATCGTTTGTTTTGGCTGGTTTTGAAGCAAACGCGCTACCGACACCTAATACTGCAAAAGCTGCCGGTAAAATGAAATTCTTTAAATTTTTCATTTTTTTAAATTTAAAAATTAAGTGCCTACTCTAAGTCGGGTTTTCGGCGTCTCCCTTATTGAAAACTATCTTTGACCGATTTATTCCACCGGTACCTGATAATTTTTGTACCGGACAATACAAATAAGTATTGATCCGTAGCCAGCATCCGTAGCGTTTTCTCTCTTCCTTTCGGAATATAAAAACTCCCCCAATATTCTGCAGAATATGTTTTATAGACATCAATAATGAAATGGTCCTTCCACAATGATCTTTCCTCAAATTTCCCCATGCGGGGGGACTCGCAAAAAAGTACACCTCCGTACACCGCCATACTTCTGTTAACAGTTGGTGGGGGTACTGTCATTTTCCGTCTACCATCTTCTAACTTTGTGACAGGAATATCCGGAGTGGAAATGGGGTCAATGGTCCGCATAGAAGTCTGTTTTGTTTTATTCAAGTCTAGTTTGATGATCCGGTTGGAATAATAATGAACATAAAAAACTCCACTATTTTTTTTGTCGGTAAGTAAGAGACCATCCGTATCAAAAATACCGTCGTGCTTTTTCTTTAAAATATCGCCCCGCAGTTGGACGGAGGGGGTTTCGTTAATCTGTAAAGAACCTAAAACCTTATCCTGCGTGCTGCTGCTGACTGCAGTGAAGTAAAAATGGTTAGAATCGATTATTGCCAGCTGTTCAAAGTACACGTTCCGGAAACTTTTGGTTTTTACTTTGCCGCTGAAATCTTTCTGATTTCCGGCGTATATGATTGGTACAGTACCGTCAAAAAAGAACAGTTGATCATTTGAAACTTTCACTTTCGGACTGCGGAATTGAAGGTCAGGGTCTGTCTGAATGGTAACGGTCTCCAATTTTTTGAATGAGTGATCAAGGGTAAAAAGCTGAAAGGGAGCTGTGGGATTACCAAAATAAATATGCTGATCATCTGAGCCTGCAAAATAGTAAGAATTTACCTCTAAGTCAAAGGATTGGTCTAGAATGATTGGTTGAAACGGAAACCTCCTCGTGAAATTATTCTCTTTTTTCATGATATACTCAGAAGAAAGAAAGAGGGCGCCCATACCGCCACCACTTATCATCACGATAAGACTGCTCACAGCAGCAGTTCTGCGAAAATGGACCGCCCCTTCTTTCCCAATGAAAACAATTGCAAATAAAGAGATACCAACACATGCAACATTAAATATCAAATGTTCCGGCCACCCCATTTTTTCTAATATCCCACCACAGGAACAGGGAATATCATCGCTGTGGTGCAGAATCAGGTAAATATATACCGTAAAAGCTACCATAAGACCGAATGCAGTGTGCATCCCCAGATTTCTCCATTTCGGGACGAACAGCAGGACTGCAATTCCGATTTCCAATGCGATAACCCCATAAGAAATCATTCCAGCATAAGCACTCAGAAGCGGCGACTGTGCCAGCTGCACTTGAAAGTTTTCAAAATCTATCATCTTGCTTGCAGCGGCATACACGAACAGAAGGATGAAGAAAAAACTTACGGTAATTGGGAATGTTTTTCTAAAGGTTTTCATGATAATTGTTTTTTTATCATCGTTATCAACAGATCTGAATCAGTTTCCATTGGATTTTTTTACCGCAGTAATCGGGCATTGGGCTGCCTTTTGCGATGGGGGAGGTGGTTTTAAAATTTCCCATACTTTCCCAGATTCCACTAGTGGGACAAGATAATCCTGTGGCACGGATCATGGTTTTAGCAGATGAGTTCATAACATTGAGTCATTTTTTATTGCCATTTCCCATTCTCCAATCCTGTCCGTCTTTTATGGGTGGATCTGGATCATTAATGCCGGGTGCTTTCAAAGAGTCTCCTGCTAAGATTTGAGAACGATCCGGTTCTTGATTTTTTTTGAAATTTTCCAAATTAGGATAGCTGGTTTCTTTGTCTGATTCTCTACAGGACCAAACACATAAAATACACCATAAGATTGCTGTAATTGAGAGTAACTTTTTCATTTTAATTGATTTTTAAGTTATCTCGGCCGAGTTTTTATTAGAATTCCTGAGTCAAAGATATCAGACAAAAAGCCCTTAAAAAAGGCTTTGTTGGCATGCTTTAAAAATAACGACGTCAAGATTTTTAAATTTTGACCATCCTTTTCAGTGGATAAATGGTTATTCATGGGAATTTATTTGACATGATCGTCTTGTGGTGAACTGATATGCTTGCCTTGATATTATTATCAATATAATTTGTCTAATTTTGAAGGTAATTCAGTTTCTCAAAAATTAGAATGATGAGTATTGTTAAAAAATATTCTATTGTTTTTTTTATTTTATGTACAGTCAATTGTGTACTGGCATCTGATCTGTCTGGTTACATAGAAATTAGAAAAAATTACGAGGATTTGCAGAAAAATGATCCTGCAGCGATTCCGTATGTCAATGCATATATTAAAAAAGCCAAGAAAGAATCGAACTTTCCAAAATTGGTGCAGGGATATAGAGACGCCGTTCTCTTCAATCCTTCAGAATATAAAAAGCTCATCTACTCCGACAGCATGATTGTTGCGGCATTGCAATCAAGGGATAATGACTTGATCAGTATCGCTTATTTGGGGAAAGGCATAGTTTACTATTCAAATTTTAAAAAATTTAAACCTGCGTTAGACGAATATGTCAAAGCCTTTCAATATTCGAAGAATACAAAAGATGAATACCTAAAGTATAAGGTGATTTACCATTTAGGAGTCGTAAAAAGCTACTTGGGATATTATGAAGATGCGATAGTACACTTTAAAAACTGTACTGAATTTTTCGAGAAAAAAACGAAAGACAAACTGCATCCTAACGAAATATACAATAACAGAAAAGGGTATTTTAACAGCCTGCATCAACTTACCATTTGTCATGGGAATACGCTTCAATATTCAAAAGTCGACAGTATTGTATCTCTGGCTTTATCTCAAATTCATGAAATAGAAAACTCAAAGGATTTTATGCTGGAGAAGAGTTATTTTGTCAAATCCAGAGGGATTCTAAATTTCCATCAAAATAACTACGAAGGAGCTATTGCAGATTTTACTCAAGCGCTTCCGACAATTATTAAGGCAGCAGATTTTGAGTGGAGTTCTATCATTTATTTTTATCTGGGAAGGAGTTATTTACATTACGATAAGGATCAAGCGGTGAGGAATTTTCAGAAAGTAGATTCTATTTTTAATACCCATCATTTTGTAGTTCCCAGAATCATAAGCAATTATGAATATCTGATTAACCACTATAAAAATGAAAAGGACATTAATAAACAACTGTACTATACCAAGCAACTATTGAAAGCTGATAGTTTGATTTCCATAGATTTCACCTATCTATCTTTAAAAATACATAAAGAATATGACCGACAAACTTTGTTGGATGAAAAAGAATATTTAGAGAAGAGTAATTTGAGTAGGGCTATTTTAACGATTGTGTTTTTTATGCTGGCTTTTATTTTTTTGTTCCTCTTAATTTTGGATTACCGTAAAAAACGAAATATTGAGATCAAATATAAAGCACTGCAAGATAAATTTCATTCTAAAAAAGAACCAAAAGAGCTTCAGACGGAAAGGGCCATTCTTACTACGAAGAAAATGAGTCTTACTCCCGAAATCACCAATGAATTGACTGAGAAATTAAGTTCATTTGAAAAGAATAATGAGTTCATCCAAAAAGGATTGACACAAAATACATTAGCTTCACAACTCAAAACCAACACCTACTATCTTTCCACATTTATCAATGAAAATAAAGGAATGAATTTTAACCGATATATAGCTGAACTGAGAATTAACTACATTACCGGACTCCTATATACTCAAACTAAATACCTTAATTACAAAACTGTATCTCTAGCTGAAGAATGTGGTATTGCTACCCGTCAAAGTTTTTCAGATCTGTTTTTTGAGATTAACGGAATCCGACCCACAGATTTTATCAGAAAAAGACTGGAAGAAATCGACAATAGCCCGAAATAAGTTGACTGAATTGGTTTTTGTAAATTTTCTGAAAAAATTATGATTACAAAAACATTTTTCAGCAAAATTGAAAAGTTGTCGGAAAACTTAAGCAGAGAAGTAACGGATCTTTCAGAAGAGGGTGAAAACATGATCTTCATTTCTGAAAAGGCACTGATGAAAATCGATGAGACGGTGCGTGAAATTAAAACGATGGTGTCAGACCACATTTTTGAAAGCATTGCAGATGAGGTCAGGTTTTTCAAAACTTTAAAGCCATTGTTTATTTCAAAGTTTATGTACTACTCGAAAATTCTCAGTATTGAAACTTCAAAACCGAACGCCGGTCAAAAAGAAATCCGAAAGTACTATCTGAGCGAACTTTCGAAACTGAAGCAATATTATGCTGAGAACAAAGAGTTTCATAGCTACTACCATCGAAATGCAACCTATCTGGACCATAAATATTTTGTCCGGAAATCTTATGATCTTAAGATGGAACTCTCAGCAGACTTGTATGATTTTGATGAAAATTTCACCACTTCTCATGACAGCAAGATTTCACAAATCGTTGCTAATAAGGATCTGGAAGTTTATTTGCTCAACACCATCAATACAATCGGTGAACTTTCCGTGACCAACAAGTCCAAATTTACTTTGGTTTGGTCAGCATCAAAGGTTTCATTGGTAGAATTGCTGTATGCCCTCCATCAAACACGGTGTTTTAACGCAGGAAATATTGAATTCACGGAAGTGATTAAAGCAACTGAAAAATTATTTGAACTCGATTTAGGCAATGCTTATAAAACCATTGCGGAAATAAGGAATCGTAAAAATGGAAGGACGAAATTTTTGCAATTACTGAATGATAATTTAAATCAGCTGTTTCTCGACAGTGACGAATAGGCTGTTTTTCTATAGATTTCCAAAGAATGGAGCATTTGATGCATCGTCTTTTATTTTAAAACTATTTGTCCATAGGCTTTGCAAAGGAATCGTTCGGTAGTACCGAAAAACTACCGAAAGATTTCTTTTGTATTTTCAAACCTTTGTTTCGCATTGAAAAACAAAACGATGAGACCCAGAATCACCCGCCTCTGCATCTACCCAAAAGACATCCAGCGCATCACCGGAAAAAGTGAGCGCTATAGCCGTGATCTGATCCATAAAATCAAAAAATCCCTAAACAAGCCCGCGCATCAAATATTAACAGTCGAAGAATTCTGCATCTACCTGGGGCTATCCCTCGAATCAGTTCAGGAATTCATTACCGATTAAAACTGCCCTAAAGGAGACATGAGCCTTCGAGACATTAGACTAAGAGATTTGAGATGATAGACTTTAAGTCAAAACTTTGAATAACCAATTAACTCATTGCTCAACTGAAACTTATTCGTTCTGAATACAAAAGGAGCGAATTTAATTTTTCATAAACCTTCAATTAAAAAATCGAAATTAAAATGACTAGGAGATTTTTGCGTTAAGAAAAACCTCGAAGAGGTTCGCCGATTCCATTAAAAAATAAAAAAAGAAGAGGCAAATGAAGATTTCTTCCCATCCAGTTTTCAAACGAGCATACCGCCTAAAAATCCCCTTTGTCCGAAGCGCGGCCATCATCTCGGTTTCGAAGCGGTACTTTGTTTCCGCGCGAGTCTCGTCTTAGGGACGAGATAAATTTCGGGGAAACCTAACGAAGTGGTTCGACGACCACAGGGAGTCAATTTCTTGGAAGAAATCTTCATTTTTTAGCAAAAAGATCCAGGTCTTGATTTTTTGGTTCTTTTGCATCAAGGCAAAAGAACTTAAAACCTTTAGCAGTCCACCCTCAGGCTGATCGCCAATTCCTATCCTCAAAAACTTTGTCAAAGTATCCTGATACCGCATTAAAACTTTGACAAAGTTCCAAACCCAAAACCACTTTCTTAAAAATAACCCGAACCTGAAGATCTTGAATGAACACCTATGACTTAGGAGATTTTTGCGTTAAGAAAAATGAAGATTTCTTCCCATCCAACTCTTTAAACACACATAACGCCTAAAAATCCCCTTTGTCCGAAGCGCGGCCATCATCTCGTTTCGAAGCGGTACTTTGTTTCCGCGCGAGTTCGGGGATTTTCTTGGAAGAAATCTTCATTTTTTAGCAAAAAGATCCAGTCTTGAACTTTTGGTTCTTTTGTTTCAAGACAAAAGAACTTAATAAAAGACTAAATTACTTTTGCCCACTATTGAAGAGTGATTGTTTTGATGGATTTTTGAGTTAAAGTTGGGAATAGAAAAATCAAATTCTTTGCCTCAACATTGAAGAGTGATTGTGTTGAAAAGTTTTTGAGTTGAAGTCAGGAATAAGAAAATCAAATTCATTTACCTCAACCGTAAAGGAGACATGAGACTTAGAGAGAAGGAGAAATGATAATTTATTAATCGGCAATAACAGGCTATCTAACTTTGGCACAGTTGATTAAATAAAAAAAATATTGATGTGTCACGCTATTACCAATACTTTTGCCCCAATACTTTTTTTATTTTTGAGATCTGTTAATGCGCGGTTCGCATCTTCTAACCGGTATTCTTCAATGACCGGTTTAATGGGAATTTCAGCGGCCAGCTGCAAAAACTCCCTTACGTCTTTGCGGGTGACATTGGCCACGCTTTTGATCTGCTTTTCCATCCACAGGTCTTCGTGATAATTCAGGTTAAGCAAATAGGGTCTGTCCCGGTCTTCTTTTCTGATGGCGTTAATGATCAGGCGTCCTCCGGGCTCAAGATTTTTCATTGCTTCCACTACGGGAGTCCAGGCTGGGGTGGTGTCTATGATGGCGTGAAGTTTCTCAGGAGAACGGTCCTGTGTATTTCCTGCCCATCCGGCACCCAGTTCAAGGGCAAACTTCTGTTCACCAGGGTCACGGGCAAAGACAAATACGCTGACCTCAGGATATTGATACTTTATCATTTTTAAGACCAGATGGGCAGAGGCTCCGAAGCCCGTAAGACCCAGACGCTGTCCGTTTCTGATGCCGGAAAGTACCACGGAGCGGTAACCTATCGCACCTGCGCACAAGAGGGGCGCCGCTTCGGAATCGGAAAATATTCCGGGAATGGGATAGGCGAATTTTTCAGAAACCGTCATGTACTCGGCGTAACCTCCGTTAGCATCTCTTCCGGTCGCTTTAAAATCAGCGCAAAGGTTTTCGTTCCCTGTTCTGCAGTATTCACAGATGCCACAGGCGGAAAATATCCAGGCGACACCCACCCTGTCGCCTTGATTAAAAAGCGTAACGGCGGTTCCTTTTTCGGCCACCCGGCCGACAATCTGGTGCCCGGGGATGACCGGAAATACTGTTGGGGAAGTACGGCCTTCAATTTCATCCAGTTCCGTATGGCAGACCCCACACCTTGAAACCCTGATCAGTATTTCATCATCGCGGGGAATGGGCACCGGAACATTTTCAAGCACCAATGGCTGACGGTCCGTTGTTAAATCAACCGTTTTGTAAATCAACATTGCTTTCATGGCTCTTTTTTATGAAAATGCGGTAGGTTTCATTGATGGTAACCGGGATGAGGTCGGTATCTGTTCAAGGTACTTAGACGCCAAAAGGATAGGTTTCGGGGATCTGATGCACATCTTTTGCAACGTGCAGCGGATGCAGCGCTTTTGTTTCATCCAGATAAACAAATGCATCGTAGCGGAGCGGCATCAGGCTTGGCACATAGTTTCGGTGCTCATATTCCGGGTGGTAAACCACCCCGACTGCGCGGTGCTTAATCATTTTACTGCCAAAGCGTTTTTTCATGCTGTCATTCATGAATACGATTCTGTCTTTTGCGCCGCAAAGATGAAGGAGGTATTCCCAGCTTCCCTGAGCAGCCTCGGGCAAAGGGAGGATGCGCATGTCGGCTCCCCAGTTATTTCCAGCAATCACGGTTCCTTTATAAGAGCCAAAGCCAACGGCAAATGCGTTGTTATCCCCATGCTGCTCCCGCACCAGCTGGCCTACATTCACCATTCCATCAGCAGTCATATCTGTTGCGCGTGCATCACCGATATGGGTATTGTGTTCCCAGATGATTCCTTTGGCATGGCTTCCGTGAAACTTCATCAGGCGGTTCAGGGTATCCATCATGTGGCGGTCGCGGATATTCCACGACTCAGGTCCGCCTTTTACCATCGTGCGGTAATATTTTTCTGCGTTCACAGCGATGACCGCATTTTGCCCGGCGCTGAAAACCGCTTCGTGATCGGTATTATAGTGGGAGATTCTGGTTCTTATTTCTTTCAGCAGATCAATCACTTCCCGCTCACAGGAAAAAGGCACCATCATGGTTGCCCGGGCATAGGCCTGACCTTCTTCGGCACTGTAGGGCTCAAAGCACTGAAATGCTTTTTTGGCAATTTCAAGTGCCTGAGGATCTACTTTGCCCAGGTATTTCAATATGGCTTCCATCGATTCCCAGAGACTGTACACATCTAATCCGTAAAATCCTGCTTTTTGACCGCGTGGGAGATTTTCATTGTGCTTCTTCATCCATTCCGCTAACGCTACCACTTCCCAGTTGGCCCACATCCAGGTAGGCCAGCGGTTGAACGCGTGCATCACTTCGAAAGCGCTTTTGCCCGAATCCGGATAATTCTTTACATACCGGTTGACCCGGTAGCAGTCTGGCCAGTCTCCTTCGACGGCGATGAAAGAAAATCCTTTTTCCGCAATCAGTTTTTTGCTGATTTTGCTCCGCCATGTGTAGTATTCATGGGTGCCGTGCGAAGCTTCACCCAACAGAACATACTGGGCGTCACCGATTTGATCAATCAGTTGATCCAGGTCTTCGGCAGACTGTAATTCCACCGAATTACCGGTAATGGTATGGATAAGTTCTCTGCTGATGAGATGACGGTCTTCTGATAATGAAATTTTCATGGCAGCTGTTTTTGGTCCTGCAAACGAACCGATATTTTGCGTTAAAAACAATGACCAATTTCATTTTTTTTACTGATTGAAATCATTACATGCAGGCATTCAGCAGATTATCTTTGACTCAATAAATGCAAAGCGATGAATACTTCAAATCACGAAATGATCATCCCATTCGGGAACATTTCACTGAAAGGAATTTTAACGGTTCCTCCGGGAGCGGCCGCGATCGTTATTTTCAGCCACGGGAGTGGAAGCAGCCGTTTCAGTTCGCGGAATGCTTTTGTAGCGAGAGTACTGAATAAAAGTGGAATGGCAACCCTTCTTATCGATCTGCTTACCCCCGATGAGGATCTCGTGTATGAAAACCGTTTTGACATTGATCTGCTTACCGCGCGGCTGGTAGAAGTAACGAATTTTATTCACCAACAGGAAGCCTATAAAAACTTTAAGATTGGATATTTCGGGGCAAGCACCGGTGCGGCATCTGCAATCAATGCGGCAGAAAGACTGGGAACGCTGATCAGCGCAATCGTTTCTCGCGGTGGCCGTCCTGATCTTGCTGATGCTGATTATCCGCTGGTAAAAGCGCCCACCCTCCTGATTGTAGGCAGTCTGGATGTTCCGGTCATCGAACTGAATGAAGAAGTGTACAACGATTTACGGTGCGAAAAGAAATTGGTTATTGTGGAAGGCGCGACGCATCTATTTGAAGAAGAAGGAAAACTTGAAGAAGTCGCCGAACTGGCTTCCGAATGGTTTCAAAAATGTATTCAGGAACATCATTCTTTACCCAAAAACAGTCACCATGATCTTTAATAACCGATATGACGCTGCGATGCGTCTTGTTCCCCTGCTGAAAAAATATGCGGACACCAAAGGAGTGGTCCTTGCCATTCCGCGGGGTGCGGTCCCTATGGGGTTCTACATCGCCAAAGAACTGCATCTTCCCCTGGACCTTCTGCTTACCAAAAAAATCGGGCATCCCCAAAACCCTGAACTGGCAGTGGGCTCCGTGAGTATGGAAGGACGGGTGGTGGATCCGAGGTTTAATATGGATGAAGACTTTATAGAACGGGAAACGGTGAGAATCCGGGCGACACTGAAGGACCGCTATAAAAAGTTTATGGGCAACCGCTCTTCCATTGATCTGAAAGACAAAACGGTCATTATTGTTGACGACGGGATTGCTACCGGAAACACCATGCTCTTATCGGTTGATTTGGTGAAACATCATGCCCCGGAAAAGGTGGTGGTGGCGACGCCGGTGGCTGCTCCCGAAGCGCTGAGAAAGCTCCGGAAGAAAGCAGATGAGGTGATCTGTCTCTATGCGCCGGAAGATTTCAGAGCCGTAGGGGAGTTTTACGATGATTTCTCTCAGGTAACCGATGACGAAGTTATTGATTTTCTGAACAGATTAAGCACAGAACAGAAATCTGTTTGATTTCTTATTTCTATTCAGGCAATGAGATAAAAATTCAGATTCCCGCCAAAATTTAATATTGAGCACTGCTGGCCAATGGCATCCCCTGTTAAAAAGGTCCCTTGTGAATGACGGGTTACTATCATGACAGAATAAGAATCTCCCCAGTTGATTTTTTAAAGCAGACTCAACCCTTGAATCATTTTGATATAGTAAGCCCTGCCGGAATCCTCAGAGCGGCAATTTGCCACTTCCGGCAGGGCTTTAAGTTGATCCCGTGTTATCCTGCTTCAATCCTGCGTATGTACTTTCCTCCTTTTCGCAGGACTAAAGAGTTCTTTTTCATGGTTTTACGTTCGATTTAAAAAAAAATTAGTATTCCCGTTTTAAACGCGCTGTTTTCCCGGGTAATTTCCGGGTTATTGGGCGATACCTTTAAGCGCATTTCCTTTTTTACTCGATTTTAATTTGTTTGTGATTTGTTTTACCGTTATCCACTTTAGCAATATTGATGCTCAACAGGCCGTCCTTGTAATTCGCCTTGATCTGTTCGTCCGTAACATTATCAGGCAAACGGAAACTTCGGCAGAAAGAGGAGGTGGAGAATTCCCTTCTCAGGTAATTTTTTTTCTCTTCTTTGCTTTCCTTGCTGGTTTCTGCACTGATGCTGAGAAAGCCGTTGTCCAGATCCAGTTTGAAATCTTCTTTCTTAAAACCGGGTGCAGAAACGGTGATTTCATACTTAGAGTCCTGATCAAGGATGTTGACATTGGGATAATTGTTCTTTGCCAGCATGGGTTGGTTCAAAAACCCATCGGTATTCCAGAAATCTTCCATCATGGATTCAAAAGTAGGCAGCGTGTTGATTCTTTCTAAGGTTTTCATGACAATCTATTTTTGTTGGTTAATACATCAAAGGTAAAATCCCTCCTTATGGTGTGCCATGATTGCGGTTGTTTTTTGAAATGATTCTAATCACTTTTTTTCACAAACTGCGAATGTTCGCGGGGTGAAACACCGGTGATGGGATCTGAGGGTACCGGGCGACATTGAATCTGTGCATACAGAGTCAGCAGCAATTCTCAGCAGCGACCCAGCGACAGGAAATAGTACCGGAAAAAGTGCGCGCTTTCAGGAAGTGGTGGCAGGAAACCTGTACTGATCAACGGTAATCAGGCCATGCTGCCCCGCCGCCTCAACGAAAAGGAATGCCTTCCAAACGAGCGACCACCATGCTGATTTATGCTTTTTGAAGCCCGCCAACGCAGGATGCTCTGCTCCTTATCCCGCCGGAGGACGTCATGATTCTCAATAAGTAAAGTCCGTATTTATGGATGGCGTTTGCAGCGTATCTTTGGTTTCATCCTTTGTCTTACAGAAGGATAATGTAAATTGCGTACCCTGATTCAGGGAACTGGTGAAATGAATTTCTCCATTCATCAGGTTGACATAACTATCCACGATACTTAGGCCCAATCCTGTTCCGGAAATGTTGCCGGTGTTGTGTGCCCTGAAAAAAGGCTCAAAAATCAAAGCATGATCATTTTCAGGGATGCCTATGCCATTGTCTTTAACGGTAAAAAGATACTGCTGATCAGTAATTTCTGTGGAAAATTCAATTACGGTATTTTCACCTGAATATTTCACAGCATTGGTAATCAGATTAGTCAGGCAGTGCCTTATCAGATATTGATCCAGATTTATCTGGCGTTCAGAGCCGGTATGCCGGTAAGTAATGACCTGATTGGTCTTGCTGATCAGCTGCATTTCGTCCCGGAGTTCTTCAGCAAACTTTAAAACATCAAAAAGACGGTTAACCGGAGTAGTAATGCCGATTTCAAGTTTTTCCGCCGAAAGAAACTCATTGAGAATAGCATTGAGATTGCCGATGGCATTTTTCAGCTGATGGAGGTATTTTACCACCGGCACCCGCTCTGAACGCTCGAGATATTTTTCAATGAGGGCTATAGAAAGCTGCATAGCACTTAGTGGAGTACGCAACTCATGGGAGGCCATGGATACCAGACGGCTTTTCAGGTGGCTGAGTTCTTTTTCTTTTTCAAGAGACTGGTGCAGCTCTTCTTTGGCTTGCTGAAGTTCAGTAAGCATTTGCTGCAGACTTTTAGTGCGCTCTTCTACCAGTTCTTCGAGTTCGCCGGTGTATTTTTTAAGGATCTCCTCGGTTTCTTTCTCTCTGGTGAGGTCATGAAGAAATGCGGTATAGATCATTCTGTCCAGATACTGCACTTCACTTACAGCGAGTCTTAGGGGAAATTGAGTACCGTCTTTTCTTTGTCCGATCACCTCCCGAATCTTTCCAATGGATTTTTTCTCACCTGTCTTCCGGTAGTGCTGCATATACTGATGGTGCTCGCTCCTGTCAGGTTCGGGCATCAGGATGGAAACGTTCTGACCAACCAGTTCATCATTTTGATAACCAAATATTTTTAGACCTGCCGGATTAATGCGTTCTATCATACCGCTACTGTCCACAGTGATAATCCCGTCAAGAGCTGTGGTTATAACGGCCTGCAAAAGTCTGGCGTTTTCCATGGCGGCAGTGTAAGGTACCCGAATATACGAAGTTACAAATTTAAAAACCCTTACCCTTATTTATGATGAAAAATGTTGACTGATGCGGTTGGGCCGTAATACCTGTGGGGTTTTATTACGGCCCTCAAAATGGAATCTGATCAGAACAGGAGAGGGACCCCCTGCGGAATAACCATTAATGGAAGATGCAGTTTACGGGCCTGTCTGATGCTGTGGCTGCCCTCGGTTAACCTGTCGAAAAACACTTTATGCTGGTGCCCCATCACCAGCAGATCCAGATCCTTATTTCTTAAAACATCCAGGCCACTGTCGATCCCTTTCTCTTCAATGGGCAGGTAGCTGGTTTTCCCCGGAATGTCTTGAATGAAAAGATCTTTTTTGTGCTCATACGCATCATTATCCAGTTTTTCATTAAAATCAATAACATGACTGATCAGGAGTTCGGCATCAAAATATTCCGCCAACTTGGATAAAGCCTGTGCGGTTTTTTTATCTTCCGTACTCAGGTCCGTCGCGAACGCAATTTTCCGGATAGCCTGGTAGCGGTGATGGTGGGGAATGATGAGTAGGGGATGCTGCGTTTTGTCAATCATTTTCAGACTGTTGCTTCCAAAGAGGAGCTGGTTTAGCTTTCCGCCCCCTGTCATTCCCATAACAATCAGAATAGCATCTGTTGCAATGGCGGTGGTATGAATAAAACTTACCAGATCTTCCCGTTCACAGGAATAAGAAATGGTGGGATGAAAGAGGGTAGGAGCATCTGCCGCCAGAACAGTTTCTTTTTTTTCTAATGTGTTGGCAAACTTTTTCAGGTCTTTGTTGATCTCTTCCTTGAGGTCGGGATATTCGTACAAAGACCAGGTAACCCCGCTCATTACAGGGCTTTCGGCTGGTACGGTAAACGCGTTACAGAGGTGGAGGTCTGCCTTGAGGCCTATGGCCATGTTCAGGGCATAATGAGCAGCGTTTTTGGAGGGTTCTGAAAAATCGGTCGGAACCAGAATTGTTCTCATAATAGGTGTTTTTTAAATTATCAGTTTGGGAACTTTTGTTCCAGATTTTTATCCAGACCATAAATGTCTCTGAACATCTCAGGTTTTCCCTGGTGTATTCTACAGGTGAGGTAAGAGATCATGAAGGGCACCGGTTTTTTTAAAATAAAATCTTTTCGGGTATACGTCTGCATTGCCTCTTCCAACTCTGGGATTTGGTTGGCAGCACCGTCGCCTGTAAGCAGCAGGCCTGCGAGTTGTTTTGCGTCTTCCACCCGAATGCATCCGTGGCTCAGCGCTCTGTATTCCTGATGAAATAAATTGGGCTGGGACGTATCATGCAGGTATACATGATAAGGGTTGGGAAACCGGAATACTATTGCACCCAGCGCATTGCCGGGCCCGGCAGACTGTCTTACCGTGAACTGAGATGGGTTGCTGCGCACGGCTTTCAGGGTGGTGCTGTTCCCCTTTATCGGGTGTCCTTCTTTATTGTAAAATGAATAATGATGGTTGGTTAAATACTGCCTGTTTTTTAAGATTTTGGGCAGGATTTCTTTCATCATGATGCTCTGAGGAACCACCCAGACCGGTGCGGTGGTAAAATAATGAATGGCACTTTTCAGCACAGGGCTTTTATTGGAAGGTTTTCCCACGATAACTTTGAACTCCGATATTTTTCCTGCCTGATGGAATTCTAAGGTGTAGGAAGGGATGTTCACGAGGATATAGGAGTCTTCATCAGTGTCCACCCACCGCAGGCGTTCCATATTGATGATTATTTTGGTCACCGTCTCCGGAGGAACCTCATTATCGCCGGAAAACGTTCTCCTCAAATAATTTTGAAGATCCTGATAGGCTTTTATTTTTGGCTGTGCTTCGGAAGCTGCATTTTGCAGATTCCGTTTTCTAAGGGCGCCCGCCAGGATTTCGTCGGCACGGAAGCCGTCTATATTCCGTTCATCGATCTCATCGGCTTTATAAAAAGGGTTATACTTTCCAAAATGAAGATGGTTGAGAAATGTGATAAGTTGATCTGTAATCAGAATGTCATTTCTGATCATCGCAACAGAATCCTTTGCGGTGGTAGGATGCGCCGCCTTTTTTAATTTTTCGGCAGAAAACTCCTGCGGCTGATTGGCATAAGAAGACATTCCGTACTGGGGTGCACTTGCCAGCAAAGCAACTGCGCCCTGTAAAAGATCTTTTTCCGAATCCATCCAAGCGTATTTAAACCCGTTTTGTTCATAAAAACGCTTCACTGTTTTTGGATAATGGAGGGTACGCCAATTGGCGGTGTCCGCAAGAAAGAGGTCTAACCGGATATTCTGGCCGCTGATCTGAATAACGGCGAGCAGAATAACATGGAAATACAAAATCGCTTTCATCTTGCAGTATTTATTAAGTAAATTTCCGAATTTATATGTTTTTAATTTGTGACAGGAATCATTTTATAAAATGATCTATAGCGCATCCCTGTCGCCGGAATACGAAGCACAGATTTTGAAATATTGGATTTTCGTCATCTTTTGAAACTTCCGGTCATCTGATGCCGCCTGCCTGTTTTTATTGGTATTGTCATTCCTCCGAGGCAGTTCAAGCGGTTTTGTACAGGTTTAATTTTTTGAAAACTTCTGAAGTTTGATAAAACCTCCGCCAGAGATTGAAGTCATCCGTATTTTTTCTGATTCCTAAACCGCTTCAATCGGAATGGTCAGCAGGTGGAGAGGTCCTGATGAAAAATCAGCTCGGGGTGAAAGAACTTCTCAGTGGGTGGAATATGCATTATAACCAATCAATAATGACGGAATTTGAAATTATTTCATTAAATTTAAGGTTTAAAAATCATTTTTTTAATAAAAACAGATATGCATCATCCATTTGAAAAACATTATGTAAACAGAGTGGGCTGGCTTCGTGCCTCTGTTTTAGGTGCTAATGACGGACTGCTTTCCACCACCAGTATTGTAATAGGCATAGCCGCAGCACAGCCAGACCGGAATATCATTGTACTCGCAGCTTTAGCGGGAATGATTGCAGGGGCCATGTCGATGGCGGCAGGGGAATATGTTTCTGTCAGTTCACAGGAAGATACCGAAAAAGCAGATCTGCTGCGTGAGAAAAAAGAACTGGAAGAACTTCCGGAAGTGGAACTGAGAGAGCTTGCTAAAATCTATGAAAACAGAGGGGTAAGTAAAGAAACCGCTTTGCAGGTCGCTACAGAACTCACGGAACACGACGCACTGGGAACGCATGCACATGATGAATTAGGCATTAATGAAATTACACAGGCAAAACCGTTACAGGCAGCGATGGCTTCCTTTGGGTCCTTTGCATTGGGCGCTTTATTGCCTTTTGTTGTTTCTTTTTTAGCACCTATCAAAGAAATGGTCTATTATCAATACGGTTTCTCGATTGTTTTTCTCATGATTTTAGGAGCGGTTTCTGCAAAAACGGGAGGTTCTGCTATGGGTACCGCCGTTTTAAGAATTTGCTTTTGGGGAACAGTGGCCATGGGAATTACCGCCTTGGTAGGACATCTTTTCGGAGTGAATATCAACTAGTTTGAGTCTTTCTTTAATGATGAAAAATGCAGGTAAAATGCATTAAAACAGCACTTTTTTTTCAGTAAATCTCAGGTCCTATTGATCAGTATGAAAATCAGGAAATAGCTGTGGGATCTGAAATTCAAGTACCTGTATTTCTTAAATAAACGAAGGGCCTTTCTTTTTCTTTGATCTAACGCATTTTTTAGACCCTTTCGTTTGATATTTCGTTTGGGGAAGTAATGACCGACAAAGGAGTCTTCAATTTCTTTTAACTTTTAAGATCAGCCAAATCGCTAAAACTTATGGAAGCAAGACCAAGTTTAAATGCTTTTTTATGCTTTAGTTTTTTTAGCAGCGGTATACTTTTTAATGCGTTTGACCTGTGCAAAAATCTTGACCCGTTAAAAAGGCAAATCTATATTTTCCGGTACAATAAAATCCTTCGTATAGGGATTCTCCAGAAAGCTCAGAAACGGTTTTTGAAACTGAATGATATCTCCCCTCTGAATGCCGTAAACCGACCAATAGTTGGTGAGCAGCTGTGCGAAAGTTTCCTCATCCCAAAATCCGAAAACAGGTCTGTTTTCGTTGGCAGTAACAGGAACTGCCTCTATTGTAATTCCGGTTGCGGTGTTTTCAATTTGGTATTCCGGTTTGTACTGTAAAATATAATCGGAGTAATGAAATCTCGCGAATAATTCTTCAAACTGAAGTGGATGCAAAACGTGACCTTTCATTTTTTCGAGGATCTCCTTTTGTTTTTCACCGATCACGCCATTATCCTGAAGACAGGCAATAAAACCAAATCCGTTGACGCCAAACTGGAACAGTAAATTAACCGTATCATCACGGTAACTGAAAATATCGGCGGAATATTTCAGCGGAAATACCGCAATACTCCAGGGTTTCTGACCCACAAAAGAAACCGGTTCTATGATGGACTGCATCATCAGATGGAAGTATCCAAAACGTTCGCGCAGGGCAGATGAGAGGTCGAAATTTTCTCTCAGTCTCATCCTGCGGCTGCTTTCGTAGCGCATTTCGTAATACAACATGCCGTAAACCATTCTTCCCGTCCAGAGAAAAAGCAACTGTTCATCGAGTGCGGCCATGCCTTCATATCCTTTTTCATAGGCAGCCTGGATTTTTTCTTCCAACGCCTCAAAAGCTTTTTTCACGCGGGGGGAGCAAGGCAACTGTAGATCGGCATATGTGTAGGACTTGCTTTTATCCATCATCTCAATGCGATCGGTTCCAAATTTAAAATGATCCATGAGCCACTCCGGGTAAACAGTCATTTTTTCGGTAGTTAAATCTCCGGTAAGGAAGCAAAACTGTTCATCGAAAATCAAATCCGTGAAGGGATTAAAAAGGGATAAAGACATAAAATGAGTTGATATTGAGGTTGAAAATTTTTGCAAAGATAGCCATTAACGTGGTTTTCTTCAGCCATTTTCCGTCGGATTTATTTTCCGAAAATAAAATATAGGCAGAAGCTTCACCCAAATAGAAATTCAATGAATTCTATTTTTTTAAGGATATCCGTCTTTAATCATCATTAAATTTTAAATCCCGTCGTGAAACGGGACAAGGGTTTCATGTGAAAACAGGCTGTTTTTCTCACTCATCTAAGGGCGCAAACCGAAGATTCACCCATTCCTGCAAAACGATAAAAAAACTTGATGAAATTATCAGTGCCATCTGTTTTAAAAACCCACGTTTATTTCCGATGAAAATCTCAATAGACTTTCATTAATTAATCTTAGGTTGAATTTTAAATTAGAATTTCAAAAAGTTCTGATGATCAAAAACCTCGAAAGCGTCATCAATGCTTTTCCAATCTGTTTTACAAAGTCCTGGTTTTCCGGTTACTGCATTTTCATTTCATTTTTCCTGATCGGCATGAGAATCGGAACCATTTTGCTTACGCCTTGCAGGTATTTTTCTGGATTGGGATTTCCGCGGTGACAGGTGATGCAGTAAACGGAAGTGATTTGTTTGGGCTTCGGGTCTGGAGCGTGGGGCAGAAAATATTTCGCATTGATGTCATTGGTCATCTGGAGCATTCCCCGGGCGATCTCTTTGGTTAATTTAGCATCAGAAGGAAAATCCAGTTTTTTGGGATCGGTCTTTTGTGCAGTATGACAAAATACACAATCTACGCCCAGAGAACCGTTAAAAGTTTGCATTACAAACATCAGACTGTCCTTGGTGATGTTCCCGGGCAGCACTTTTAGATTTTTCCAGTCTGTTTGTGTTTCAGTGATAGGGCGGTAAACTCTGGTAGAATTGGTTGTTATCAAAATAATAACACCGATGATTCCTAATAATCCAATAAAGGATAAAGCGGATTTTAATGGGTTTGTTTTCATGATATTTTGTGTTTTTAAAGAATATCTAAGTTATTAATTATTCTTTTAAAAGCGGTAATGAATTTCGAAAATCTGACTGGAACGTTATTTTAGATGCCAGCTAAATCCATTGAATAGGAGGAAGTTAGAATTGAAACAAGAGAGTCGTGCTACATCATTCTTTTGCTTTTCTGGTCAAGGTTTTAAAATCCAGGTAAAAATGTTTTGCTGAAATGTCATATAGTGCCCTTTAACTGCTCAGGCTTTGACTGTACCGTAAAATTAATTTTAAACGCCTCCCGAAAGTTTTAAAAAGAACCTAAAAACTAAGGTAAAAAAGCTGCTGCTTAATTTTGAAGACTGATTTTCATTAAAAAATAATTTTTACAAATATTCAGAAAATATTTGATTTTCAATCTGATGTGCACTTTTGAGCAGCACCATTTTCACTTAGAAAGAAACTGATGTGACTGATGTTAAAAAAGTGGCGTTCCGACATTTTCCTTCATCACTGCGTGCTTTTATCAAAACACAAATGGCACTGATTTTTTAACCGCGAGCGAAAAGCTCATTTACATTTTGTTAAAATGCAGTGTTTTTCCAATCCAGGTCCATTTCCAGTAGCCACGGACAATCATCAGGCCATTCTCTTGGATTTCAATATAAGAATCCCAGGTTCTGCCGCTGGAGGCATCGTAGATTTTTCCGTTTTCCCAACGTTGTTTTTCGTGGTTAAAATTCAGGTTTTTCAGAATTTCCATGCCAATCAGTTTTCTGTTTCTTAAATTTAAATCAGGATTATGAGAGTCCACCCGCGTGTTCATTGGCTTTCCGTTTCCTAAACGCTCATCAAACCACAAGATCCTGGCTTTAAAATTTTTTCCTTCCCTGTAAACAGATACGCTTACGGTTTTATCCACGGACATCCATTTTCCCAGAATATCATCAATTCTGTTTTGAGCCGTTGCGGTATAAAACAGGAGGAGAAAGAAAATGATAGAGGATTTTGCCATGGTGATTTAAGTTTCAAAAGTTATAACGGATGTAAAATGTGTTTTATGATGTTCTGAACAGCCAGGATTGTTATTTTAATGGTAAAAACGCCTGCCTTTTGCCAGAATCTTGAACGAAATAGCTTTTATCCATTATCGAGCCATTCCTTCACCTGACAAAACTGGGCCCATTTTTTTTTATTTTCAAACAGCCCGGTGCAATCCGTTCAATATTATTTTTTTGGTAGATCTGTAATTTAGCATAATGGGAAAGTCTTTGCGAAATTTGTCAAGTGAAATCAAAGGTTTGAAAAAGTTAAACACCCTTTCAATCTTTTCTAAATTTTATTTAGCAATTAGGAATCTCCGGACTGCGAACTTTAAAAATAAAATGAAAAACAGGTCATTCTCAAACAAAATATTTGTGGGGGGCTGCCTCAAAAATTTTCATGATGTTTAAAATGGATATCCAAATTATTCATTTATTGAACTAGTTCAACACTTTTTTCCGGTGACCAAACTAACTTTGCCGAAAATTAATTAAAAGAGAGAACCTGTTCAAAACAATAGTAAAGAATTTGAGGATAAGTAAATAGCTTTTAAAATAAAAAAAAGAAAATGATGACACGGGAAAATAACAACACAACTGCATTGCTGATCATCGACATCCAGAATGATTACTTTCCGGGCGGAACCATGGAACTGGAAGGCTCAGTTGAAGCGGCAGAAAAGGCGGGTGCTGTGCTTTCTTATTTTAGAAACAACAGCATGCCGGTCGTTCATATCAAGCATATTTCAAACCAGGAAGGGGCTACTTTCTTTCTACCTGAAACGGAAGGCGCGGAAATTCACCAAAGTGTTGCTCCATCAGAGACAGAAAAGGTGATTACAAAAAACTACCCGAACAGTTTTAGAGAAACAGAATTATTAGGATATTTACAGGAGAAATCTATTTCAAATTTAGTAATTTGCGGAATGATGACCGATGTGTGCGTAAGTGCTACAACCAGAGCAGCCATGGATTTCGGTTTTCATAATACAATTATCGCAGACGCAGTGACCACCAGAGCCCGCGAACTGAATGGGGAAATGATCCCCGCTGAACAGATTACAGCATCGTTTCTGGCAGGATTAAATGCATTAGGCGGATTGTATGCAACACTCGAAACGAGTGAAAGCTATATAAAAAACCAGTAAACAATATGGGGGCATACCCTTCCTTCGAAAAGAATATCCTAAAATACGTTGATTTGTCGCAGGATGAATTAGCAGCGTTCATCTCTTGTTATACCATTGAAACAGTTGAAAAAAACAGGATTATTCTGAAAGAAGGAGAAGTGTGCGAATTTGAAAGCTATGTGCTGGAAGGTTGTTTTAAAGTTTTTTATCAGGACGAAAATCTCCGGGAACACATTCTCTATTTTGCAGTCGAGGATTGGTGGGTATTAGATATTGGCAGTTTTGTTTCCGGTAAAGTTTCCAGATTAAATATTCAGGCCCTGGAAGATTCTGTTATTTTAACGGTTGACCGGGCAAAAAAAGAGCAGTTGTATGCCGATATTCCGAAAGCGGAGAAGATTTTCAGAATCATGAATCAAAAGTCTTTGGCATCCATGCACTTAAGAATGATCAGCATGCTTCATAAAACTGCAGAGAGAAGGTATCTGGATTTTACGGAAAGATATCCGGCCCTCGATCAAAGAATAGCCCAACACCAAATTGCTGCCTATTTAGGAATCTCCCACGAATTCTTAAGTAAGGTAAAAAAAAGACTGTTGCGCAATCAGCAGTAAAAAGTCAGGATTACCCCGTTCATTACCGATCAATAAAGTCACTCAGAAAAAAGACGCAGTAAATTGCGGTACCGAACATTCAATTTTTACGATTATGAAAACAGGAAAAAAGATAATAATCACCAGTGTATTGCTGTTCATGTCTGGACTGGCATCTGCACAATATATACAAAAGGAAAACAGTCTGAATCAGGCAGGAGCTTTGAAGTTAGCAGAACAGGCCGGAATTGAAGCTCAAAAATCAGATAAAAAAGTATCCGTTGCGGTACTCAATTCATCCGGCGTAACATTGTTACTGTTAAAAGGAGATCATGTAGGACCGCACAATACAGAAGCCTCCAGACGGAAAGCGTACACCTCACTGTCGACAAAAACGGCAAGTCTGGACCTGATGAAAAATGCAGCCGGTAGTGAAAGTGCGAAAAACCTCAATACACTTCCGGAATTATTATTGTTAGGGGGCGGCGTACCGGTATGGAAAGATGGTGAACTCGTTGGAAGTTTAGGAGTTTCCGGCGGCGGAAGCGGAGAAAATGATCACCTTATTGCAACGGAAGCAGTAGAGAAATTAGGATTTAAAACAAATAAATAAATAAAGATGAAAGCAAGAAATTTTTTAACCGTACTTATGCTTGCACTTGCAAGTTTCAGCTTTGCCCAGGAGGCAAAATTCCAGTTATCAAGTCACATCTTAGACATTACGAAAGGCGAGCCTGCTCCAGGTGTGAAAATAAGTCTGTCTAAACAGGATAAAGCTGGCAAATGGACCGCCGTTGATGAAAAAATAACGGATCAAAACGGCAGGATTACCGATTTTTTAAAGGTAACGAAAGGAGTCGATAATGAAGGTATTTATAAGTTGACCTATTTTGTGGCCCCTTATTTTAAAAAAATGAAGCAGGACTCTTTTTACCCTTTCATAGAAGTGGTATTTGAAATTAAAGGAGAAAGCCATTTCCATGTTCCGATTACGCTGTCTGCTTACGGATATTCCACCTACAGAGGTAATTAAAATTTAAAAAAAGACAGTTTTCAAAACCCTGATTAAGTTGGGGTTTTGTTTTTAAATAGTGGTACGTCAATGCGGTCAGATATGATTGTGTTTTGCGTTATCGCGTTAAAAATTTTTAGTTTAATTAAAGAAAGAATCTGTATAAAAAGGAGATCGTTTTTTGACTTTTAAAACAAATTTAAACTGACTCTTCCTCTTTTAGGAACCGATTTATTGCATGAAGAAACACAAAGCCGCCCGGTTTTTAATGACATCAACTGTTCTGTTTGTTCAGGTGGTATTTTTATTAATGATTATTAAAGAGCAGTACGAAACCAATCATTTTGCGACCATCATTTCTGTACTGTTCATCACCTTAATGCTGATCTCTGGATATAAATACTTGGATCTGCATCATGAAGAATATGTTTACGAAAATATTTCTGTGGCGATATGGGTACCGGTTGGAGCCTCGGCTTGCTATCTGCTTAATACTTCCACCGATCTTGGAAGCGTCTTGTCAGTTGGGATTACGGGCGCATTTGCCTCCTTTTTTCCGTCCATCGATAAAAAATCAGAGTACTATAACAACGTGCCGGCCGCTATTTATTGTGGCGCATTCATCGGAATGTCGGCCTTGAAAATCGCACCCTCCATTGGTTTTGTCATTGCTGCCGGAATTTTAGCCGGTCTCTTTTTGATGCTGGCAAAAAATCTGTTCGTCGGCATTGGTGGAAAATTGGGCAGTATCGCATTCGGCAGTATGGTGATTGTCACCCTTATACATTGGTTATTATGAATGATTTTATGATAACAGCCGTTGCCGGAACTGTAGGTTCAACGCTTACTTTCTATGTCAGCGAACATTATAAACAGGGTCCGGTTCGGTCTTCGGCTTTAGTTTCGGTTGCGGCAGGGCTGTTTTTCTACTGTTTTCCGCACGCACTTAATTCTTATCTCACCAAAAATATTCCGCTTATCCTGATGGGAACTTCGTTTATTGGAATGGTTTCCCCTAAATACTATGGAAGCTATTTTCGGCTAGCTGCTGCCGGAATGCTGTTCAGCATCATTTACAGTAAAAAAAGTCTTTTCTTTGAAGGCTTTGGCGGCGCTCTTGGTGCCCTGGCTTTTATTTCACTTTTAACCGTCATCAGTACGTTCAATTTAATTTCAAGAAAATTTAAAGTAAGCAGGGTGTATGTGAGAGCCAGAAGAAGATTTTTGAATAACAGAAATTAGTCCGTCTGCAAATGGATTATTTATTTTTTTGCCCGCCTGTGGGATTACCACTTTCGTTGAACAGTTGTTTTCTGGATGCTTCTTCTTAAAACATTGTATTTCATTATTTTTAAATTAAAGGAACAGCGACTTTGTTCACCTTTAATGTTTGGGCAGGAAAGCATTTCATGATTCCTCTTTAGGTTTAAATAGTATCAGCCATCATCATTTGTTTATTTATAAAAATGAACGTTCATTCTTTTTTTTATATCTTTGCAGAATAAAACATAAATCAAGTACAATGAGAGTGATTTTTTGGGTGATCGCAAGTATCCTTTTAGCATTTTTAATGATGGCGGCCGGAGTTCAGCACTTGTGGAATCCCGGTTTTTATCTTCCGTTTGTCCCGTCATTTTTACCGTTTCCACTGGCAATTGTTTATTTGTCGGGAATTGTAGAATTACTTTTAGGCATCGTTACCTTATTTTTAAATCAAAAATATACCCAATATGGTTTGTTCGGTATTTTTGTGTTAATGGTGATTTTCCTGCCACTCCATATTGCGGATGCCTTCAAAGCGCAGCCCGTCATCGGAAGTCCTGAGCTGGCCTATTTCAGGCTGGTTATTCAATTGATATTGATTTGGCTTTCCTGGAGATCATATAAATTTACCTCGCTTGTAAAATAAAGAAGAATGGCTAAAAAAGAAAAAATAACAGACAAAAAAAATGCGTTGCTCAATGCGACACTTACTTTGGTCAACAACCATGGTTTTCATAATACGCCGATGTCTAAGATCGCTAAAATGGCAGGGGTGTCACCGGCGACCATTTATCTGTATTTCGAACATAAGCAGGATTTGATCAATACGCTTTACTTAGAAGTGAAGGAGTCTTTCAGTGCCTGCGCTTTCGAAGGGTACAGTGAAGAGATGTCTGTGAAGACCGGTTTTGAACTTATTTGGGTTAATATCGCCAACTACAAATTAAATCAGATAAAAGAAGCCAACTTTTTATCCCAGTGCGACAACAGCCCGATGATTGATGAAGCCATTAGAATAGAAGGATTAAAGAATCTGCAACCGTTACTCGATTTATGGGAAAGAGGTAAAAAAGAGGGTGTTATAAAACCACTTTCGGACTATATTTTGTATGCTTATACCATCTATCCTCTGTCTTTTTTACTGGAAATGCAGGAAAGGGAAATCTTTACCTTAGATGAAAAAGTGAAAAAAGAAACGTTTCAGTTGGCATGGGATGCGATAAAAATTTGATTTTTCTTTTAATTTAATGTATATCTATAATTAGTAATACAGATATGTTTCTTCTGTCCTTTGTCAAGTTTTACACCTTTGCGTCCTTAAAAAAGTGAGAAAAACAGCCTGTTTGTAAATGAAATCTTTGCGACTTTGCATTCATTAAAGACGGATATAAATATTTAATATGTATATCCGTAATTAGTAATAATTGTAAAGTCTTTGCGAACTTTGCTAAGTGAAACGCCTTTGCGAACTTAAAAAAGATTGTAAACATGGTATTTGTAAATAAAATCTTTGCGAACCTTTGCTTTAAAAAATTACATTATGATTAAAAACGGATATACATAATATTTAATTTTAAAAACCTTCATTAATGAGGAGCCTATTTAAATTTGCTTACAAAAAAGATATTTTCTTTTTCACCGACCTTAAAGAGTGGAAAATTTCTTAAAATTTATTTCATAAGAAATGGATATCCGAAATGAGTCATCAGAAAGTAAGCTCAAAGCCAGAGCGTATCCTGTATTCAGCAATATCAAAAAAACACAGAAAAAAGTCATTTATTTTTAATAAAAACCTTTTAAGATGAATAAAACAATAACACTGAACAGCCGACCGGTTGGAAAACCCCAACTGTCAGATTTTAAATTTGTAGATGAAGAAATGCCGGTAATAAAAGAAGGCGAAATTCTTTTGAAAACAAAATTCGTTTCTGTAGATCCGTATTTGCGGGGACGAATGAGCGATACGCCATCTTATGTGCCGCCTTTTGAACTTCAAAAAGTGATGAGTTCCGGCGTTGTCGCGGAAGTAGTGGAATCTAAGAATGAAAAGTATAAAGCCGGAGAATTTGTTACAGGAGCTTTGGACTGGAAAGAATTTCAAACATCAACAGGAAATAACGTTTTAAAAGTAGATGCTCAGACTGCGCCACTTTCTAATTATTTAGGGGTTTTGGGAATGACGGGATTAACCGCTTATTTCGGCCTTACAGAAATAGGAAAACCCAAAGCCGGAGAAACCATCGTGGTTTCCGGAGCTGCCGGAGCCGTGGGAAGTGTCGTGGGACAAATCGCAAAAATCTGGGCTGCCGGGTGATCGGCATCGCCGGAACCGATGAAAAAGCAGCCTTGCTGAAATCTGAATTCGGTTTTGATGAAGCCATTAATTACCATACCACAAAGGACATGACCAAAGCCATTGCAGAAGTTTGTCCCAATGGTGTTGATATTTATTATGACAATGTCAGCGGCGCGGTTTCAGACAGTGTACATGCCAATATCAATCGACTGGGAAGAATTATTGTATGCGGCGCGATTTCCGCCTACAACGATACTTCTGTTCCGCAGGGACCGCGCGTGGAACCTTTCCTCATCCGCAAAAGTGCTTTGATGCAGGGATTCATCGTGAGCAATTATGCGGAGAAATTCCCCGAAGGAATGAAACATCTGTCTCAATGGTTGTCTGAAGGAAAACTGCATGCGGCCGAAACCGTCGTGGAAGGTTTTGAAAATATTCCGCAGGCTTTTATCGGCCTTTTTGAAGGCAGGAATAAAGGGAAAATGATCGTAAAAATATAAACAGGAAAAATAAAAATATGAACAATTTTAAATACAGAAATCCAACAAAAATATTGTTTGGTAAAGGTCAGATCGAAAATCTTCCGGCAGAAATTCCGGTAAACGCAAAAGTATTGATGCTCTACGGTGGCGGAAGTATTAAGAAAAACGGAATCTATGATCAGGTAAAAAAAGCACTTTCAGGTTATGAAGTCGTAGAATTCGGTGGAATTCCTGCCAATCCGGAATACAGCGTTTTACTGGACGCGCTGAAAGTCATTAAAGAAGAAAAGATCACCTATCTTTTAGCTGTTGGCGGCGGTTCTGTAATCGACGGGACTAAATTTTTATCAGCCGCAGCTTTATACCAGGGCGAAACTCCCTGGGATTTACTCACCAACAAAAAACCGGTGACCGAAGGATTGCCTTTTGGAACCGTATTGACGCTTCCTGCAACCGGATCTGAAATGAATTCCGGGTCGGTAATTACCAGAGCAGAAACGCAGGAAAAATTAGCGTTTGGCGGACCGGGAATGTTCCCTCAGTTTTCTGTTTTGGATCCCGAAGTGATTAAATCAATTCCGCAGCGTCAGCTGGCGAACGGCATTGCAGATGCGTTCACCCACGTGATGGAACAGTATATGACCTATCCGATCGGCGCTTTATTGCAGGATCGTTTTGCAGAAAGTATCATGCAGACTTTAATTGAAGTGGCTCCGGCCATTATGAAAGATCCGTCGGATTATCAGGCCGCGTGCAATTTTATGTGGAGCTGTACCATGGCTTTGAACGGATTAATCCAGCAGGGCGTTCCGGGAGACTGGGCCATTCACTCGATGGGCCATGAATTAACGGCGATGTATGGAATTGATCATGCCAGAACTTTGGCCATTTTAGCAGGAAACCATTACCGTTATAATTTCGGAACCAAGAAAGAAAAACTGGCGCAATATGCGGAGCGCGTCTGGAATATTACCGAAGGAAGTTTAGAAGAAAAAGCCCACGCCGGAATTGACAAAACCGATGAATTCTTCAAATCTTTAGGAATCGATATTAAATTATCCGACTACACCAAAGACTACTCAGAAACCGGAAATATTATTGCAAAACGTTTTATAGACCGAGGTTGGATGGGACTTGGAGAGCATAAATTACTTGCGCCCGCAGATGTTCAGAAAATTATCGAAATGAGTTACTAAAATGTAATTTTTTGCCTGAATATGAAGCAATAATTGACTGGACACCTTTGCTTATTTTTACGCCTTTGCGTCCTTAAAAAGAAGCATCGGAAACAGCATAAGGTCAAAAAAAACTTTGCGCTCTTTGCGTTAAAAGAAGTTGTGAGTGTAGCACGACAAAAAACAGACTATTATAAATTTAACCATTTAAAAAAAATACTTATGAAAATATTATTTGTCTTAACCTCCCACGATCAGTTGGGAAATACCGGTGAGAAAACCGGATTTTGGATCGAAGAATTCGCAAGTCCTTATTACTATTTGGTGGATAAAGGCGTTGACGTTATTTTAGCTTCCCCAAATGGTGGCCAGCCACCCATCGATCCTACCAGTGACAAACCGGAAAATCAAACGGAAGCCACCATCAGATTTAAAGCAGATAAAGATTTGCAGGAAAAATTAAGCAAAACGCACAAACTGTCTGAAGTCTCTGCAAAAGATTACGATGCCGTATTTTATCCCGGCGGTCACGGTCCACTTTGGGATTTGGCAGAAAGCGCGGATTCGGCAAAACTGATCGAAAGCTTTTACAACAGCGATAAACCGGTAGCTTTCGTCTGTCATGCTCCCGCAGCTTTGAAACAGGTGAAAAATACTTCCGGTGAACCATTAGTAAAAGGTAAAAAAGTAACCGGATTTACCAATTCCGAAGAAGCCCTGGTACAACTGACCGATGTCGTTCCCTTTTTGGTAGAAGATATGCTGAAACAAAACGGCGGGATTTACAGCAAAGCCGGCGATTTTGAAGCGTATGCTTTAGAAGACGGTTTGCTGATCACCGGCCAGAATCCGGCGTCTTCCGAAAAAGTAGCTGAGTTGTTGCTGAATAAACTTCAGAAATAAATCCGGAATCTTTTTTAGATCATAAATTAGTAATAAAAAGTTTCAAAGTGAATTTTCGCTTTGGAACTTTTTTTAAGAACTCTCAAGAACGGCGCTTGCCATTGGTGGCTGTAATTCCCTAAAATACTTTCTCTGCTTTTTCCTAAATTCGTTTAATAATAAAAATTAAAATGGACGAAAATATTCTCGGTTTGGTCGCTGGTGCCTTTACCTCGGTAGCCATGTTGCCACAACTGATCAAAGTTTTAAAGGAAAAAGATGTAGAAGATTTATCTTTATTAATGATGCTCTTCTTAATTACCGGCCTGTCACTGTGGGTTTGGTATGGTGTTCTCAAAGACGAACTTCCCATTATTCTGTCCAATGCTTTTGCCGTTGTGGTGAATATCATCCTGCTGAGTTCCTATTTTATATACCGTAAAAAGTAAGTAGTAACGAGTGATTAAATAATCACATCCACAGCAGTTACAACGGTTTGGCAAACTTTTTTCTGTGAAGAGAATAATTAAAAACGATTCTTATGGCAACTGACAATAATTTATTTGAAAAATTCTCAAATGCTGCAACTACTTTCACCGGAAGTTCTTACGCGTTTTTAGGTGCTTTGGCGATTGTGATTATTTGGGCGGTAAGTGGTCCTATTTTTCAGTTTTCGGAAACCTGGCAGTTGATCATCAATACCGGAACTACGATTATCACTTTCCTGATGGTTTTCTTAATTCAAAAAGCCCAGAACAAAGATTCCAAAGCAATCCAAATCAAACTCAATGAATTGATCGCAGCCAGCAAATCTGCGAGTAACAGAATTGTGGATATTGAGAATTTAACCGAAAAAGAATTGGATCAGATTCATAAATATTACGAAAAATTATCGGATGAAGCAGAGGAAGATGCCTATTTAAACGGTTCGCACTCTATCGATGCTGCCTCCAGAAATCAGGAAGAGAAGGCTGAATATTTTAAAGGGATAACTAAAAAAGAAGAGGAATAATTCACCTTTTCTTTTATCAAAATAAAAACGGGACCTCATTAAAGTTTTATTTTAAAAAAGAGGTCACGCTTATAGCATCTTTTTTCAATCCGTGAAGATATTCCTCATGAAACCGCGTTTTTAAAATGGATATCTTGTTTTTATAAACGCTGTAAGATTTTTCATTAGACGGACTGGGGTTTTAATTCTTTTGAAAAAACCTCTGTGAGATGTTCCCGGTAAGATTTCATGTCCCGTTCGATATTGGCATTTTTCTCTACATCATGAAAGTGGAAACTTTCCATTTTTTCTAAGGAAATAAAACGGTTCATTCTGTGGAAGCCAAACAGCGGCCCGTCGTCAACACTTGTTTCATTAAAAAATTCTCCGGGAAGTGTAAAAGCAGTTTCCGGCGCGTTCCAACTGGTGGTCACCATGTATTTTCTGCCGCCAAGCATGCCGCCCGTTCCGTAATTAATTTCGGGATTGTCGGCGTGTCTGCCGTCGCTTTTATAAATTCCTTTGGCATGACCGGCAGTGAAAACTTCATCAATATATTTTTTGAAACCATTCGGTAATTGAAACCACCAAATCGGAGTATGATAAATAATAAAATCGGCCCAGACAAATTTTTCAACTTCTTCTTTGGTATCGTACTGTTCGCTTATATTGGTAATTTGTACTTCAATATTTCCAAATTCTTTTAAAACTTTCAGCGTGTTTCCGGTAATCGTCTGGTTGTATTTTCCTCCCGAATGACCAAAATTTTGTCCACCATTGATGATGAGTACTTTTTTCATTTTTAAATGTTTAAAATTATGAATGCAAAATTACCTTCAATTTTACCATAATGAAAATAATATAAATCATACATTTGTATCATAATTATAATAGTAAGTGATGGTTAATTTAGAATGGTATCGGACTTTTAAAGCGATTTACAAAGCGGGGACCCTTACCGGTGCGGCAGAGCATTTATTTATTTCGCAACCTGGGGTAAGTTTGCATTTAGGCTCTCTGGAAGCGTATGTCGGGTATAAATTATTTGACCGCACGGGTCGGAAAATGATTCCGACAGAGCGCGGGAAAATCTTATTTAATGCGGTTTCCGAACCTTTGACAAAGTTGGAAGAAGTCGAGAAGAATTTTCAGAAATCTACCGAAAAACATACGCCCACCATAAGTGTGGGAATGTGTTTTGAAACTTTTCAGACTACTTTAGAGCAATATGTTTCAAGTTTGCCGTTCAATTTAATTATCAGTTTTGGAGATTATCCGGAAATGCTGGATCAGCTGGATAAAGGAATTTTAGATTTGATTATCACGCCCAAAAAAGGGGTTTCACCCAATATTGAACATGAAGCTTTTTCTTCGGAGCAGATTATTTTGGTCGGCGGAAAAGAAGTTGAGACCGATCGTATCAAAAAGATTTTGAATACGAAGGATAAAAGGCAAATTGAAGAATGGCTGAAACAGCAGAAATGGTACGGCACAACCGGCGATATGGAACATCTTTTCCAGTTCTGGATTCTGAATTTCGGACATAAACCTAACTTCCGGCCCAATTATATTGTTCCCAATTTAAACTCCATCATCCGCTGTTTAAAAGGAGGAACAGGATTGGCGGTAATCCCCAATTTCCTGTGCAAAAATGAAATTGAAAACGGCCAGATCAAATTAATTTGGGAAGGTGACAAAAAACTGGAAAACACCTTATATTTCGGTTGCCGAAAGAAAACCAACCATCAAGCTGAAATAGATCACCTCAAAAGTCTTTTCCGTAAAGTGATGGCGGGAATTGAAGCAGTCTGAAGTTTCGTTGATATTCCGCTTTAGAAAAGAAATTTTAAAAAAAAATCAGTTATTAAGGCAATTCAAACAGATTATCGAATGATTGACAACAAGAAAAGCAAAACTCTTTCAGTCGAAAGGTTTTTTTTGACAATAATTGTAATGAAGAAATAGCTATTTCTTCCTGATCAAATCAATCTCTTTCTTCAGACTCAAAAACATATCCTTCACCGTCATCATGTCCAAAGTTTCGGTTTCGAATTCTACCGTGTTAATGCTGCAGGCATATTCCCAGATTTCCATCAACTCCGAAAGTTTAATATCATAAGGTTTGTACAATGGATTATCTGAACTTACAGTGATATTTCTTATGGTTTTCTTTTCAAATCTTTTATAAACAACGCCTTCATTTTGGGTGATGAAAATATAGGTTTTGTTATTCCTTAAATCATTGATGTTTTCCACATATTTCCCCACGATAAAAGTTCCGTTTTTAAAAGGCGGCATCGAATCTCCAGTCGCCGGAAAAGCGCGGTATTTTCCGTTGCGTAAAAAGGGGAGGGAAATGGTCTGCAGTTTTTCAATATGTCCGGGATCACTGTAACCCTGCAGATAGCCCATCTGTGCTTTCTCCGGAATGACTTCTATTTTATTTTCGCCTTTTTCATCCACCATAATGGGCAGGATCGTTCGGTTGTCGGGCAGGTTCATCATCTTTTCTAAACTATATTTTCGCACATCCAAACCCACCAGTAAATCAATACTCACGCGGTAATATTTTGAAATTCTTATGAGGATTTCAATCGGCGGTTCGGTTGCGCCATCTTCATATTTGGCGTACCGTCCGCGCGTGATCAAAAGATCATCGGCGACTTTTTGTTGCGGGTATTTTTGTTGAGCCCTCAAATACCGCATGTTATCTGATAAAATTGACATTGATACAAATTATAGCAACAAAGATACGGATTTTTGATATAAATCATACTAATTTTGTACCCATGGAAAGAGCAATTGCACATATGGATCTGGACACTTTTTTTGTGTCCTGTGAAAGATTACAGGATACAAAACTCAACGGGATTCCCGTTATCATCGGTGGTGGCGACCGTGGAGTGGTGGCATCCTGTTCTTATGAAGCGCGCTATTTCGGCGTACGTTCTGCCATGCCGATCAAAATGGCAATGAGGTTATGTCCGGAAGCAAAAGTCATCCGCGGCGATTACGAACGGTATTCCAAATTTTCCAAAGAAGTCACCGAAATTATTCAGGAAAAAGTGCCCGTTTTGGAAAAAGCCAGCATCGATGAATTTTACATGGACTTATCGGGCATGGACAAATTTTTCGGATGCTATCAATGGACGAAGGAAATTGCAGATTCTGTCACGAAAAATACGGGTTTACCGATAAGTTTTGCTTTATCCACCAACAAAACGGTTTCCAAAATCGGCACCGGAGAATCTAAACCGGTCGGAAGATTGGAGATTCCGGCACAGAACATACAGCCATTTCTAAATCCTTTATCGGTAAGGAAAATTCCCATGGTCGGAGATGTCACTTTTCAATTATTGTCGCGTGTCGGAATCAGAACCATTCAGACTTTGGCAGAAATGCCCGTTTTGGTTCTGCAGCAAATGATCGGGAAAAACGGTGGCGAACTCTGGAAAAAAGCCAACGGAATCGACTTGACGCCGGTGGTTCCGTATTCGGAAAGAAAATCATTATCCAGTGAACATACTTTTACGAATGACACGATGGATCTATTCGAATTAAAAAGATTGATTTCGAGCATGGCAGAATCTCTGGCTTATCAATTAAGACAGGAAAAATGGCTGACTTCCACGGTCGTTTTAAAAATCCGATACGCCAATTTCGATACGGAAACGAAACAGTGCAAAATTTCTTATACTTCCCTGGATCATACTTTGGCAAGAGTCGCTTTGGATCTGTTTGAAAAACTCTACACGCGGCGGATGCGCCTGAGGCTGGTCGGTTTGCGGTTTACCAATCTCGTGCACGGAACCTATCAGATGAATTTATTCGAAGACAGCGAAGAACTCATGAATCTCTACCAGGCCATGGACCGCATGAAAAACCGCTTCGGCAAAAATGCTTTGGGTAGAGCGTCGGGATTTGAGCTGGTTTATGGAGCTGTATAATGTGAAAAGTAAAAATTTAACCACAAAAGGAACAAAAGTTTCATGAAAATTAAGTTATTCAAAAGATCAAAAAAGGTATGCGTGTTTCACTTTGAATGAAATCTTACTTCACTTAATTTCTTAATGTTGAAAATTTTTCAACCACAAAAGGGACAAAAGTTTTTGTAAAATGAAGTTATTCAAAAGAGCAAAAAAGGCATGCGCACTTCACTTTTCGAATGAAATTTTATTCCACTTAATTTCTTAATGTTGAAGATTTTTTAACCACAAAAGGAACAAAAATTTCATGAAATTAAGTTATTCAAAAGAGCAAAAAAGGCATGCGTGTTTCACTTTTCGAATGAAATTTTATTCCACTTAATTTCTTAATGTTGAAAATGTTTCAACCACAAAAGGGACAAAAGTTTTTGTAAAATGAAGTTATTCAAAAGATCAAAAAAGGCATGCGCACTTCACTTTTCGAATGAAATTTTATTCCACTTAATTTCTTAATGTTGAAAATTTTTCAACCACAAAAGGGACAAAAGTTTTTGTAAAATGAAGTTATTCAAAAGAGCAAAAAAGGCATGCGTGTTTCACTTTTCGAATGAAATTTTATTCCACTTAATTTCTTAATGTTGAAAATTTTTCAACCACAAAAGGAACAAAAGTTTTTGTAAAATGAAGTTATTCAAAAGAGCAAAAAAGGCATGCGTGTTTCACTTTTCGAATGAAATTTTATTCCACTTAATTTCTTAATGTTGAAAATTTTTCAACCACAAAAGGGACAAAAGTTTTTGTAAAATGAAGTTATTCAAAAGAGCAAAAAAGGCATGAGTGTTTCACTGGAAAGTAGCTGTTTCGGGTGCCAAAACGGAAGATCTCGGAAGGTTTCAGAACGGTCGTAGTTACAAAATAATCTATATTTGTTCCTGCAGTAAAAATCGAATAATTCAGCCTGACCAAATCTTTTTTGGAGGATTGTAAGAGAGATTGCCACTATTGCCAAATTATTACGTCTTTAAGATTTGTGAAGAAAATCTGCTTGAATTAGGAAAGGTCAGAGAAAGTAAGCATTGGTCTCTCGCGTGGGGAATTACAGCGGAAAGCAACTGTAGGTTCCTGAAAAAAAAATAATAGCGTTGCTCCTAATCACAGCGAAATGCTACCAATATAAACCTATTTTCGTTTTGACCCGGCTTTTTATTTTCCTTACCTTTACGCAAAATTTTACGCAAAATGACAGACTGGAAAACCGTCAGAGAATACGAAGATATTACCTACCAAAAAAAAGGAGGAGTCGCAAGAATCGCCTTTAACAGACCGGAAGTACGCAATGCGTTTCGTCCGAAAACAACCTCAGAATTATATGATGCCTTTTACCACGTTTCCGAAGATGCTTCGGTAGGAGTGGTATTACTCACTGGCGAAGGACCAAGTCCGAAAGATGGAGGCCATGCTTTTTGCAGTGGCGGTGATCAGAAAGCACGTGGAGAACAGGGTTACGTAGGTGAAGACGGAAGACACCGTCTGAATATTTTAGAAGTTCAGCGATTGATCCGTTTCATGCCGAAGGTCGTGATTGCAGTGGTTAATGGTTGGGCTGTAGGTGGCGGGCATTCGCTGCACGTCGTTTGTGATTTGACTTTAGCGAGTAAAGAACATGCGATTTTTAAACAGACCGACGCCGATGTTACCAGTTTTGATGGCGGATACGGATCTGCATATTTAGCCAAAATGGTGGGACAGAAAAAAGCCAGAGAAATTTTCTTTTTAGGAAGAAATTATTCTGCTCAGGAAGCTGCCGATATGGGAATGGTGAATGCTGTAATTCCCCATGCAGAACTGGAAGATACCGCTTACGAATGGGCGGAAGAGATTTTGGGGAAATCGCCAATGTCCATCAGAATGCTGAAATTTGCGATGAATTTAACCGACGACGGAATGGTGGGGCAGCAGGTTTTTGCCGGCGAAGCTACCCGTTTGGCATACATGACCGAAGAAGCAAAAGAAGGACGAAATGCCTTCCTCGAAAAAAGAAAACCCGATTTCGGCGATAATAAATGGATCTCTTAAATGAGATAGGAGACTGTAAGACAGGAGATAATGGATATTCAAAAAAATAGACTGGTCTCTTAATTCAAATCTCTAAATCTCAAATCTCTAAACTATGACAGATTGGATAAAAGCAGCGCGTCTGCGAACATTACCACTTTCGATGAGTGGAATAATTTTGGGTTCTTTTATTGCAAAATGGAGAATTCATGAAAGTGGCGGAACATGGGACTGGACAATTTTTGCAATGGCAATGCTGGTCACGTTACTCTATCAGATTCTCTCGAATTTTGCCAATGATTATGGCGACGGAATCAAAGGAACCGATCAGTTAAGAGCCAATGAAGCAGAGCAAAGAGCCGTAGCTTCTGGAAGAATCACCGCAACTCAAATGCGAAATGCTGTAATCCTGTTTTCTGTTTTATCTCTGGTTGCCACAGTTGCGCTTTTGTACTTGGCATTCTTTAGAGAAAACCTAATGAATGAATTTTACACTTTTGTGGGATTGGGAGTTGCCTGTATTTTAGCCGCGATTGGGTATACGATCGGTAAAAAACCTTACGGTTACTTAGGTCTGGGCGATATCATGGTTTTTATCTTTTTCGGCTTGGTTTCGGTGGGTGGAAGTTATTTCCTTTTTACCAAACATTTCGACTGGGATGTGCTGTTACCAGCTACAGCAGTAGGTTTATTGAGTGCCGCAGTTTTGAATCTGAATAATATGCGGGATATCGAAAGTGATGCCTTGAGCGGAAAGAAAACTTTAGCATTACGTTTAGGTTTTAAAGGAGCAATGGTGTATGAAATAATCCTGTTGCAATTGCCTTTGCTTTTAATATTGGTTTTTATGATGATGAACGGTTTGCATACCGAAGGAAAATATTATGCATTTATCTTTTTTATCCTGATGCTTCCGATGACGGCGCTTCGAAGAAAAATCATGCAGGTAAAAGAACCGAAAGAACTCGATCCGTTTTTAAAGCAGGTAGGGATTTTAACTTTGACAATGGCTGTTTTGGTTGCAGCAGGGCTCAATTATTTTAATTAAAATTTAAAAATCAAGATGATGGATTCTACAATGAAAATACAATTTCTCGGACAAAACTGTTTTTTGTTCACCTATAAAGGAAAAAATATATTATCTGATCCTTTTTATAATTATCAGAAAGAGAAATCCGGTTTTGATATCAAAGTACAGAAGATCGATTATGTGTTGATTACCCATGCTCACGGCGATCATATTGCTGATGTAAAAGAAGTGCTGCAACATCACCCGGATGCAACTGTAATCGGTCAACCGGAAATTTGCGGCTATTTTGGTCATCAGAATTCGGTTGATATTAATTTCGGGGGTTCTGCAAAGATTGAAGATTTGAAAATATCAATGGTGCCGGCAAGCCATACCAGTTCTTTCCCTGATGGAACGTACGGTGGCGAACCTGCAGGATATGTTTTCAGATTTCCCGGTAAAAATATTTATTTGGCAGGCGATACCGGGGTAATGGCAGATATGGAAATGTTTCCAAAACTGTTTGGCAACATCGATGTGGCAATTCTTCCCGTTGGTTCGCATTATACCATGTGTGCCCGCAAAGCAAGTTTTGCAGCAGCAGAATTATTAAAAACTAAAAGAGTAATAGGTTGTCATTTCGATACGTTCCCGCCGATTAAAATCAATCACGAGGATGCTTATCAGCTCTTTTCAGAAAGAAATATCGAATTCACTTTACCGAAATTAGGTGAAGATTTTGAAATTTAAAAAGAAGAATTGAGTAAAAGAAAAACGTTTCGGGAATTCACAAAATAATTTAAAGTTTCAGATATGCAGATTAATTATCTTAAAACCAAAGAGAATTGGACGGACGAAAAAACTTTAAGTGAAATAAAAACGAGACTATAAGGCACAAAAAATGGCAAGCTACCTAAATCACACCGCTACAACCGATTACCTTTGCTGCGTTCCCACCCTGGAGGAGTCTCAGGAGCTGGTTGTTTAGGACTTGCCGTTGCAAATATACGCCTTTAATTCAAATTTCAAAATTCAAAACAAAAAAATAATAAAATTTAGTACTTTAAATATGATAAAAAATGTCTATACCATTGGTTTCATGCTGTTTATTGCCACAATGGTCGTTTTCTTTGGAATGTATTTTTTCGGAATGAATACCGATTATTTCGATAATACGATGCTTATGAATTCCTTTGTGATGCCGGTTATTTATTTGGCGGGTGCCTATATCTCCGTAAATTCGCTGAGAAAAGCAGGAATCAGGATAGGGTTTCGGGAAGGTTTTGGCCGCGCTTTTAAACCCATGTTCTTTGGCGGGTTTTTATCAGTCCTCACCATGTTTCTGTTTTTAAACTTTGTAGATCCGGCTGCCAAAGATTTATTGAATTTTCAATACCTTGAAAGACAGAAGATTGAAATGGATAACGAGTACAATAAAGCGAAACCCATCCTAAAAACTGAGGAGCAGAAAGCGGAACTGGAAACCGAATACCAACAGAACAAGCTGCGTATTTCCCACGAAATGACCAAGGATAAAGATTTTTTCAGCTTTCGCCAGTTCACTTATTATTTCGCCGCAATTCTTGTTTTCTACGTGATTTTATCTACGTTTTTTGCCAGTTTTTTCCGCAGCAGATCAGAACTTTGATTTTAATCATTTGCACAATTGCTGATTAAAAAAAATAAACCCCTAATTTTGTCTCAATAATCTATTATTATCAATGAATTTATCCATCATCATACCACTTCTCAACGAAGAAGAATCTCTCGACGAACTTTTTTCAAGAATCGACAAAGTTTGTAATTCCCATAACCTTTCCTACGAAATCTGGTTTGTAGATGATGGAAGCACCGATCTTTCATGGAGTATTATCGAAAATTTAAAAGTGCAGTATCCGCAAATTCACGGAATTAAATTTTCCAGAAATTACGGTAAATCTCAAGCTTTGCACGCCGCTTTTGCAAGAGCAAACGGAGAGGTTGTTATCACGATGGATGCCGATCTACAGGACTTTCCCGAAGAAATTCCTGAATTATATGACATGATTAAAACGGAAGGTTACGACATTGTTTCGGGCTGGAAAAAGAAACGTTTTGATAATGTAATGACCAAAAATATTCCGTCTAAAATCTTTAATGCTGCTGCAAGAAGTATTTCTGGAGTTTCCCTTCATGATTTTAATTGTGGCTTGAAAGCGTATAAAAAACAGGTGGTAAAATCCATCGATGTGTATGGAGATATGCACCGATATATTCCCGTTTTGGCTGCCAATGCCGGTTTCAGGAAGATTACTGAAAAACCGGTGCAGCATCAGGCAAGACCGTATGGAAGTTCTAAATTTGGAACGGAGCGTTTTGTCCGCGGCTTTTTAGATTTAATTACCCTTTGGTTTGTAAGCCGGTTTGGCGGGCGACCGATGCATTTTTTCGGAGCAGCAGGAACATTGATGTTTATCGCAGGATTTTTATCTGCCTTCTGGCTCGGAATTTCAAAATTAATAGATGTTTCCCGTGGAATTTATGGTCATCTTTTAACCAATAATGCCTGGTTTTTTATTGCTTTAACCATGATGGTTTTGGGAACGCTTCTATTCATCGCAGGATTTCTGGGAGAAATGATTATCAGAACCAACAGACAGCACGAGAATTATCACGTGGAGGAAGTGATATAAAGGCTTTAGAAAATCGGTAAAGGCATTGATCCGGAAAAATTGGTTTTAGAAAATTTAATAATGAAGAATTTAATTTATACACTGCTCATATTCAGTTTGTTCTCCTGCGGAAAAGTTTCGCCGAAAGGAGATATTGTAAGCAACGATATTAAGGTGGAGGATTTTGTAAATCTTAATCTCAACGGTAAATTCCGGGCTTTTTATATTAAAAGTGACAGCAGTTTTGTGAATGTTGAAACTTATAAAAATGTAGGCGGTAATTTAAAAATCAAAGTAAAAGATAAAACGTTAACCATTTCGGAAAACCGCGAAACAGAGGGTGTCGATTTCTACAATATCACCATTTATTCGAAATATAATCTGGAAAAAGTATCCATGTCTGATTCTGCTGAATTAAATATTTCCAGCGAAATAAAGACGGATAATTTTAAACTTACTTTAAAAAATAACGCTAAATTTATTGGGTCGGTCAATTCCAGAAAAGCAGAAGTTGAAATGACTGAAAAAAGCCGCGCTAACTTTTTGGGCAAAACAAAAAACGCGGTTTTGAAAATCTCTGATACCGCAAGCATTATCGCTCCTTACTGGATGATTGACCATTTAAAGATTGAATCAAAAAATGGAAATTATGCGGAAGTAAATGTGAAAGATTCTTTAAAAGGAAGCATTAAAAATACGGCGAAACTGACGTATTATAACGAGCCGATCAGCGCCTTGAAAATAGAACAGACAGCAACGGTTCAACATAAAGAATTGGACTAAGCGGTTCTGAAAAATTTTAAATAAAAAAAGAATAAGATATGACCACCTTAGAAAAAGCAAAACTCTGGTTAACAGATACTTTCGATGAAGAAACACAAAAAACTATTCAAAACTGGATCGATACGAATTCGGATGAATTAGAAGATTCTTTTTACCGGGAATTAGAATTCGGAACAGGCGGAATGCGTGGAATCATGGGCGTTGGAACCAACCGTTTGAATAAATATACGCTTGGTCAAGCAACTCAAGGTTTAGCAAATTATCTTCATCAGCAGTTTCCGAATCAGGAAATTAAAGTTGCGATTGCTTACGATGTTCGGCATAATTCAAAAGAATTCGGGAAAATGTGTGCCGATGTTTTAACGGCCAACGGAATCAAAGTTTTGTTATTCAAAGAACACCGTCCAACGCCGGAACTTTCTTTCACGGTGAGAGATAAGAAATGCAACGCCGGAATCGTATTGACCGCTTCTCACAATCCACCTGAATATAACGGTTACAAAGTATATTGGAACGATGGCGCGCAGATTGTTCCGCCAGATGATGAGAATATTATTAAAGAAGTTTATTCGGTAAAATTCAATGAAATTAAATTCAGCGGAAACGACGATTTGATCGAATGGATCGGTCCGGAACAGGATGATGTGTATATCGATGCCTGTATGGAAAACTCTCTTTACCAGAATGTTGGCAGAGATAATCTGAATATTGTTTTCAGTTCAATCCATGGAACTACATATGCAACTGTTCCTCAGGCGCTGAAAAAAGCAGGCTTCAAAAAAGTTGATTTGGTGAGAGAACAGATGATTCCGAGTGGGAATTTCCCCACCGTTGATTCGCCCAATCCGGAAGAACCGGCAGCGTTGGAAATGGCGATGGATTTAGCCAGGATTACCAATGGCGATATCGTTCTGGGAACGGATCCAGACGGAGACCGACTGGGAATTGCGGTCAGAAATTTAGAAGGTGAAATGCAACTTTTGAACGGAAATCAAACCAATACGATTTTAACCTATTACATTTTAGACCAATGGAAAAAAGCCGGAAAAATCACCGGAAAAGAATTCATCGGTTCTACGATTGTAACTTCTGATATTTTCTATGATATTGCTGAAAAATTTGGCGTTGACTGCAAAGTTGGATTAACCGGTTTTAAATGGATCGGGAAAATGATCCGTGATTTCGAAGGCAAAGAAAAATTCATTTGTGGGGGTGAAGAAAGTTTCGGTTTTATGACCGGAGATTTTGTTCGCGATAAAGATTCCTGTGGTTCAATTTTGCTCGCCTGCGAAATTGCAGCTTGGTGTAAAGCCAACGGCAGTTCGGTTTTCGAATACATGATCGATATTTACAAAGACCTCGGAATGTATTATGAAGGATTGGTAAACGTGGTGAGAAAGGGGAGAACCGGTGCCGAAGAAATTCAGCAGATGATGAAAGATTTCCGTGAAAATCCGCCAAAAGAAATTGCAGGTTCCAAAGTGGCCGTCGTAAAAGATTTCCAGGAACAAACTTCTTTGAATCTTCTGGACAATAAAAAATCGGTGATGAATGACATTCCAAAGTCGAATGTCTTGATTTATTATACGGAAGATGGCACGAAAGTTTGTGTTCGCCCATCCGGAACAGAACCAAAAATTAAATTCTACGTTTCTGTGAAAGATGCGATAAATTCTGCACAGGAATTTAAAGAAAAACTGCTGGTTCTGGAAGAAAAAATCAAAATTGTAAAACAGGATTTGAATTTGTAAAAATCTGTTTATTAATAATTGGTAAAAGTTGATGAAATTTTTACCAATTTTTTTTAGCCGTTCTTGCTTTAATTGATATCTGCAGCAATTAAAATTTGTATTTTTGAATGAGATTATCAATGAAGTTCAAAATAATTCGTTTAATTAAAAAATAATGAAAATATCAAAATTGGCCGCCAATCTCATTGGCTCAGAAATTATCAAAATAGGAAATCAAGTCAATGATTTGAAAGCACAGGGCGCAGAAATTGCGAATCTTACGATTGGTGATCTCAATTCCAATATTTATCCTATTCCGGATTTATTAAAAGAGGAAATTCAGAAAGCTTATCAGAATAATTTAACCAATTATCCGCCTGCGAACGGCCTTTTGTCTTTGCGAAAAGCGATTTCAAAAGACATTAAAAACCGTTGGAATCTGGATTATTCCGAAAATGATATTTTGGTTGCCGGCGGTTCCAGACCGTTGATTTACGCGGCATTTAAAACAATTGTAGATCCGGATGATAAAGTCATTTATCCGGTGCCATCATGGAATAACAATCACTATTCTTATTTGACGGAAGCGCAGAAAGTAGAAGTGGAAACTACAGCGGAAAATAATTTCTTACCGACTGCTGCTGACTTAAAACCTCATTTAAAAGGAGCGGTTTTAATTGCGCTTTGTTCGCCTTTGAATCCTACTGGAACGATGTTTACGAAACAGCAGCTCGCTGAAATTTGTGAACTGATTCTGGAGGAAAATAAAAATCGCAGCGACGGAGAAAAGCCTTTGTATTTGATGTACGATCAAATTTACGCGATGCTGACTTTTGGGGGCAAGCATTTCGATCCTGTTTCTTTGTATCCTGAATTAAAAGATTATACAATTTATATTGATGGTGCTTCCAAATGCTTTGCTGCTACCGGAATCCGTGTAGGCTGGAGTTTTGGACCGTCTTTAATTATCGATAAAATGAAAGCTTTGCTGGGACACATTGGAGCCTGGGCGCCAAAACCTGAACAGGAAGCCGTGGCAGTTTTACTGAATCATCCGGAAAAAGTGGATAAATTCGTGAATCATTTTAAAGGAGAAATCGCGGAAAGTTTAACTGTTCTTCACAACGGAATTCAGAATCTTAAACATAAAGGCTTTTCTGTGGAAAGTATTCAGCCGATGGGCGCGCTTTATTTAACAGTGGAACTAGATTATATCGGAAAAACGAAACCTGATGGAAATGTAATTGCAGATTCTTCTGATCTTGTTTTCTATTTGATTGAAGAAGCGGGAATTGCTTTGGTTCCGTTTTCGGCTTTCGGAAATTCTCGCAATATGCCGTGGTTCCGTGCTTCGGCAGGAGGAGTTTCTTTAGATGAAATCAAAAATATGTTGCCGAGATTGGAAAATGCTTTGATCAAATTGGTTTAGTTTTTTAAATCATGTTGAAAAAATTCGTTTTTGCAATAGAAAAATTTCTACCGGCGGGCAACTTTAATGTTAAAAGTTCCTTCTGTTCTTCCTGAAAATCACAATATCATTATAAATACGACTCATCCTGATTTCAAAAATGTAAAACTTATTGATGTTTTAGACTATGAACCCGATGAGCGTTTGGAGAAAATATTAAAAAAATACAATTAATTTGAAGACTATCGCTGTTATTCCCGCCCGTTACGAAGCCAGCAGGTTTCCCGGAAAACTCATGCAGATTTTGGGTGAAAAAACGGTCATTGCAACCACGTATCAAAATGTAGTAGAAACGGAATTGTTTGATGAAGTATTCGTTGCAACCGATTCCGAAATTATTTTTAATGAAATCCAAAGCTCAGGTGGGAATGTTGTAATGACCGGTAAACACGAAACCGGCAGCGACCGAATCGCAGAAGCTGTATCAAATATCGATTGCGATATTGTGGTGAATGTTCAGGGCGATGAACCTTTTCTGAAGACAGAACCATTGAAAAAACTGATCTCTGTTTTTAATGATGATTTGGACGGGCAAATTTCGTTGGCTTCCTTAAAAATAAAACTGACGGAAATGGAGGAAATCGAAAATCCAAATAACGTAAAAGTGATTACTGACAATCAGGGATTGGCACTCTATTTCAGCCGTTCGGTAATTCCATATCCGCGGGACACCTCTGTCACAGCAGAATATTTTAAACATATCGGCGTTTATGCTTTTAGAAAAAGCGCTTTGCTGAATTTTGCAAAATTGAAAATGCGTCCTCTGGAAATCGCAGAAAAAATTGAGTGTATCCGCTATCTGGAGTACGGCATGAAGATCAAAATGATTGAAACCGATTTCGTGGGGGTCGGGATTGATGTGCCGGAAGATTTAGAAAAAGCTCGGAGGATTCTGAAAAATAATAGCAATTCTTAAGAGATTCTTCAAAATATATTAGGATAAACATTCTTAAAATTGGTTAAATAAGCATTACCCATAATTAAAATCATTAGCATTTCATTTCAAAAAGTATATATTTGAAAATTGGTCAGGCAAAACAGTATTTTTGTAAACAGTTAATTTTGTAAAAAACGCCTTCGGAGCGTAATTTTATTATATGAAAAAATTATTTTTAGTTTTATTAATGGCAATAGGTTCTATAGTTTCAGCGCAAACAGCCAAAGAAATTATCGACAAAAATATAGAATTAACAGGTGGATTAACCAATTGGAAATTATTAAATTCCGTCTTATTACAGGGCAGAGTGACTTTAGGAATCAATGATGAATATCCGATTAAGATTTATCAGCAAAGACCAAATCTTACCAAAACCACTATTACCATTGGTAAAAAAGAAACTGCAGTAGAAGGTTACGATGGAACAAAAGGATATGCAATGAATTATGCAGCCAACAAAATCCAGGAATATCCGAATTATGTGCCTGAGAGTTTCGATAACGATTTTATCGACTGGGAAAATAAAGGTTTTGATGCGAAATACCTTGGTAAAGAAAAAGTGGGCGATATTTATTGCCATAAAGTAGAACTGACTAAAAATGTAAATAAAACACTCTATTTTTTTGATTCTAAAACATATATGCTGCTGAAGGAAATTAAGAAAGATGAAACATTATTATATTCTGATTATAAAATGGTAGGATCTGTGATGATGCCTTACCGGATCGAATCTTCATCTCCGAAAAAAGACAGTGATTTTGTAATGATTTTAAATAAAATAGAAACCAACAAGGTATTCCCGGCGAATACTTTTAAATTTTAAAGTAATGAAAAAGCTATTTATAATTCTGTTATCTTCAGGCGTTTTTTTACAAAGCTGCAAAAATCAGAAGAACGATGTTTCACAGATCAAAACCACCAACAATACGATGGAAAATACAATTTATGATTACAAAGTAGAAAGTTTAGATGGGAAAGAAATCAACTTTGCCGATTTTAAAGGCAAGAAGATTTTAGTTGTAAATACCGCGTCTGAATGTGGATTTACTCCTCAGTACGCTGATTTGGAAAAACTGTCGAAAGATTATCCCGATAAATTAGTGGTGATCGGTTTCCCTGCCAATAATTTCGGTGGCCAGGAGCCGGGCAGCAATCAAGAAATCGGGGCTTTCTGTGAGAAAAACTTCGGCGTTACTTTTCCCATGGCGGCAAAAGTTTCTGTAAAAGGAGAAGATATTGCACCCATTTTCAAATACCTTACAGATAAGGATTTAAACGGTGTTAAAAATACGACCATTCTGTGGAATTTCACCAAGTTCCTGATCGACGAAAACGGTCATTTAATTGATTCATTTATCAGCACAACGAAACCGACAAGTGATTCTATTACGAAATATTTGAAGTAAATTGAAGTTGATCATTTAAGAAATTGATTGATTAAAAATTAAAGTTTATTGATTCTCTTCAATAAACTTTTTTTGTGCTTTTCGGAGAGGTGTTTTTTTAACCAGTTTTTATTCCTGAAAAAGGCTGATCAGATTAATTTTCAGTCAACAGAAAAAGGATGGCGAACCATCCTTTATAAATATGAATACTAGATTTTTTAGCGGTACCGCTGATGTTCCTTATTTTTTGAAAACCTGTTGATAAGCGGTTTAAACATCGATTTGTATTTTTCAGCATCGAAGAGTTGGGAATCTGTTAATGCTTTATAAGTTAACCAAACGCCAAACGGAAGCAGTACAAGGTTAGGCAACCAGGCTGCCAGATAAGGATCTATTCCCCCAGACCACGCAATATTTTCTGCAGAAAGATTGAGAACATAAAAAAGGATAAATATTACAATAGCAATAACTACCGGCAATCCTAGACCTCCTTTTCGGATAATCGAACCTAAACTTGCCCCGATTAAAAAGAAAATAAGACAGGTAACGGAATAGGAAACAATTCTTTGTTGATGCATGATTACGCGTGCAAAATAGGCGTGCATATCTTTAAGCTGTCCCTCTTTACCCAACGTCGACTGCTTGATGTTTTCTAATTTGTTATACGCAGAATAGAGCATTTCCTCCTTTTTTTTACTGTTGACCGTATCTGTTTTTACAGGAGCTGTGACAGGAATTTTTGCCTTCGATTTATCTACATAACTTACGTAACTGTTGGCCTGGCTGACCAGTTCGTAAGTCATGTTATTCATAATATCATCGTTGCTTTTCTTGGTTTTTTTAATAGTAGTATTCAGTTCAACAACATTCTGAAAAGAGTAGTCATCGGTGATTTTTTCTGCTTCAATCGCTTTGTCAATGATTTCAGAAATATTAAAATGCGAAACTAAAGTATCAAATTTTATCGCCTGATCGGGTTGTTTTAACCGGGCATTATAATCGATTCCATTCAAATGATCTTCGTAAATATGGCCATTAAATAAAACCAATTTTAAATAATTAGGATTATCTGCAGGAACGAATTTTCCTTTTTCTGCGACAATGGATTGCTGGTCTTCAAAAGAAGTCGCCATTTTATGAATAAAAATTCCTGTTAAATTTTCACCATTTTCACCCGTTATTTTATCAAATTTCACACTATAACCCGGAAGTTGCTGAAGGAATTGTCCCGGTGTAAAGTTCAGCGCAGGTTTGGTTGCGGCAATATTATACAGCATATTCTTCGCCTTGCGTTGGAAATCGGGTACCACATTATTGGAGAAGAAAAACAGGAAAGCAGAAAAGAATAGGGTAGTGACAAACAATGGCAACATAATCCTGGTGAGCGAAATACCGGCTGCTTTCATGGCCGCCAACTCATAACGTTCGCCAAAATCACCAAAAGTCATTATGGAAGAGAGCAGAATTGTCAGGGGCAATACCAGTTGTACTACGATTGCGGAAAGATAAGAAAGCAATTTCAAAATCTCCCAGTAACTCAAACCTTTACCGGTAAACTGCGCCAATCGGATCCAGATGATGTTGACCACAAAAATGAAAAACAGCACACTGAATATGAAAAGAAACGGGCCGAAAAAAGTTTTGATGACGTAGCCGTCGAGTTTTTTTATCATAAGTCAAATTTACCAAAAAAGCCACAAAAGAAATGTTCCCTTTGTGACTTTTTTATCGTGATTTAATGTGTTCTAAAGTTCGGTGACAAAATAATTTTTATATTGATCTTTATTGAAGGTAAACATGGTGCTGCTCAACTTCTGATTTTCTTTATAATTATTAATGGCAATTACTGAAACAGCGTTGTCATTGGAGAACTGTTCCACTTTTACAATTTGCTTTTTTGCCGAATTTACAAAAAGGTTGACCTCTTTAATTCCATTATTTTTAACCGGGGTTAATTTAATATAATCGCAGCTTACTCCGTTTACCGTTACTTTTCCGGCATATTTTACGTTGTATCCTTTTTTGTATTGTTCAATATAAGTAAGTGGGGAGAACATTTGCTCGCTTCCGGTTGGTTTTGCCACGGTAATTTCTTTGTCTTCGTCAGAAATGCTGTAGATTTTATTTCCATCAAAAATCTGCTCAGTACCCATGATTTTTAATTTATAAAGGTCTTTGGCAGAATAAAATATTCCGGGTTCGGTTTTGGTTACTTTTTTACCGGTTCCCGTTCCATAAACAAATTTAAAATAGACGTTGTCTTTGCTTTTATAACTGGTGGCAATGGCATCTAAAATGGTTTTTGCTTTCGCATCGATTTTCTGGGCAGAAAAACTTGCAGTGGTAGCGGCAACCATCATTACAATTGAGATTTTTTTCAATATCGTTTTCATTCTTTTTTATTTTTGGTTGAATTATCAGCCTTAAAGTTAAACTGTTGTTTAAGGTTAAAATTTACTTTCGCAATTCTTCCAAAAACTGTTCCAAAGAATTTAAGTCGCTGATTAGCACCTCTCTCGCTTTTGCTCCATTGAAGCCTCCTACAACGCCACTGGCTTCTAACTGATCCATAATTCTTCCGGCCCGGTTATAACCTAATTTCAGTTGTCTTTGCAGCATTGAGGTAGAACCCTGTTGGGTAGAAACCAATATTCTCGCAGCATCTTCGAAAAGAGCGTCTTTTTCGTTGGGATCAAAGGCGTTCACTGTAGAAGTAGATTCGTCAGAAGAATATTCCGGAAGCATAAATGCACTTGCATATCCTTTCTGTTCACCGATAAATTCGGCAATTTTTTCAACTTCCGGTGTATCTACAAAAGCACACTGCAAACGCATAATTTCATTTCCATTAAAGTAAAGCATGTCACCTTTCCCGATTAACTGATCTGCTCCGGGAGAATCTAAAATCGTGCGGGAATCTACACTTGAAATCACACGGAAAGCCGCTCTTGCAGGGAAATTCGCTTTAATCATCCCCGTGATTACGTTTACCGAAGGTCTTTGGGTTGCAACGATTAAGTGAATTCCTACCGCTCTCGCCAACTGTGCTAATCTGGCGATCGGAAGCTCAACTTCTTTTCCGGCGGTCATAATTAAATCTGCAAATTCATCGACTACCAAAACGATATAAGGTAAATAGCGGTGTCCGTTTTCTGGATTCAGTTTTCGCTCAGAGAATTTCTTATTGTATTCTTTTATATTTTTACAGAAAGCGTTTTTCAGCAAATCATAACGCTGATCCATTTCGATACACAGGGAATTCAATGTATTGATCACTTTGTGTGTATCGGTAATAATCGCATCTTCGCCATCAGGAAGTTTTGCCAGATAATGTCTTTCAATTTTTGAATAAAGCGAAAGTTCTACTTTTTTAGGATCCACCATTACAAACTTCAATTCACTCGGATGTTTCTTATAAAGGAGAGAAGTTAAGATTGCATTAATCCCGACAGATTTTCCCTGTCCGGTAGCACCTGCCATCAGTAAGTGTGGCATTTTTGCTAAATCGGCCATAAAGATTTCATTGGAAATTGTTTTTCCAAAAACAACCGGCAAATCCATATCTGAATTTTGAAATTTCTGGGAAGCAATAACACTTCGCATGGAAACCATAGAGGGGTTTTTTCTTGGAACTTCAATTCCGATCGTTCCTTTTCCAGGCATCGGGGCGATAATTCTAATTCCTAAGGCCGATAGATTCAAAGCAATATCGTCCTGAAGTTTTTTAATCGATGCTACACGAATTCCAGCTTCCGGAACGATTTCGTAAAGCGTAACAGTGGGTCCTATCGTCGCTTTAATTTCAGAAATTCCGACATTAAAGTTTTTCAATAAACCGACGATTTTATTTTTGTTCTCTTCTAATTCTTCTTTATTAACGGAGATTTCCTCATTGCCATAATCTCTTAATAAATCGATCGTTGGCATCTGGAATTTAGCGAGTTCCAGTCGATGGTCATAATAACCGTGTTTATCAACTAATTCCTGAGATTTGCGGTCACTTTCATCAATGATGTCAATAGTTTTTGCCACTTCAACTTTAAAATCAATATCATCATTTTTAGGAACATTCGGTTTTTCCGCTGTAGAAGCAGCTGGACTTAAAGTAACCGTTGTTTTTTCTTCAACCTCTTCAAACGAGGTTTGATTGGGAGTTTTAATGGTTTCAATTTCTTTATGAAGAACTTCCTGCTGCGGATTCACTTCGGTCACCGTAACATTCGGCGCATCCTGCTGAGCCTGTTCTTCCAATTCTTCATCAGCTTCAAAATTTTCTTCTGAACGCGGCATCATTCCTTTGACACGACCGATGGTGCTGTCATTTAAATTGCTCAGTTTTGCTTTAATACTGCTCGGACGAAGATTAAATTCCAGAATAAAATACAAACCCATACTTACTAAAATCACCATCCATAATCCTGCAGATCCGATAACAGCATTTAAAAAATCCATGATTTGGAATCCGTAAACGCCGCTCAAAACGCCGTCGCCTTTGGTGAGTGCGCCCATAAAAATAGGAAGCCAACAGATGAAAAACAAGGAATGACCAATGGTTTTCCACGGTTTGAAATAATTTTTTTTCAGAATCATCATTCCAAAAACGAAAAAGAGAAAAGCAACCAGAAATGCTGCAATACCGATGCTTTCAAAAATAAAAATATTGCCGAGCCAATCACCGATTTTTCCAAAGATGTTCGACGATTTGATGGTTTTATCCAACATGGTTCCAGCTTGGCTTTGATCCGCTTTCCAGTTCATTAAATAAGAAATGAACGACAGGGCAGCGACTACCGAAAACACGAGAAATAAAATACCGAAAAATATGCGCGGTTTAGAAAGGGTTTTGTTTTGGTCTGCCGGTTTAGGGGTGAGTTTTTTTTTGTCTTTTTCCATAATATCAATCAGGGCAAATTTAATAATAAAAATTAAGAATTATTTGGGAATGATAAAGATTTTTTTTACCGTTTTCTAATGATGCGGAAGAAAAAATTCCATTTAATAAAAAAGATGTTTCACTTTAAAATTCGGTACTGATATTCTTCATTCCTTACATTTTATTGCAGAAGATACAGTTTCATTTCGGAATACTATTTGTTTAAGAATGTCCAATCCCATTATAAACCTTCTATCATGAAAAACAAAGATAAAGATACCGACAAAAAAGACAGCAGAATCATCAAAATTCCTGGTATTGACGATCGGGTGATTCGAAACGAAAGCGACAAAAAAGACGAAATAATTATCAATGACCGGCCTCTGCAAGCGGAAAACGCAGTTCCTCCCAAAGCCTGGAAAAATCAGGAAAAAGCATACGGTGATGCTTGGGAAAAAAATAAAAATCAAATGCTTGATGACGATTTATAACATCAAAAAATCCACTTCATCGTGGATTTTTTATTTATAATTGGTTCGTCGTTTCTTCTCTTTCAAAGATTTTCACAGGTTTTTTGTCAGGACCGATAGCGACCAAAGTAAAATCGCCGGAAACCGCTTTTTCCCTTATTTCATCGTACATCTGTTCCACATAAACCTCGATATTCACTTTTAAACTGGAGTTTCCCACATATTTTACCCGGCCGATAAGTTCTACCAAAGTATCTGCGGGAATAGGTTTTTTGAAATCGATTCGGTCGCAACTTACCGTTACAAAAGATTTTCTGGCAAATCGGGTAGCGGTCATAAAAGCGACTTCATCCATCATTTCCATCACCGTTCCGCCAAACATGGTATTATGATGATTCGTAATATTGGGAAAAACGACTTTGAAAACTTTTGTTTCGGAATTTTGGATTTTTTCTTCGTAGTTCATTGTTATTGAATTAAAACATTAATAATTGAAATGAACAGAAAAAGCTGAACGAATGGTCCGTTGAATTTTCTGCTTCAAATCGCGAAAGCATTTGTAATTTCAAAGTAGGGATCTGACTTTCCGACAGCGGATTACAGTTGCGCGACAGTTCGTGATTTGCACACGATTCACCTGTTTCATTGAAATATCAAGCGCAAATATAGATTTTTTTCAATTATTAAAAGGATTACGTTTTTTTGAAGCTGTCTTTTTTCAAAGAAATTGGAATCATTTTTGTCGCAGTATAATTACACCAAATCTTATATTATGAAACCGCAGAATAACACGCATGAACAAAAAGAAAAGCTGGAGCAGATGAACTACGATCCTGAAAATGATATTTTCAATCAGGAAGAACATATTTCGCTGGACGGAAACGGAAATCCAATTAGCGCCGAATCAACCGAAGAAAGTGATTTAGACGAAAATTTGGATGTCCCCGGTGCAAGCGCCGATGATGAGATGGAAGAAATCGGATCTGAAGATGAAGAAAATAATTATTACAGTCTCAGCGATAATGAAGATGATCACGAAGAAGAAAATGAAGATCTTTTGTCGTAATTAATACAGCCTTACTACAAAAAGTAAGGTTTTTTTAATTTTTAAATTGAAATAAAAGTTCCTCTTTTTACAGACCGGAACTTTTTTCATATTTCTTTGCTTTGTATTTTCTAATTTGAATATCTTTAAAACTTCGAATAATCAACTTACAACTTTGAATATTAAAATGACTTTTAAAGAACAGATTCAACAGGGAATTCCCAACGAACTTCCACAACCAAAACCCTACGAAACCGAAATCAACCACGCGCCAAAACGGAAAGAAATTCTTTCTGACGAAGAAAAAAAACTCGCTCTGAAAAACGCTTTGCGTTATTTCGAACCCAAATTTCATGCAGAATTGTTGCCCGAATTTAAAGAGGAATTAGAAAAATACGGTAGAATTTATATGTATCGTTTCCGTCCGGATTATGAAATGAAAGCGAGAAATATTGCAGAATATCCGGGAAAATCGGAGCAGGCAAAATCGATTATATTAATGATTCAGAACAATTTGGATTACGCAGTTGCCCAACATCCTCACGAACTTATTACTTATGGTGGAAATGGAGCGGTTTTCCAAAACTGGGCGCAATATCTTTTGACAATGAAATATCTGTCAGAAATGACCGATGAACAGACTTTAACGATGTATTCCGGTCATCCGATGGGACTGTTTCCTTCACACAAAGATGCTCCGAGAGTGGTCGTAACCAATGGAATGGTGATTCCGAATTATTCAAAACCGGATGATTGGGAGAAAATGAATGCCTTAGGCGTTTCGCAATATGGACAAATGACCGCCGGAAGTTATATGTATATCGGTCCACAGGGAATTGTGCACGGAACGACAATTACGGTTTTGAATGCTTTTAGAAAAATTAAAAAAGAACCGAAAGGCGGATTGTTTATTACGTCAGGTTTGGGCGGAATGAGCGGTGCACAACCGAAAGCGGGAAATATTGCCGGCTGTATTACGGTGTGCGCAGAAGTCAATCCGAAAATCACCAAGATCCGTCATGAGCAAAAGTGGATTGATGAAATTCATGAAAACCTGAATGAATTGGTGGAAAGAGTAAAAAAAGCACAAGAAAACAAAGAGACCATTTCTCTGGCCTATCTTGGAAATGTCGTTGAAGTATGGGAGAAATTTGACCATGAAAATTTAAAAATAGATATCGGCTCTGACCAGACTTCTCTGCATAATCCCTGGGCTGGAGGATATTATCCGGTCGGAATTTCCTTTGAAGAATCCAATAAAATGATGGCGGAAAATCCTGGTTTATTCAAAGAAAAAGTGCAGGAAAGTTTACGGAGACATGCTGCTGCAATCAATAAACATACAGAAAAAGGGACCTATTTCTTCGATTATGGAAATGCTTTTTTACTGGAAGCAAGCAGAGCGGGTGCTGATGTAATGTCTGATCATCCAACTTTGGGAAGAGAGTTTAAATATCCAAGTTATGTTCAGGATATTATGGGACCGATGTGTTTCGATTACGGTTTTGGCCCGTTCCGCTGGGTTTGCGCAAGTGGTAAACCGGAAGATCTGCAAAAGACCGATGAAATTGCCTGCACAGTTTTAGAAGAAATCATGAAAAATTCCCCTGCAGAAATTCAACAGCAGATGCAGGATAATATAACGTGGATCAAGGGAGCTCAGGAAAATAAACTCGTCGTTGGATCGCAGGCAAGAATTCTTTATGCCGATGCTGAAGGTCGGATGAAAATTGCCGAAGCCTTTAATAAAGCCATTAGAAATAATGAAATTGGACCGGTCGTTTTAGGCAGGGATCATCATGATGTTTCAGGAACGGATTCTCCATACCGTGAAACTTCCAATATCTATGATGGGTCCCGATTCACGGCAGATATGGCGATTCAGAATGTGATTGGCGACAGTTTCCGCGGTGCAACTTGGGTGAGTATTCACAATGGCGGCGGCGTTGGTTGGGGTGAAGTGATCAACGGTGGTTTCGGGATGTTGCTTGACGGAAGCGAAGATGCAGACCGCAGATTAAAATCAATGCTTTTCTGGGACGTGAACAACGGAATTTCCCGAAGAAGCTGGGCAAGAAATGAAGGTGCCATTTTCGCCATTAAAAGAGCGATGGAAATTGAACCCAACCTGAAAGTAACATTGCCAAATCAAGTTGATGAGAATCTACTTTAAAATTAAAATCAGTTTCGCATGAATTAAAAAAAAGCGATTATTTTCAAAGGAACGTTTCTTTTTTTTAATGAAATCATTGAAGATAAAGTGTTTTAAAAAGATCATACATTTTTAATACAAAAAATTTCCATACGATGAACCCTGCAACATTTGCGGGGTTTATTTTTAGATCGGTTGTATTCGATAGATTTTGTAAATAAAACCAATTAGTATTATATCTTGCTATTTTTAATTTAATAGTAAAATATTTTCCTAGATTTGAATAATAAAAATTTACAATTATGAAAAATATATTTAAAATCCTTTCGGCACTTTTCCTTATTGGAATAACGTCGATCGCCTGTAAGGAAAACGAGGATGAACCGGTAATGAGTCAAACAGTTTACGCCATCGCATCACGCGATTCTGATTTATCATCATTGAAGGCTGCCATTGACAAAGCAGGTCTGGCTACCACGCTGGATGGGACAGGAACGTTCACGGTTTTTGCGCCTTCCAACGCAGCGTTTTCTACCTTTCTGTCAGCCAACGGTTTTGCAAGTTTAAATGATGTGCCGGTGGCGGCTTTAAAAGAAATTTTATTGAACCACGTTCTTGCTGCCAAAGTACCATCTGGCGCGATTACGACCGGTTATGTTTCTACTTTAGCAAAAGGCGGAGCTTCTTCTGCGAGAAATATCAGTATGTTTATTAATAATGCTTCAGGAGTAAAAATCAATGGAATCTCTAATGTCACGAAAGCGGATATCATGGCTTCCAACGGTGTTATTCATAAAGTAGATGCCGTAATCGGTTTGCCGACCATTGTTACCCATGCGCTGGCTAATCCTAATTTCACTTCCCTGGTTGCAGCGCTGACCAGAACTGATATGCCGAATTTTGTGGGAATATTAAGCGGAACAGCAAGTTCACCATTTACCGTATTTGCGCCGACCAATACAGCTTTTACCTCTCTGTTAACAGAATTAAGTTTTTCAAATTTGGCGGCAATACCAAAGGGAACTTTAGAAAATGTTTTAAAATACCATGTGGTTGCGGGAGCCAATGTAGCTTCTACAGATTTAACCAATAATATGACGGTTACCACTTTTCAAGGGGGTACGTTTAAAATTACGACAACAGGAGGTGTAAAAATTACAGATACCAATAACCGGGTTTCGAATATTATTTTGACCGATGTTCAGTGCAGTAACGGAATTATTCATGCAATAGATAAAGTCTTATTACCATAGTAGTTTTTTAGTTTTTACCATGATAAGCGTCTCAATATTGAGGCGCTTATTTAATTCAGCCTTTTTTTATAAAGTTTAATCTTTTCTTTCTACGGTCTCTCTTATAATTTCTCCACAGGATGCAAAGTTTGAATGAGAAAGTTTAAAATGGATCAGTAAAAAATAATTTCGGCAAAAAATTAAAATTAAAAAACTTGATGGGGATTTTCAGGGAATTGTAAATCCTACTTTTTCCGAATTTCCACCATAAATTATAATTGAACCATTGGAGAAAATAGAAAAGGTCGACTTAACCCTGATTTTCAAAGGGTCACTTCGGGATTTTGATTATAACGTCCCTGTAGGAAGATTTAGAATCTATTCTTTTTATCATGAATTTTTGCCAAAAATTGTAAACTATGGGATCTGCCAGAAAACTTCCGGGGTGTCAAAATATATTTTACCTTTGTTTAAATTTCAAATTTATGCTTAAAAGTTGTATTAAAGGTTTGGGACATTATGTTCCGGAAAATATAGTAACCAACGATGATTTATCTAAACTGATGACCACTAATGATGAGTGGATTACAGAAAGAACCGGTATCAAAGAACGTCATCACCGGAAAAACAGAAATGATTCCGAAGAAACCACCGCTTATCTGGGATTCAAAGCCTCAGAAGCCGCATTGAAAATGGCAGGAATGACCGGAAAAGATATCGATTATATTATTTTTGCAACCCTTTCGCCGGATTATTTTTTCCCGGGTTGCGGTGTGCTTTTGCAGGAAATGCTCGGCTGTGAAACCATCGGTGCTTTAGATGTCAGAAACCAGTGTTCAGGATTTGTTTATGCGATGAGTGTTGCCAACGCTTTTATTAAATCAGGGCAGTATAAAAATATTTTAGTTGTGGGTGCCGAAATTCACTCTTTTGGGTTGGATTTTTCCGATGATGGACGTGGAGTCTCTGTCATCTTCGGAGATGGGGCAGGAGCCATCATTTTATCAGCTACTGAAGACGAAAGTGCCGGTGATATTTTGGCCACCAATATGCATTCCGAAGGAAAATATGCCGATGAATTATGTACCAAATTCCCCGGTTCTAAATTTGGCTGGAGCGATCGGATGAGGCTGGAACCGGAAAATGTGACCGATGCAGAAATCTACCCTGTCATGAATGGCAATTTCGTTTTCAAACATGCAGTTACCAGATTTCCAGAAACCATGATGGAAGCTTTAAATAAAGCCGGAAAAAAACCGGAAGACTTAGACATGTTTATTCCGCATCAGGCCAATTTACGGATTGCTCAGTTTGTACAGCAGCGTTTCGGATTGCCGGATGAAAAAGTGTACAACAACATCCAGCGTTTTGGAAATACCACCGCCGCTTCAATCCCGTTAGCTTTAAGTGAAGCTGTTGAAAAAGGAAAAATTAAAAGAGGTGATCTGGTTCTGCTCTCCGCTTTCGGCAGTGGATTTACCTGGGGATCGGTTTTATTCACTTATTAAAATTTTAAATGCGTTGACCAACGCATTTTTTTTATCCCAATATGAAATGAATAAAACCTCAATCTTGTTATTTTACCTATATTTCGAGCTGCATTCCTACCTATAATCAAATGATTGAGAAAACTGCTCCAATTAGGGCAGTTTTCTCCATATTCAATACAAAAATCGGATTAATTCATCTAATCGAAAATTTCAAAATGCTCTCCGTCAAAACTTGCAAAAACCATCGTTGGATAAGAATCCTGATGGGCGATATTTCCATTTTTGTCAATGGCGACTGCTCCCGCAAAACCGTTGATTTCTTTCAGTTCTACAAAGGTTTTTTCTACGGCATTTTTTAATGGAAAACCGTCTGTAACCCGTGTCACAATTTTTGCTGCGGTGGCGTTGCTTACAATATCTTCACCAACTCCTGTGCAACTTACGGCGCAATATCCATTAGCGAAATTTCCCGCAACGGTTGCAGAATCAGAAATCCTTCCAACCAGTTCAAAACCTTTTCCGCCAGTGGAAGTTGCTGCTGCTAATCTTCCTTTTTGGTCTAAGGCGACACAACCTACCGTTCCTTTTCCGCCGTTTTTTAATTTCTCCTCGTATTCTTTTCTCCTCTGCGGAATTTCGGTCGAAAAATCCGCGAAACCGTTTTCTGCAGCATATTGTTTTGCGCCGTTTCCGCCGAGAACCCGATCGTCTTCTTTCATTAAAACCTGTGCTACTTCGATTGGATTTTTTACATTTTCAATATTGATGACGCCAGAAAACTTTTGGGTTTCTCCGTTCATCAGAGAAGCACTCATTCTGATTTTTCCATCGCTTTGAATTTGGGAACCCATTCCGGCATTATAGAGTAAATCATCCTCCAACAATTTTACGGCATGTACCACCGTTTCTTCTGCGGAATGTGTTTTTAGAAATTCAAAAGAATCTTGGGCAATCTGTTTTAAGGAATTTTGCTTGGCAACTTTCACATCATGGCTTTGGTCGCTTTCAGAGAAAAATCCCCCGTGGATGATTATTTTCATTTTTAATAATAAAATTTATTTTATTAATCCTGCGGAATCGGATTATACTGAGAATTTACAATGGTAAGATCTTTCAATTTTAAATCGTAAAAATCATTTTGAGATAAAACATGAACGATGAGATTATCAATCGAAATAGGTTGACCAAGCTTTACATTGGTTAAGTTGGTGTCTTTAATAAAACGGCCGTCTACCAAAATAACAAGCCCGGATCCAATGGCTGTCATGGTATCGTTTTCAATATACAGTCCGGTATCTTCACCTAAACCTATTCCTAAAGTTCGGGGATTGTTGACCACTGCCTGAAATAATCTTCCGATTCTCCCGCGTTGCACAAAATGCGTATCTACAATTACGTTATCGATGAATCCTAAACCCTGTGCGATTTTAATTTCCCCTTTAAGTAAAGCCTCACTGCTGGATCCCTGATAAATCATATTTTCCGAAGCCGCCGCTGCTCCCGCTGAAGTTCCTGCATAAATGAAATTTTCTTCCTGATATTTTTGTAGAAGAACGTCATGAAATCTCGTTCCGCCCAGAATTGAAGTCAACCGAAGTTGGTCACCACCTGTAAACATGACTACATCAGCGGCGCTGGCACGGGCAGTAATTCCATCACTGTTGGCTTGTTCGCGGTTGGTAATATCCAGGATATTTACATTTTTTGCGCCCAGAAATTCAAATGCTTTTTTATATTCCGGACCTACAATTTGTGGGATTTGGGATGCAGTCGTAATAATTTCGATCACCGAATTTTCTTTTAAGCGGGATTCATCGATAATTTTTCTTAAAATTCCACGCTCGAAAAAATTCAGGTTTTTTTCTACATTCTGATCATAATCGGTTTCGGAGAAACTGCCTTTGTTAACGGCGCCGCCAATAATCATTAATTTTCCAACTGCTTTCATAGATTGCAAATTTAAAAAATTATTCCTTGCTACTTCAATAATTACCTTATCATTTTAATTAAAGGCTGATGGCTTAATTGGGATGTGCGTGAAAAAATGCTTCCAATTTTAAATATTTTTTTTAGAATTATTAAGGTTTTCGATTATCTTTGAAATTCAAATAAAAATTCAAAGAATATAAAAAGAGACCAATCACCTATGAAAATTGATAGAATACAAGTTTTACGCGGACCCAATATTTGGAGTATCAGAAGAAAGAAACTCATTCAGATGCGTTTGGATCTCGAAGAAATGGAGCATTTGCCCACCAATAAAATTGATGGTTTCCGTGACAGATTACAGCTATTGATGCCCACACTTATTACCCACCGGTGTTCGGAAGGGACAGAAGGCGGTTTTTTCTTACGGGTTGAAATGGGAACCTGGATGGGCCACGTTATCGAACATATCGCTTTGGAGATTCAGACTTTAGCAGGAATGGATACAGGTTTCGGACGTACCAGAGAAACCAAAACTCCCGGCGTTTATAATGTTGTATTCAGTTATCTGGAAGAGAATTCCGGTATTTATGCGGCTGAACAGTCTGTTGAAATTGCAAGATGCTTAATTGAGGCCCGTGATTATAATCTAGAAGAATGCATTAGAAATTTAAAAGAAATCCGCGAGCGCGAAAGGTTAGGACCATCAACAGGAAGTATTGTAGAGGAAGCGGTTGCCAGAAATATTCCCTGGATAAGATTGGGCAGAAATTCTCTGGTCCAGTTGGGATATGGAGTTAATCAGACAAGATTTCAGGCGACCATTACAGGAAATACAAGTTCGATTGCGGTAGATATTGCCTGTAATAAAGAACTCACAAAAAAGATGCTCGATGAAGCGGCGATTCCCGTTCCGGTTGGTGACTTGGTGTCCGATGAAGAAGGATTAGAGAAAACGATTCAGAAAATTGGGTATCCGCTTGTAATAAAACCTTTAGACGGCAATCATGGTAAAGGTTCTTCCATCAATATTAATGATTTTGAAACTGCAAAAGTCGGCTTGGCTCATGCACAGAATTATTCCAAGAAAGTGATTGTAGAAAGATATATCACCGGATATGATTTCCGCATATTGGTTATAAATCATAAAATGATTGCAGCTGCCCGCCGGGTTCCTGCACATATCATCGGAGATGGCGCGCTGAATATTCAGCAACTCATTGATAAAGAAAATTTAGATCCGAGAAGAGGCTACGGACATGAAAATGTGTTAACAGAAATTCTCGTCGATAAAGATACCAATGAACTTTTAGAGAAATTAAATTTCACTCTGGAAAGCATTCCGAAAAACGGCGAAATCGTTTATCTGAAATCAACCGCAAATCTTTCTACCGGTGGCACCTCGATCGATGTCACTGATATGGTTCATCCCGAAAATATAGTCATGGCGGAAAGAGTTTCAAGAATTATCGGTCTGGATGTCGCCGGAATTGATATCATGGCAGAAAATCTCACCCAACCTTTAAGGGAAAGTGGAGGAGCTATTTTAGAAGTGAATGCGGCACCGGGATTTAGAATGCACCTTGCTCCAAGTGAAGGTTTGCCAAGAAACGTAGCGGCTCCAGTGGTCGATATGCTTTATCCTCACGGAAAACCGGCAAAAATTCCGATTATTGCGGTAACCGGAACTAACGGTAAAACAACCACCACAAGACTGATTTCCCACATCGTAAAAAATAACGGCTATAGAGTAGGATTTACCACTTCGGACGGAATTTATATTCAGAACACGATGCTCACCAAAGGAGATACTACGGGACCGGTTTCCGCGGAATTCATATTAAAGGATCCTACCGTAGAATTTGCCGTTTTAGAAACAGCGAGAGGCGGAATCCTTCGGTCTGGTTTAGGTTACAGTTCATGCGATATCGGGGTTTTAACCAATATCAAAGAAGACCATCTCGGAATGAACGATATTCACAATTTGAAGGATCTGACAAAAGTGAAACGGGTCGTACTGGATTCTGTGAAAAAAGATGGCTGGAGTGTTTTAAATGCCGACGACGAATATTCAATGAGATTGCTTCCTGACTTAGATTCTAAGGTAGCCATTTTCAGTCTGGATGAAAATAATCCCCACATTCTGAAATTCGCCAAAGAAGGAAAAGTAACCTGCGTATATGAAGAAGGTTTTGTTACCATTAAAAAAGGAGATTGGAAAATCCGTATTGCGAAGGCACACAGCATTCCAATTACCATGGAAGCCAAAGCCAAGTTTATGATTTCTAATGTTTTGGCAGCCAGTTTAGCGGCTTATCTGTATGGTTTTGAAATTGAAGATATTGCCAATTCTCTCCGTACTTTTATACCAAGTCCGGTCTTGATGCCTGGTCGGTTGAATATTTTTAAGTTTAAAAAATTCCAGGTATTAATAGACTTTGCACATAATCCTGCGGGATATGAAGCCATTGAGGATTATTTAAAAAACGTAGAAGCCACCAAAAAAATTGGAATTATTTCCGGAGTGGGAGACCGACGGGACAAAGACATTAAAGAATGTGGTAAAATTGCAGGACGGATGTTTGATTATATCATCATCAGAAACGAAAAACATCTGCGTGGAAGAACCGAAGAGGAAATCAACGAGCTGCTTATTTCCGGAATTCAGGAAGCGGGCAGAAATGTGACTTACGAAAGCATTCCCAAAGAGATTGAAGCCCTTAAACACGCAATGAGCATGGCAGAGGAAGGAACATTTATTACCGCTTTAAGCGATGTAGTAACGAATGCTATCGATCTTGTTCAGGAATACCAGAACCGTGAAATTCTCGAAAAAGGAAATGTAAATTAATTCTATACATCAATTTTAAAAACTCTTAAATATAAAAGTTTGAGAGTTTTTTGTTTTTAAAAAAGCCCGGTTCCAAAACCTGTTTAATTGAGATTACAATTTCTGCCTTATTAATTTTCGGCTTCTATTTCATTTTCTCATTTATTTGCTTATTTTTGGCCAATGGAAAATTTCGTGGTTTCTGCAAGAAAATACCGTCCGCAAGAGTTTGATACTGTTGTGGGGCAAGGTCATATTACAGAAACTCTAGAGCATGCCATCGGGGAAAATCAGTTGGCGCAAGCTTTACTTTTTTGTGGACCGAGAGGTGTTGGTAAAACAACCTGTGCAAGGATTCTTGCGCGGAAAATCAATGAGAGAGACGGTTCTACCTCAGAAGACGGTTTTGCCTATAATATTTTCGAACTCGATGCGGCTTCTAATAACTCTGTTAATGATATTCGCGAACTGACCGATCAGGTGCGGTTTGCACCACAAGTTGGAAAGTATAAAATTTATATTATTGATGAGGTTCACATGTTGTCTCAGGCGGCTTTTAATGCCTTTCTGAAAACGTTGGAAGAACCACCGGCGCACGCTATTTTTATTTTGGCGACGACCGAGAAACATAAGATCATACCTACCATTTTATCGCGTTGTCAGATTTATGATTTCAAGAGAATCACCATTGAAGATATTCAGCTTCATTTACAGAAAATCGCCGATAAGGAAGGTATTCAATATGAAGACGATGCACTTTATTTAATTGCTCAAAAAGCAGATGGAGCGCTTCGTGACGCACTTTCGATCTTCGACAGGCTTTCTACTTTTTCTCAGAAAAATATTACTTTGGCCAAAGCAGCCGAGGTTTTAAATGTTCTTGATTACGAACAATATCTTTCTATTGTTGATCTGGCGCATGAAAATAAAATCTCTGACACTTTATTTGCTTTAAATGAAATTATTAAAAAAGGATTTGATCCGCATATTTTTATTGCAGGTTTAGGCAGTCATTTCCGGGATTTAATGATGGCTCAGAATCCTCAGACCTTAAGTTTGATTGAGGTAGGAGAAAAAACAAAAATCAAGTTTTTAGAACAGAGTAAAAAATGGAACGCTCAACAATTGGTGGATGCGATTGAAATTTGTAATCATGCAGACATTAATTATAAAAATTCTAAAAATCCCCGGTTAACAGTCGAGATTGCGTTGATGCAACTTTCTTCCTTATCTGTAAACGCGGCAGACTCTAAAAAAAAAAATATCTGATTTTAGCACCGTTTCTTAGTTCTAAGGTATTGGTAAATCCTGCAGTTACTAAAGAAACACCAAAAGAAGTCGCTAAAGAAATCCCCGAGGAAATCAAAAAAGTGGTTTTGAAAACAACAGAACCCATTGGTTTACCCAAAAGACCGTCTGCATTCAGCATCAGTGCGGCTTTAGAAAAATCAGAGGAAGAACCGGAAAAAATAACCGACTCGAAAAAAGAAAATTTGCCCAGTCAACACTTTAGTGAAACTGATTTAAAAGGCGAATGGCAAAAATTCTTACAGGAACTTCAGCAAAAAGATATTATTATTTTTAATGCAATCGGTTCTTTTAAACTTCAGAAAAAAAACGAAAATATTGTAGAAGTTACGTATCCTTCAGAATCAGCGAGGGCAGAATTTGAGAAAGTACGTGCAGATTTCTTCAATCATTTTATGCATAAAGTAAATAATCACAATATCTCGATCGAATATCGCGCTGATTTATCAATGAAAAAAGAAATTATTACTAAACGAAAGATTTTTGATAAATTTGCCGAGATAAACCCAGTCTTAAAAGAATTAGATGATTTTTTTAAATTGGATTTTAATTAATAGTATACTCTTCAATCTTTAATATGAATTTACAGACCTTAGAAAATAATTGGATCAAAGAATTTTCCAAACCATTGATTATTGCCGGACCTTGCAGTGCAGAAAGTGAAGCACAAATGCTGGAAACCGCTAAAAGAATCAAAGAATCAAATGCTGATGTGCCAATTTTCCGTGCCGGAATTTGGAAGCCAAGAACAAAACCTAACGGTTTTGAAGGAGTAGGAGTAATCGGTCTGAACTGGTTGAAAAAAGTTAAAGAAGAATACGGATTTCAAACGGCGACAGAAGTAGCAAATGCACATCACGTCGCTGCCGCTTTAGAAGCAGATGTCGATATTTTATGGATTGGCGCCCGCTCAACTGTGAATCCATTTACCGTGCAGGAAATTGCTGAGGCTTTAAAAGGAACGGATAAAACGATCCTGGTGAAAAATCCCGTGAATCCGGATTTGGCTTTGTGGATCGGAGCTTTAGAAAGACTTTTAGGTCAGGATGTTAAAAACCTGGGTGTTCTTCACCGCGGTTTTTCCACTTACCAAAAAACAAAATATAGAAATATTCCCAATTGGCAGATTGCTCTGGATTTTAAAAATCAGTTTCCTAATATTCCCATGTTGGTAGATCCGTCGCATATTTGCGGTAACAGAACCGGATTGGCAGGCATCGCCCAGGAAGCATTGAATGTCGGCTATGAAGGTATAATGATAGAAACTCACTGCAATCCCGATGAAGCCTGGAGTGATGCTGCACAGCAAATCACACCGGAAACTCTGTCAGAATTACTGCAAAATTTAAAAGTCAGAAATTCTGATATTTCGGCTTTTGATGGAGAAATGGGACGTCACAGAACTTTAATTTCTGATTTAGATTTTCAGTTGATCGAATTATTATCTCAAAGGATGAAAATTTCTGAGAAAATCGGAAATTTGAAAAAAGATAATAACATCGCCATTTTCCAACCGGAAAGATGGAAGGTGATTACGGAATATGCCATTCAGAAAGCTGATGAATCCGGCATGTCGGCAGAATTTATTGAAAAAGTTTTCAAAGCCATTCACGAAGAATCGATTGAAGTGCAAAACAATATTTAATTCTTATTTTTAAAATTAATTTTCCTCAATAATCATTCGTGAAAGGACTCATTACAAAATCCACCGGAAGTTGGTATCAGGTTTTAGAATATGAAACCGGAAAATTTTTCGAGGCGAGAATTCGGGGAAAATTTAAACTGATAAAAACCCGGTTGACCAATCCGCTTGCGGTAGGAGATTTGGTGGAGTTTTCCTTGGAACAGGACGATGTCGCGTGGATTACTAAGATTGAACCAAGGAAAAATTATCTGATCAGAAAAGCGGTAAATCTTTCAAAAGAAGCTCATATCATCGCCTCGAATATTGATATCGCCTGCTTTATTTTCACCCTTAAACATCCGGAAACTTCTTATGGTTTTCTCGATCGCTTTTTGTCGTGTTGTGAAGCATACAACATCAAGCCGTTGATTTTATTTAATAAAATGGATGTGCTTTCAGAAGAAGAAAAGGAATTGACGAAAGAAATAGAAGGCCTTTATCAAAATATCGGTTATGAAACTTTAGAAATTTCTTCTTATTCAAATTTGAATTTAGAGGTTTTGAAAAGTATTATTAAGGACAAGGTTTCTGTATTTTTTGGCCATTCAGGAAGCGGGAAATCTACTTTGGTGAATGCGATGCAGCCTGGAGTCAATATTAAAACCTCGGCCATTTCCGAAACTCATTTGAAAGGAAAACATACGACTACTTTTGCACAAATGCATTTTTGGAAATTTGGTGGAAGCGTGATCGATACACCGGGAGTTCGCGAATTCGCAATGATCGATGTGGAAAAAGAAGAAATTCAACACTACTTTCCCGAGATTTTCAAAACAGGCAGGAAATGTAAATTTCATAACTGTATGCATATCAATGAGCCAAAATGCGCTGTTCTGGAAGCTGTAGAATCGGGCGAAATAGAGGAAACGCGGTACATCACTTATTTGAAAATAATGGAAGAGGCCGAAGAGAATTCTGCCCAATAAAAAACCCAGCCGAAGCTGGGTAAAAACTAATAACCATGAAAACTCAAATTAAACATGAGAATCGAAAATAAATTTACAATTTCCGTGCCAAATAAATTCAGCAATTCTCTGTAAGAATTTTCATTACAAATATATAAAAGTTTTTTGTATTTTCGCACCACAATAAAACAAGATTTATGTCAGGTAAAATTACATTCACCATGATCAAACCGGATGCTGTTGCAGACGGACATATCGGTGCTATTTTAGGAAAAATTTCTGAAGCTGGTTACAAAGTGAAAGCTTTAAAATTGACTCAACTTACCGTTGCTGATGCCAAAAAATTCTATGAAGTTCACGCAGAAAGACCTTTTTACGGAGAATTGGTTGACTTTATGAGTTCAGGACCTATCGTTGCAGCAGTTTTGGAAAAAGACAATGCTGTTGAAGATTTCAGAACTTTAATCGGTGCGACAAATCCTGCAGATGCTGCAGAAGGAACCATCAGAAAAATGTTTGCAAGAAGCGTAGGAGAGAATGCGGTACATGGTTCAGATTCAGATGAAAATGCTTTAATTGAAGCAGCTTTCCACTTCTCAGGAAGAGAAATTTTCTAAAAAAACCATAAATATCTGAATCAATTTTTTGATGAAAGATTTTAAAAGTAAATCCCATTTAGTTTTTTAGCTAAATGGGATTTTTATTGATGAGAATATTTTAAAAGTTTTACAACTTCAAAAGTTCAATCGTTGCCGAAGGATTGTCTGATGAGAATACGGCATTCCCGGCGACCAGTACATCTGCGCCAGCTTCAAATAGTTTAGCAGCATTGTCTAAATTGACGCCGCCATCAATTTGAATTAATGCCGTAGAATTGTTTGATAAAATTAAATCTTTGGTTTCTGCAATTTTTTTATACGTATTTTCAATGAACTTTTGTCCGCCAAATCCCGGATTTACACTCATTAATAATACCAAATCTACGTCGGCAATTATGTCTTCCAGCATTAAAACCGGTGTCGCCGGATTTAAAACCACTCCGGCTTTTGCTCCTTTTTCCTGAATGAGATTAACCGTTCTGTTCAGATGCACACAGGCTTCGTAATGCACAGATATCAAATCTGCACCGTATTTAATAAATTCTTCAACATATTTTTCCGGTTCTACAATCATCAAATGCACATCAACAAATTTCTCTGCATATTGCTGTACCGTTTTCATGATCGGGAAGCCAAACGAAATATTGGGAACGAATCTTCCGTCCATTACATCTACGTGAAACCAATCTGCTTGCGACTGATTTAGCATTTCAATGTCCCGCTGCAAATTTCCGAAATCCGCAGAAAGGAGTGATGGTGAGATTAATTTTGTTTTCATTTTTACTTTTTTACAATTTATTTTTACTTTTTCTTTTGACCTTTGAAATTAATGATATTTTAAATTCATTGTTGGCTCAATCTTTAATAAGGTTTCATAGATTAACTGAATCACACTGGCCACGTCTTTCTGTGAAACCATTTCAACTGTGGTATGCATATAACGCAGTGGAAGTGAAATTAATGCAGATGGAACTCCGCCGTTGGAATGGGCAAATGCATCGGTATCAGTTCCGGTTGCTCGGCTTGCCGCCGCTCTTTGAAAAGGAATTTTATTTGTTTTCGCCGTTTCTACAATGAGCTGTCGGATATTGTGATGAACGCTCGGTGCAAAGTAAATGACAGGACCGTCTCCGCATTTCAAATCTCCTTCTTTTTTCTTTTCAATCATCGGCGTAGAAGTATCGTGTGTGACGTCTGTTACGATTGCGATGTTTGGTTTAATGGTATCTGCAATCATATTCGCACCATATAAACCGACTTCTTCCTGAACAGAATTGGTAATGTATAATCCGAAGGGAAGTTGCTTTTTGTTCTTTTTTAATAATCTTGCGACTTCAGCAATCATAAATCCTCCAACACGGTTATCCAGAGCGCGTGAAACGAAATATTTATTATTTAGTTCAAAAAATTCATCAGGATAAGTAATCATGGTTCCTACAAAAATCCCCAGTTCCTCTATTTCTTTTTTGGTAGAAGCGCCGCAGTCGATGAAAATATTATCCAGCTTAGGAACCGGTTCATCCGAATTAATGCCTCTTGTATGAATGGCCGGCCAACCGAAAACTCCTTTAACCACGCCTTTTTCGCCATGAAGATGAACGACTTTTGAAGGAGCGATCATTTGGTCAGAACCACCGTTTCTAATCACATAAATCAGACCGTCATCGGTAATATAATTCACATACCACGAAATTTCGTCGGCGTGCGCTTCGATAACTACTTTGAATTCTGCTTCAGGATTGATAATTCCGTAGCATGTGCCATAATGATCGACTTCTATTTTGTCCACATATGGTTTTAAATAGTCCATCCAAATTTTCTGCCCGTTATGTTCATAACCAGTTGGAGATGCGGTATTTAGATATTTTTTTAAAAATTCTAATGATTTATTTTCAAATTTCATGAGAAAGGAATGAATTTTGTTAAGTTAAATTTTGATTTTATAGAAGGTAAAAATAATGAATTTTAATAAATTGATCTTATTATTTCTTCTGTTTTTCGGACTTCATGCAAATGCACAACAGGAATTAACAACGCTAAAACCGATAAGTCAATACCCGCCTGAACTTCTTAAAACAGATGAATTTGGAATTAAATACTACTACGACGCAAAGCAGAAGGCGAGAATTTACGAAATAAACGGGGAAAACGTCGTTGTTATGGATGAACTTATCTTAACAGGTAAGCCCCGGTTTAACAATCAACTTGACCAAAATTATTACTATTTTCTTAATAAAAAACTGAGCCGGGTTTATCCCCTTTTTTTAACTGCCTTAGAACAGTATGAAGATATTCAGGCGGAAATGCAGGGTCTTGACAAAAATTCCCAACGAAAATATGTGAATGACAGACAAAGAAAATTGGCTGATCAATATGAACTGCAACTGCGGGATTTAACAACGACTGAAGGACGCATATTTGCCAAGTTGATGAATCGCGCCACAGGCAAGACCGTTTTTGAAATAGTGAAAGAACTTCGCGGCGGTTGGAGCGCCTTTTGGTGGAACGTAAAAGGGAATATCGCTGATGTCAGTTTGAAAGATCCTTACGACCCACATGCAGATAGAACTGATGAATTTTTAGAATCATTGCTGCAAAGTAATTGGAATAGCGGATATTTGCAACCTTATCCTGGGTATCTTACCTTTAAAATTAAAAAATAATATGAACAGAATTTTACAAAACTCAGTATTACTACTGGCTTTATTGAGTTTTAATTTCGGTTATTCATGGGGAACAACCGGTCACAGAGTAATTGCAGAAATCGCAGAAAATCATCTTTCGGGGAAAGCAAAAAGAAGTTTAAAGAAAATCATCGGTACAGAAAAATTAGCCTATTGGGCAAATTGGCCAGACGATATTAAATCTGACACTACCGGAGTTTGGAAGCCTGCAGAGCAATGGCATTATGTAAATGTCGCACCTCAATCGAACATACAACAATTTACAGAAGCTTTAAAAGAACAGAAAGGACCGAATATTTATACGCAAATCAAAATTCTTTCGGAGCAGATCAAAGACAGAAAAACATCCGCTAAAGACCGGGAAATTGCATTAAGGTTTCTTGTTCATTTAGTTGGTGATGCTGCTCAGCCACTTCATGTTGGCCGCTTAGAAGATTTGGGAGGAAATAAAATCAAAGTCAATTACTTTGGAGCTCCAACAAATTTACATTCTCTGTGGGATTCTAAAATGGTTGATTTTCAAAAATACAGTTATACAGAATTTGCAAGAGTATTGGATGTCAAAACCAAAGAAGAAGTCAAGTCTATTCAATTGGGAACTTTAGAAGATTGGTTCTTTGACAGTCATCGGGAAGCAAACAGGATTTACGCCAATTCCAAACCGGATGCTAATTATGCCTACGATTATAATTATAAATTTGAACCTCTGGTGGAGCGTCAATTATTATATGGTGGTTTGCGCTTAGCGAAAATTTTGAACGAAATTTTATAGAAGTTTCTTCTTCAAAACATCAAAAACAATTTTATCTATTGGTAAAAGAAATGGGTTTTCTTCAGCATTGAGGGAAACCCATTCTGTTTTTTCGATACACGGATCCATAATAAGCAATTCATTTTCATCAACCATTTCTGCAAGATAATAAATGCTCAGCAGCTGTTCATTGCTTCGGAATTTAGACACCAGAAAATCTTCCTGGGTATATAAATGTTCGATATTTTTTACTGTGATATTCAGTTCCTCTTCGAGTTCTCTTTCCAGACATTCCAAAACACTTTCGCCAAATTCCAGTCCGCCGCCGGGGAATTTCATCAGTTGCTCGCCAACGTATTCTTCGTGCAGCGCAAGGACTTTTCCATCCTTCACAATAGTTGCGTACACTCGCACATTTACTTTATCAATCATATTGGTATTTTAGTTTTTTTGGATCAATCACAAAGTTAGCAATTTTTCATTCATCCTTAATTCTTAACAGCGTTGATCATTTCCCGTTTTCCGGGAGGTCCGGCTTTTTTTTCTACATTAAAACCGAGTTCCTCCAAAATACGACGGACACTGCCTTTAGAAGAATAGGTGGTAAGTAATCCGCCCGGTTTCATCGTATTTGCAACCATTTCAAAAAGCGGTTTTTCCCATAAATCGGGTTGAACTCTTGCTCCAAAGCAATCAAAATAAACAAGATCAATTTCAGGAAAATCCAGATTTTTAATTTCAAAAAAATCACAATGATATTTGGTTAAGAAAAATTGAGGAAGGATTTCAACGGTTTCGTTCCAATTACTGGCGTGTATCCTTTGGTAAATTTCCTGCATTTCTGTTTTATGAAAAATAGATCCATAATCCAATTCGTTAACTTCCCGTTCATTTATGGGATATTTTTCAAGGGTAAAATAATGAATAACATGACTTTTGTCAGTTTTCAAAAACTCATCAATTGTAACTAAAACATTAAGACCTGTACCAAAACCGAGTTCTAAAATATTAATATTACAATTTTTAATTAAATTTAATCCATTATCGATAAACACATGTTGGGCTTCCTGCAGCGCACCATGGTGTGAATGGTAATTTTCGTTTAAGTCGTTGATATATAATGTTTTGCTTCCATCTGAAGTCGTTTTTATTTCTCGTTCCATGAATTTTTTTTCAAAATTAATTTAAAATTTTGATATTTAAAAAATTATATTAAATTTGTAGAACATCAACAAAAAATTAAAATATGATAATTCAAAAATCTACTGCTCCGAGAATATCCGAATTTGATCCAGAGAATTTTTCTTTTGGAAACATGTTTACCGATCACATGGTTATCTGTGAATATGAAGACGGAAAATGGGGAGAAGTGAAATTGATGCCTTACGGACCGCTTCCTTTTACTCCTGCAATGATGGGGGTTAATTATGGGCAGGCATGTTTTGAAGGAATGAAAGCTTATAAGGATAAAGACAGCCAGGTTTTTATTTTCAGACCGGAAAAGAATTTTTCCAGAATCAATAAATCTGCAAGTCGTCTTGCGATGCCGGAAATCCCGGCAGAGGTTTTTTTAGAAGGATTAAAAGCACTGGTTGATTTAGATCGGGACTGGATTCCTTATGGTGAAGGAAATTCTCTGTATATCCGTCCCCTTATTTTCGCTACAGAGGAAGCTTTAAAAGCCAGAATATCTAATAAATATATGTTTGCAATTGTAGCTACTCCTGCAAAAAGTTATTATTCAGCACCTGTTTCAGTGAAAATTTCCGATTATTATTCAAGAGCTGCAAACGGTGGAGTAGGCTTTGCCAAAGCTGCCGGTAATTACGCCGCATCTTTTTACCCAACGCAGTTAGCCAATGAAGAAGGATATGAGCAAATCATTTGGACGGATGATTCTACCCACGAATACTTTGAGGAAAGTGGAACGATGAACGTTTTCGTTAGAATTAATGACACGATTTATACGCCACCAACTTCCGAGAAAATCTTGGATGGCGTTACCAGAGACAGTTTTATTCAATTGGCAAATAAAAGAGGTATTGAATTAAAAGTAGAACCTATTTCTGTAAAATCTGTAATAGAAGCGCACAAAAATGGCACTTTAAAAGAAATTTGGGGAGTCGGTACCGCTGTTGTAACCACTGTTTTCAAAGCGATTGGATACCAGGGTGAAAAATTAGAACTGCCACAATTACCTTTAGAAGAAAGTTTTGCCTTAACGCTGCAAAAAGATTTAGTTGATCTTCAAACAAATGTTGCCGAAGATCCTTTTGGATGGAGAGTTTTAGTCGAAAAAAGCATCTAAAAATTTTTAGTGTTTTATTAAAAACGGCAATTAAAGACCGGGAATATTTTTTTTCCGGTTTTTTCATTTTTTAGTCTAATTCGAAATGCTTATTTTCGCAAAAGTTTTTATGAAAAAAATAATCGTACTTTGTTCTTTGATCTTAATCGGTTGTGTAAAGCATGCACCTGCATATCCTCCTGTTGGTGGAATTTTAAGTCAGAAAGATTTAGATATTTCTAAAAACAGGACCAAAAATCTGAATCTGATAGAAAGAACTCAAATTGAGGATTGGATTAAAAATCAAGATGAAGTGTTTTATCCGATGACCATGAACTATTGGGTGAATGATAAAAATCTCGCGCATCAGAAGCGAAAAGAGAATGGCGAAATGATTTCTTATCAATATGATATTTACGATTTCGATTTGGTGAAATTATATGAAACTCCTGTTCAAAATAAAAATAAAATTTTTGGTCATTTTGAAGAATTAAAACCAGTGGAAGATGCATTGAGATACATGCAAAAAAATCAGGAAGTTACCCTTTTGATCCCTTCGGCACTAGGTTTTGGGACCTATGGCGATAATGACCAGATTTCAAATGATATGCCTTTAATCATTAAATTAAAAGTACTCTAACATATTGCTATTTATGATAAAAAAGAATTTATTAATCGCGATAGCAGCGATTTCGTTAACAAGTTGCACCCCAATTTATAAAAAAATGAACGTAGACAAAGAAACTTACGCAGGTCTGAAAGAAGGACTTTATGCCAATTTCCAAACTTCAAAAGGAAATATGATCGTGAAACTGGAAGATAAAAAAGCACCGGTTACCGTTGCGAATTTTGTTGGATTAGCTGAAGGAAAAATCGATAATACTGCAAAAGCGAAAGGAGTTCCTTTCTATGACGGAACTATTTTCCACAGAGTAATCAAAGATTTTATGATTCAGGGAGGTGATCCGAAAGGAACAGGAATGGGCGATCCGGGTTATAAATTCGATGACGAAAAAAATGACCTTCAGCACACCGGAAAAGGAATTCTTTCCATGGCCAATTCAGGACCAAATACCAATGGTTCCCAGTTTTTCATCACAGAAATTGCTACCCCTTGGTTAGACGGAAAGCATACGGTTTTTGGTGAAGTTGTGAATGGTATTGAAGTTATTGACACGATTGCCAATGTGGAAAAAGGCCCGCAGGATAAACCTAAAACTGATGTGGTTTTAGAAAAAGTTGCGATTTTCTCTAAAGGGGATGAGTACAAAAATTATGATGCTGCCAAAATATTTTCTGAAGGAAAAGCAAAAATCAAAGAGAATAATAAAGCCATCCTTGAAAAAATAGAAGCTGACAAAAAAAAGAAAGCCGAAGAGTTTGCAGCCAATCAGCAAAAATTAGTTGATGATTTAAAAGCAACGATGCAGGCAACTCCTTCCGGATTGTACTATAAAATAACCCAAACAACTGAAGGCAAAAAAGCTAATGTTGGTGATGTTGTTTCTGTGCATTATGCCGGTAAATTAGTTGATGGAAAAGAATTCGACTCTTCATTTAAAAGAAATGAGCCGATTGAAATTACTATTGGTATCGGTCAGGTAATCAAAGGTTGGGACGAAGGAATTCTTTTATTGAAAGAAGGAGAATCTGCAACCCTGCTTATTCCATCAGAACTTGGGTATGGAGCCAATGGCGCGGGAGGTGTTATCCCACCAAATGCCTGGTTAATCTTTGATGTACAGTTGGTAAAAGTGAACACCACTTTAACAAAATAAACTGAAACAAACAGGTTGAATTTTATTTCAATGGATTTTAATCCAACAAAGCACTTCAAGAAATTGAGGTGCTTTTTTTATACCGCAGTTGTGAGAGGCCAGATAAAATTAAACAACAATAAGATGATTATTACGGTATATCAATGAGGAGTAATCACCAATGAACTTTGTGAAATTTCTAAGTGAAATATCTTTAACAAATTAAAAAAGAATGAAAAATAGGGCGTTTGTAAACGGAATCTTTACGAACCTTAGATTGAATATTTGCATGATGATTATAAAAGGATGTTTAAATAATCATTAGAGTTTAACTAGATTGTATTATAAAAAAAGGGTGTTTTAACTTAGTAAATGGGAAATACATTGCCTTATATTTGTACAAGAAAAATAAGAAACATTAGACAAAAATTTATTATCTCATTATTTTAACGCACCGTAAATAGCGGAAAAGTAGTCAACAATAAATTTACTTTAATGTGAAGATTTTTTTAAAGGTTTAATAATACTTAGTCTTTAAAAATAGGGTAAAAACTACTAACTATCCGCAAACACAAATGATGATTTTTGTTTTCCTCCCGAAAATAAAAAGATGAGTTAAAAAAAACCAAATGAATGAAAAAAAGAGAAGGTGCATTGTTACAATGCACCTTTTTGTTATACGACTTTCTCGCCGCAAATTTTACAAAATCTTGCATCATCATCGATGTCATTATTTCCGCAACGGCTACAGGTTCTGCCAAGTTCCTGACGCTTATTCCGCATTTCTGCAGTAACAATTCCGGTGGGAACAGCAATAATGGAATAACCGGCTAGCATCAATAATACCGACAGAAATTTTCCCAGTGGAGTGCCTGGCGAGACATCTCCATAGCCCACCGTAGTCACCGTTACAACCGCCCAGTAAACGCTTTGCGGGATACTTTCAAAACCTTCTCTGTGGCCTTCAACCATGAACATCATAGAACCTACGATTACAGAAAAGATCATCAGGAATAAAAGGAATATGTAGATCTTTCTGGAACTGTTTTTTAACGCGGTAATGATGAAGTAACCGTCATTCATAAAATCCATTAAATTCAATATTCTAAAAATCCTAAGCATTCTCAGCATTCTAATAATCAGAAAATATTTGGTAATCGGAATAAATAAACTAAGATAAAAAGGTAAAATCGCCAGAAAATCAATAATCCCAAAAAAACTGAAAATGTAATCTTTCTTGTTTTTAATGGTAATTATTCTCAATGCATATTCCACAGTGAAAAAAATGGTAATAATAACTTCTACGATTACAAATACCTTGTGGAGTTTTGCATCGAAAATCCGGACGCTTTCCATCATAACAATGAAAGTGCTGAGAAGGATTAAGACCAATAAAAAAATATCAAAAAGTTTACCCAGCTTAGTGTCAGCTTTGAAAATAATCCGGAACAGTTTACGTTTCCAGCGGATTCGCTCGGGCATATAATTATGTTCTCTTTCCATTGCTATTGGCGGTATTATTACAGATTTAATTCTTAAATTCGTTGCAAACATAAGAAAATGACAGTAAATGAATTGGTTTGCGACCTAAAAAAAATAATTCCCTTATCCCAGGCGGAAGATTATGACAATGTGGGCTTGCTTTGTGGAAATCCTGACAGAGAGGTTTCAGGAATTTTAGTGTGTCATGATGCGCTGGAAATTGTCGTCGATGAAGCCATTGCTAAGAATATCAACTTCATCGTTGCCTTTCATCCGATTATTTTTTCAGGTTTAAAATCAGTCACCGGCAAAAATTATGTTGAAAAAGCAGTGCTGAAAGCTCTCGAAAATAAAATCGCCATTTATGCAATTCATACCGCCTTTGATAATGATTACTTTGGCGTGAATTACAGAATTTGTGAAGAACTAGGTCTTAAAAATCAAAAAGTATTAATGCCGAAAAAGCAAGGTCTTCATCAGCTGAATGTTTTTGTACCTCAAGATTTTTCAGAAAAAATTAAAAATGCCTTATTTGGCGCAGGTGCTGGAAATATCGGCTTTTACGATGAATGCAGTTTTGCAGTTTCTGGCAGCGGAACTTTCAGGCCAATAGAAGGGGCAGACCCATTCTCCGGAAAAATTGGGATTCGCGAAAATGCGGATGAAGTGATGATTTCGGTAATTTATGAAAGTTATAAAAAAAATCAAATTATTAATGCGATGAAATCTGCGCATCCTTATGAAGAGGTGGCTTATCAAATTATTCAGTTAGAAAATGAAAACCATTTTTTGGGTTTAGGGAGATTTGGTGAGTTTGAAGAAGCGATGGACGAAGAACAATTCCTGACTTTTGTTAAAGATAAATTTAATTTAAAAGCAATTCGCCATTCTGATTTCATCAACAAAAAAATCAAGAGAGTCGGCGTTTTAGGCGGTAGCGGCGCGAGCGGAATCGGTGCGGCAATTTCCCAAAAATGTGACGCCTATTTAACGGGCGACCTAAAATATCATGATTATTTCCAGGGAGACGGGAAAATGTTGACTTGCGACATCGGTCATTTTGAATCCGAACAATTTGTTACTGAGCATTTGGTTGATATATTATCACAAAAATTCACTATCTTTGCAGTCTCAAAATCTACCGAGAAAACCAACCCTGTAAACTATTTTTTATAAAATATGGCTAAAAAAACAGTAGAAATCGCCGTTGAAGACAAACTAAGAGCACTTTACGACCTACAAATCATCGATTCAAGATTAGACGAAATCCGTAGCACAAGAGGCGAATTGCCAATTGAAGTGGAAGATTTAGAAATTGAAATCGAAGGTTTAGAAAAAAGAGCTGAGAAATTTCAAAGTGAGATTAAACTTCAAAACGATGAAATCAATACAAAGAATGAAGTGATCAGTCACGCAAAAACTTTGATTGATAAATATAAATCTCAGCAAGATAACGTAAGAAATAACAAAGAATTCGAATCTTTGGATAAAGAAATTGAATTTCAGGAATTGGAAATTCAACTTTCAGAAAAAAGAATCAATGAATTTAGTGTAAAAATAAGCCATAAGAATGAAACTTTAGACGAGTTAAATTCGAAAATAGCTGATTTGAAAAATCACTTGAAATTCAAAAAAGAAGAACTCGAGAATTTAGTTTCTGAAACTCAGAAAGAAGAAGATTTCCTGATTGAAAAATCAAACGAATTCGCTAAAAATATTGATGAAAGATTATTGGCTTCTTACCACAGAATCCGTACGAATTCACCAACCGGTTTAGCAGTAGTAGGTTTAGAAAGAGGTGCGCCGAAAGGATCATTCTTCACATTGCCTCCACAAAAGCAAATGGAAATTGCTCAACGTAAAAAAATCATTATCGACGAGCATTCAGGAAAAATCCTGGTGGACGACGATTTGGTCAACGAAGAAAACGAGAAAATGAAAGATATTATTAAATTTTAATTCTTTCTCACAATAAAGAAAACCGGTTTGAAATTTTCAAACCGGTTTTTTTATGGGATATCTTTTTTAGCTAATTTCAACCTTTTCTAAAAATTCGTGAATTCGCCTCATCGCTTCTGTGAGTTCTTTTTCAGACGCAGCGTAGGAAAAACGGATACAGTTAGGATTACCAAAAGAAACGCCGCCGACCGTTCCCACATGGGCATTTTCTAATAGGAACATCGCGAAATCATCGGCATCTTTAATCAGAGTTCCATTTAAAGTTTTACCGATGTAAAAAGAAATATCAGGGAAAAAGTAAAATGCTGCTTTCGGATAATTTACTTTGAAACCGGGAATATTTTTTATTAATGAAAAAACCAAGTCCCGTCGTTTTTTAAATTCTTCAATCATAAAACGATATTCAGCCGGATCGGTTTGCAATGCTGTGATGGACGCTTTTTGAGCCATGGTATTGGCGCCGCTTGTCATTTGTCCCTGAATTTTCTCACAGGCTTTTGCCAACCAGGTCGGACAGGCAGAATAGCCAATTCGCCAACCCGTCATCGCAAATGCTTTCGACATCCCGTTGATTACGGCTGTTTGCTCATAAACCTGCTGAAATTCTGCAATCGAAGTATGCTTTCCTTCATAATTGATAAACTCATAAATCTCATCAGAGATAATCGTTATTTGAGGGTATTTTGCAATAACATTTGCAATACTTTCAAGTTCTTCATACGTATAATAACTTCCCGATGGATTGCACGGAGAACTGTAAAGCAGGGCTTTTGTGTTTGGTGTAATTGCTTTTTCGAGTTGTTCCGCGGTCATTTTAAACTCGGTGTCGATCGACGTTTCCACGAAAACAGATTTTCCACCCATCATTTTCACCATTTCATCGTAGCTTACCCAGTACGGTGCGGGCAGAATAACTTCGTCGCCATCGTTGATGATGGAAGCAAGTACGTTTATAATCGCTTGTTTGGCCCCATTTGACACACAAATCTGCGAAGCGTTGTATTCTAAATTATTATCTCTTTTTAACTTTGCGCAAATGGCCTCCCTTAAATCCAGAAATCCCGGAACAGGCGAGTAGTGGCTGAAATTATTATTAATCGCCGCAAAAGCAGCTTCTTTAATATTTTTTGGTACATCGAAATCGGGTTCGCCAAGCGTTAGACTGATCACATCGATTCCTTCTGCTTTCATTTGCCGCACTTTGTTGCTCATTACAAAGGTCTGTGAGAAACTCATTCGGTTCAGCCGGTTTGAGAATTTTTCCATATTTAATTTTAAAAGAATCAAAGATAATTTTTTAGTTTGAAAGCGCAAACCAAATTATTGTGAAATCCTTTCTTTACTTTTGTAAAAAAAAAATACTGAAAAATGTCTGTAGAATTAATAGAAAAATATTTTCCTGATCTTTCCGAAAATCAAAAAACACAATTCGCTGATCTTGAACGGTTATACCGGGAATGGAATGAAAAAATCAACGTCATTTCCAGGAAAGATATGGATTCACTCTACGAAAAACATATTCTGCATTCTTTGGGAATTGCTAAAATAATGGAGTTTGCACCGAATACAAAAGTTCTGGATATCGGTACCGGCGGTGGTTTTCCTGGAATTCCGCTGGCGATTTTATTTCCAGAAGCTCAGTTTACTTTGGTGGATTCTATTGGTAAAAAGATTACCGTTGTGAAGGAAGTTTCGGAAGGAATTGGGTTGAAAAATATAACCGCAATCCACGGAAGGGCTGAAGAGGTGAAAGATCAGTTTCATTTTGTAGTCAGTAGAGCGGTTACTCAAATGCCGGTTTTTCTGCGTTGGTTAAAAGGTAAATTTTTAAAAGAGCAGTTTAATCCAAAACATAATGGTGTTCTTTATCTCAAAGGTGGCGATTTAGGAGAAGAACTTGCAGGGTTAAAAGCAGAATTATTTCAACTCAAAGATCATTTTGAAGGTGAATTTTTTGAAACTAAAAAAGTGGTATATTTATCTAAAGGAAATTTTAATTCCTGATCAAAAACATTATTTCACTTAGAACCTGTCAATATTTTGATGATTTTGTAAGTGCATTAGTTTGTAAAGAGAATTGACTTCTATTTTAAAAAAACTAAAATCCCGAAACTAAAAAGTCTCGGGATTTTTATTTATTCCGCTTCCGAATCGGTATTATAGGAAATAGTGTCGTATAAATCTTTCCGGCGGTCGGTCATCGTTCGTACCGCGCCGTAATGATGCAGTTCTTTCAGCAAATTCAGATCAACATCTACGATTAAGGTCATTTCGGTATTCGGTGTCGCTTCTCCTTTAATCGCGTTGGAGGGAAAGGCAAAATCAGACGGCGTAAAAACAGCGGCCTGCCCATACTGAATATCCATATTGTTTACTCCCGGTAAATTTCCGACACATCCTGCGATCGCAACATAACATTCGTTTTCGATCGCCCTCGCAGACGCACAGTTACGCACGCGCATATAAGCATTTTGAGTATCGGTAAGGTAAGGAACAAACAGAATTTTCATTCCCTGATCGGCCAGAATTCTTGGTAATTCAGGAAATTCAACATCATAACAAATGACCAGACCTACTTTTCCACAATCGGTATCGATGACTTTTATTTCATTTCCACCTTTCATTCCGTAGAATTTTTTCTCGTTGGGCGTGATATGCACTTTTCGGTGTTCATCGATTTTTCCGTCACGGTGCAGCAGATAACTGATGTTGTATAACTCCTCATTTTCTACAAGCGGCATACTTCCCCCAATGATATTGATGTTGTAACCGATTGCTAATTGTGACAGTTTATTTTTTATTTCTTCCGTAAGTTCAGCCAGTTTAAACATGCTGTCTCTTTCGCTCAAATCATTGAAAGGAGCGAGTAGAGGCGTATTGAAAAACTCGGGGAACATGATGAAATCTGATTTATAATCCGCCATTACATTCACGAAAAATTCAACCTGTTCAAAAAACGCATCGATGTCTTTGAAATGCCGCATCTGCCATTGAACCAAGCCCAACCGAATTACAGAATCCTGCATCGTATTTGGTTTCTTGCTGTAATAAATATTATTCCACTGCAGCAAAACTGCATTTTCAGCGGATTGAATATCCTCCGGTAAATAATTTTTCAAAACGCGAACCGGCAGGAAATTATTGGCCAACTGAAAACTTAAAACCGGATCGTAAATTTCTTTTTTTCGAACCTGCTGGATATATTGTCTCGGAGAAAGTTCTGAACTATACAAATGATAATTCGGAATTCTGCCGCCCACGATAATTGATTTCAAATTCAGTTTTTCACAAAGTTCTTTTCTCGCATCGTATAATCTTCGCGCCAGCCGTAGTTCTCTGAATTCCGGATCTACAAAAATTTCGATACCGTATAAAACATTTCCGGTATCAGAATGGGTGTTGAAGGTATAATTTCCGGTAATTTCTTTATAAGTATGATCATCACCGTACAATTCGTACTGTACAATTAAGGAGAGACAAACCGCTGCAATCTTGTTGTCAACAGTAATACAGATCTGTCCGTCGGGGAAGATTTTGATTAACTTTTTAATACTCGTCTTTGACCAGATACTTTCGGACATCGCTGGATATGCTTTTTGCATCGTCTCTCTGAGTTCGTCGTAATCTTCAATTTTTAAAGGTCTAATATCTACTTGCATCTATCTTTTATTTTAATGGTTAAACGAGAAGTCCGGAACAGTGGTTTCGCGAACTTCCGGTGGCTGAAGAAAGAATGTTATCTTCATTAGTTATTCTTAAAACTCCCATGAACGCGAAAATAAGGGCTTCTTTGAAATCGATGATTTCCTTATCGGGAGTACAAATTTCGGTATTGGTTTTACTTAAAATTCTTTCAATTAAAAAGGAATTATACGTTCCGCCGCCAGTAAATAACACTTTGTCGAGTTGAAACCGATTGAATATTTCAGCAATCTGAATGGCGGCGTGCTCTGTAAAAGTCGCTAAAATCACCGAAGGATCTTCATCTTTAAATTCCGGTAAAATATACTGAGAAACCCATTCCATTCCCAATGATTTCGGTGGACTTTTCTGATAATATTTTATGGAATTCAGGGACTGCAAAAGTTGCGGATTTACATTTCCGTTTCTTGCAAAATCGCCATTTTCATCATAGTCTTTTCCTAATTTTTTAGAGAAATGATTCAGCACAATATTGACCGGACAAATATCAAAAGCAATTCTTTTTCCATTTTCTTTAAATGAAATATTCGAAAAGCCACCGAGATTCAGACACGCGCTGTATTCCGGAAAAAGCAGTTCATCGCCGATGGGAACTAACGGTGCGCCGTTTCCGCCCATCAAAACATCCTGACTGCGAAAATCGTAAATCACCGGAATATTGGTCAGGAATTTTATAGCACGGCCATCTCCGATCTGAACTGTGAATTTTTTCTCTGGCTGATGAAAAACGGTATGTCCGTGCGAAGCGATGAAATCTATATTTTTTATTGCGTATTGAATAATGAATTCATTCACCTTTTCACCCAAATAAAATCCGTACTCAGAATTGAGTGAGAAGATTTCTTCTGCGGATAAATGAATGGCATTTCTAAGCCGTTTTTCCCAAGTTTCAGAATAGGGAAAAGTGACGGCGCGCAGAATCTGAAAATTCCATTTGCCGAGTTCATCTTTTTGGAAAGAGGCGTAACAAACATCCAGTCCATCGAGACTGGTGCCAGACATTAAACCCAAAGCATGGAAATTCATAGAATCAAAATTTATTTAAATGTATGAATTTTTGGTGAAAAAATCCATCTTAAGATACAACGCAATCAATCTGCTTATCTTGATTTCTCAGGAATTTTTTGAGCGTTGATGTCGCCGGAGTTATTGTAAAAAGTATATTCAGAGAAATCATCTTTTGCTTTCATTCCATTGGCGCCGACCAAAGTAGAACCATCTTTATCGGTGACATACACCGTGTCTGTTGTATAAATAATCTTTTTTACCTGATCCCAATAAACCGATTGCATGGCAAACATTTGATTTTCATTGCTGATGATTTTTACATTTCCTTTGGCTTCGTAAAACTTCTTTTTTTCATTGAACTTTGCATATTTTGCCGAGATTTTTCCAGGAACATCCGGTTTCTTTTTATCATAAAAAAGAATATTAATCCCCTTTCTGGCAACAATATATGGCGAGTCGATATATTCGAATTTTTCAATGAGTGGAGCAGTGGCGCGCAGTTTTATCATCCCAGAATCCCGCTGGACAATATTGGCATTATTGATAATCTGAGACGGGAAATTATTATTTCTGTTTTTGTTGATCTTGGTAAGGTCTTCGTCACAGGATATTAAAGCAAAAAATATAGCACAACTCAGTAAGCCGGCTATATTTTTATAAAGTATTTCTTTAATGAAATTCATTTTTTAATCATAAAGTCGTTTGTTAAACCACTTATCAGCAAAATTAATTCCGATTTTTAAATTAACAAAATTCTGACGGATCAAATTATTATCAAGCGTTCCTCTTTTCCCTAATTCAAGTCCTAAATCGATACCGCTCATTCTGCTCGCACTTCTATTTTCGAAAGGCAAAGTCATTCCACCGGTAATCGCAAACTGATTGATATTGGTTCCGTTAATCGCTAAATTTCCTTTTTCGTAATACGCTCCATATCGGTAGGTAACACGGGAGAAATAATTTCTGAAGTTATTGTAGTTGGGCAAATACCAACCTCCGGCAGAAATTTTATAAGAATTTTCGTTCACAAAAGGTTTCCCCAAAAACTGAATGGTCTCTCCGTTTTTATAATCCACCTGAGTTCCGACAAACCATTTGGCATCTCTGCCATAACCGGCTCCAAAAGAGAATTCCATAGGAATCAGGTTTTTGTCTTCGCTGAATTTCTCCTCAATAATGCTTTCATTATTTTTGATTTTTCCCGGCGTGTAAAAATAGGTACTGTTGACATATCGGGTTTCCATCTGACCGGTATTTCCGAAAGTGTAAGTTGCTCCTAAGGTCAACTTTCTATCAGTCTGAAATTTTTTCTGATAAGCAGTTCCCAAAGTAAAATTAAAGCTCTTAACTTTATTTTTTGTTTCGTAACCGTTGATCAGTTCAGCATCAGAAGTAGTCAACTCATTAATATCATACAGGTTACCAAAGAAGAAATTAGATCGAAGACCCATTGCAAACTCCGGTGTAATCTGATAAGACATAGCTGCCTGTACCGTACTGAGCGTTCCCTCACCATGGTAAAGACTCATCTGGCTATTTCCGGAATCCAAAACTTCTTTAGTTAAAATAGTGTATTCTTTTGAACTGTAAGGTTGATAACCCAATCCAAATTTAACTTTATTAGAAATTGGGAAGGCAATCGTTAAATTAGATAGATAAGATGAATGCTTGGTTGCACTCATGTTATTGTAATTGGATTTGAAGAAGTTATTTTGATTACTTGCTTCAATTTTCAAAGTGGTTAATTCTAAATTTTTATTGGCTGCCGGGTTGCTGAAATTAAAATTGTTGTTAAAATCCCAAATATATGCAGTAGAAATGCCACCCATTGAACTGATATCAGTCGTGTTATCGTATTTTACATCACCGATTCCAAAGGCAGCGTATGGAGAATTACCAATCGTTTGTGCGTTAAGTAAAAAACCTGCCGCAATCAAAGGTAATACAAAAAATCTTTTCATTCTCTATTTTTAAAAATAATGCGCAAATATCTTAAATAATACTGAACTGTGAAAGTAAGTTTGGTTAAAGTTTGTTAAGCTTATCAGATGGCTATTCAATTTAAACATTTCTGAAAATCACTTTACAGAACTATTCTTCTCAACGAATCATGTCAAAATTAACTGTTTGAATATTGCTAAACAGGTTTTATATTATTTAACATTTATAAGGCCGCTTGTGTTAAAATATCTAAAGATCCTCATCACCATCTCATTCTGAATATCCAGCAAAAATATTTATCTTTGAAGCATGAATTGGGAACAAATTGTAGGTCATCAGGAATTGAAAAACCTTCTGAAAGATAGTATCAGCAACAATCGGGTAAGCCACGCACAATTATTTGTAGGCAAAGACGGATATGGAACGCTGCCCTTGGCAATGGCATTTGCAAAAGAAATTCTAAGAAAGGAAAACGAGCATTCTTCTCCAAAAGTCGATCATCTCAATCACCTCGATCTGCATTTTAGCTTTCCCGTTTTTAAAGCGAATAAAAGCGGATTGACGGCTCAGTTTTTTGATGAATTCCGGGAGATGATGCTGGAAAATCCCTATTCAAATAACGAAGATTGGAGCACAATTTTAGAATCAGAAAATAAACAACTTAGTATTTACGTCGAAGAAATTGATGAAATCAATAAAAAATTCGCCCTGAAAAGTTTTGAAGGCGGCAGTAAAATTCTCATTGTCTGGCAAGCTGACAAAATGAATACGGATGCTGCCAATAAATTTCTGAAGTTTCTCGAAGAGCCACCGAAAAACACTTACATCATACTGACGGCTTCCAACACCGATTTCATGCTTCCGACAATTATTTCGAGAACGCAGATTGTGGAAATCCCGAGTATTAAAGAGGATGATCTCGACCAGTTTTTACAGAACAACAAGGAGATCAGTACAGACAGAAGACGCGAAATAGTTTTTCAGGCACAGGGAAACTGGAATACCGCGCAGAAATTACTGCAGTCTGAAAACACAGATTCCGAATTTGAAGATCAGTTTATCATGTGGGTTCGTGAAGCTTTCCAGGTAAAAAAGAAGCCAGAGTTTTTAAAAAACATTGTTCTTTGGGGAAGAAGAATTTCACTGTGGAACAAAGAAAAACAAATGAATTTTTTAGAATACTGCGCAGAAATGTTCCGGCTGGCGTTACTTCAAAATTACGGCAATGAAAGTCTGGTCTATAAAAAAATAGAGGCGGGCGGTTTCAAATGGGAGAGTTTCTCAAAATTCATCCACGGAGCCAATATTGAAGCTATTTTAGAAGAAATCTCTACGGCAAATTATCATTTAGAAAGAAACGGAAACACCAAAATAATATGGACTGATCTGGGGATTAAACTTTCCCGTTACCTTCACAAAAAACCATAAAAAAACCACCAATAGGTGGTTTCGTTTTAGGCTGCTTTCTTCTTTTCCTCCTTTTTCATGTCACAAGTGCCTTTGCAGTCTTTGTGATCTTTCATAGTACATGCTTTATTGTCTTTCTTGTCACCCATTTTGCATTCTTTTTTGTCCTTTCCGGAACAACAGGCTTTCTTCGGAGCTTCCTGAGCAAATCCCAAAGTGAAAATGGTGATGGCTAACACTGAAATTACTTTTTTCATAAAATTTGGTTTTAATCGTTATTGATATAACGAAGTTAAAATTAATTTTTGGATCGCTCAATCAATTTTATTTAAATTTCTTTTCACAAAAAATCTCACGGTATATTATAGACGATTTCTATATTTATTTACAGAAAAAAAATCAATCAATCGTTTGATTGTTTTCTGTTTTTATTTAAATTTGCACCCTCAAAAAAATGATCTGTCATGATTTCCAAAGAAGAACATATTTTATTACACGCCGAAAAACTCTTTGCTGAAAAGGGTTTTGAAGGAAGTTCTACCCGGGAGATTTCGAAAAAAGCGAAGGTAAATGTTTCGATGATTTCCTATTATTTCGGCTCCAAAGAAAAGCTTTTCGTCAAAATATTCGAAGTGAGAATGAACGAAAGTTTGACATTTAGCAAAGATATTTTAGCCAACGACAATTTGAATGAGTGGGAAAAACTGGTCACTGTTATTAACCGTTATGCGGACCGCGTAAAAACTTTAAAAACTTTTTACCGCATTTTACAAAGAGAGCAGCTGAGCAATAAAAATCCCCATATCGCAGAATTTTTAAAAGAATCAAAAAAAGGATTTCTGGCTATTTACAGCGAACTCATCGAAAAAGGATTAGAAAAGAAAATCTTTACTAAAAGACCACGAATAGAATTTCTGCATTCTACGGTTTCAGGAACCATTTTTACCGCACTCAATACACTTCCTGTTTACAAGGAATTTTTTGAGGGTGATGAAAATTACGAAAATCAGTATTTCGATGAAATTAAAATACATGTCCAAAATATATTAAAACACCTTTTAGGTTATGAAGAAAACATATAGTCCCCTGATTGCGCTGGTTTTCTCGGCCATCGGAATCACGGTTCATGCACAGGAAAAGAAAATGCTGACCCTTGATGAAGCGGTAAATCTGGGAATTCAGAATTCTAAAAATCTTAAAATCGATCAGGCAAAAATCGATCAGGCGACCGCCAATTATCTTGAAGCCAAAAATAACAGACTGCCGAGTTTGAAAGTTTCTGCAAGCGCTCTGGCTTTAGCCAACGCCAATGTTGATCTCAAGGTTTTGCCACCTTCTACAAATGGAGGAAGTACTGCACCAAAAGCAAATTCTGCTTTCTATGGAAACGTTGCTGCTTCATTGCCGATTTATGCAGGTGGCCGAATTAAATATGGAATTCAGTCGGCGGAATATTTAGTTGAAGCTTCAAAACTCAGTACAGAGAATGACAAACTGGCGATTGCTTACAACGTTTCGCAAGCCTACAATAATTTGTTTAAAGCCAATCAGCAAATTAAAGTTCTGGAAGATCATCTTACGGCTTCACAAAAAAGAGACGAGTCTTTTCAGAAATTAGAGAACAACGGAATCATCGCCCGAAACGATAAGTTGAAAGCGAATCTGCAGACTTCAGATATTGAACTTCAGCTCTTAGATGCGAACAATAACTTCAATATTGCCAACATCAATATGGATTTACTTTTAGGATTACCTGACGGTACGGAAATCGAAATCGATCCCAATTATATTTCAGAACTCACGGAAAGTCAACCTGTTTCATATTATTTAAACCAGGCCGTTTCTCAGCGGAAAGATATGCAGGCCTTAGATTATCAAAGAAAAGCAGCAGAATTGGGAACAAAAGCGGCCAAAGCGGAGAGTTTACCCACCATCGCTTTAACCGGCGGATATATCGCGGCGGAAATCCCGAAAATTCTGACCATTACCAATGCGGCAAATATTGGAGTGGGAATTCAGTATAATATCGATAACCTCTGGAAAAAGAATTCTTCTTTAATGAGATCTGCGGCTACAGAAAAACAACTTTCTGCGACCAATGAATTACTAAATGACCAAATTAAATTAGAAGTTAACAGAGATTACCAGAACTCGGAGTTTGCGAAAAAGAAAATCGCCGTTTACGAAAAAGCAGCGGCTCAGGCGAACGAAAATTACAGAGTCACCAAAAATAAATTCGACAACGGTTTAGCGACCATCACTGAACTTCTGGATGCTGACACGGCGCAGATTTCTGCCAACGTAAATGTAGTAAATGCAAAAGCTGATGCCGCTTTGGCCTATCGAAAACTTTTGCAGACCACCGGAATTTTGACTTTGCACTAAGCCAACTCAGACTTAAATTAAACTTAAAATATTTTTTAAATAATGGAAGATAATAATACACAACCAGAATTTTTTCCTGAAATCAAAAAGAAAAGATCACTTACTTTTCCGATTATCCTGGCGATCGTTTTAGTCGTCGGCGGAATCATCGGGTACCGAACTTATTCTTATGGTTTAAGCCACGAAGAAACCGATGATGCACAGATTGCATCGAATATGAGTCCGGTAATTTCTAAAATTTCGGGATATGTTTCCGAAGTAAAAGTGCGCGATAATCAGTTTGTGAAAAAAGGAGATACCCTTATTGTAATCGATGACCGCGACCAAAAAATGGCGCTTGCGCAGGCAACCGCAGCATTGGGAACGGCGAGAAGCAATGTACAAACCGCAATTGCTTCTACACATGCAGCTTCTCAAAACATCAATTCTGCCAATGCTGCAATTGCCACAGCCAATGCGCAGATTGAAGCCGCAAAAGTTAATGTCTGGAAAACCTCCCAGGATTTAAAAAGATATGCCAATCTGGTAAAAGATCACACCATCACACAACAGCAATATGAAACTGTTTTGGCGGCAAAACAATCTGCTGACCGGCAGTTACAGGTTTTAGTGGATCAAAAAAATCAGGTGTTGCAACAACCCGGAATTGTAACCTCGCAAACCGCTGCAAGTTCAGAGCAGATCGGTGTAGCCAATTCAATGGTAAGACAAAGAGAAGTAGATGTTGAAAATGCCAAACTCAATCTTTCTTACACTGTAATTCTTGCATCTGAAGATGGTTTTGTTTCTAAAGTTCCTATTCAAAAAGGACAGTTTGTCCAGGCTGGCTCACAGTTATTCAGTCTGGTTAGAGATAATGACAAATGGGTCATTGCCAACTTTAAAGAAACGCAGCTTTCTAAAATGGTGGAAGGTCAAACTGTAGATATTGAAATCGATGCTTTTCCTAAAGAAAAATTCGAAGGTAAAGTGACTTCATTTTCTCCGGCAACAGGTTCTTCATTCTCAATTCTTCCTCCGGATAACGCAAGTGGAAACTTTGTAAAAGTCGTTCAGAGACTTCCGGTAAGAATAGATTTTGTAAAATTAAAACCGGAAACCGCAAAAAAACTTCGTGCGGGAATGAATGTGAAAACAACCGTGAATTTAAAATAATATTGGATTAAAGATTGGGTATTTTTCAAAACTCATCCCAATCCATCCGATATCAAATATCCAGCAATAAAAATGCAAGAGGATTTATTAGTAGAATACGGCGCAAGGCGTGTCATCATAACCCTTACGGCCATTCTTTGTGCACTTCTGGAAATTGTAGATTCTACAATTGTGAATGTGGCTTTGAATGACATGAAAGGGAATCTGGGAGCCACACTTTCTGAAGTTGGCTGGGTCATCACGGCTTACGCCATTGGGAATGTAATTATTGTCCCGATGACAAGTTGGTTGTCCCAACAGTTCGGAAGACGGAATTATTTTGCCGCTTCCATCGTTATTTTTACCATATTTTCATTTCTCTGCGGAAACGCAAGCAGCATTTGGGAACTGGTTTTCTTCAGATTAATGCAGGGAATCGGTGGTGGAGCATTATTGGTGACGTCGCAAACGATTATAACCGAATCTTACCCGCTTGCAAAACGGAGTATGGCGCAGGCGATTTATGGTTTGGGAGTGATTATCGGGCCCACTTTAGGACCGCCTTTAGGAGGTTATATCGTAGATAATTTCAGCTGGCCATATATTTTTTATATTAATATTCCCATCGGGATTGCAGCAACATTACTGACTTTACAGTTCATCCGAAGTCCTAAATTTTCTGAAAAAAGAAAAGCGAAAGATGTCGACTGGCTGGGAATCGGTTTGCTTGCTGCATTTGTCGGCTCGCTGCAATACATTCTTGAAAAAGGACATGAGGACGACTGGTTTGACAGTAAAGTAATTATTGTTCTTACTGTAGTTGCGGTCATTGGATTTATACTTTTCCTTTGGCGGGAACTTACGTTCAGATATCCTATTGTAGAATTAAGAGTTCTGAAAAACGGAAATTTAAGAATAGGTACCGTTATGTCATTTATCCTTGGATTCGGTTTATATGGATCTACCTTTATTGTGCCGCTTTATACCCAAAGTATCATGGGCTGGACGGCGCTGGAATCCGGCGCATTGATGATACCTGCGGCCTTAACTACTGCCGTCATGATGCCGATTATCGGGAGATTACTCACCAGAGGCGTCAAACAGCAGATTTTGGTTTCGCTCGGATTGCTGCTTTTCTTTGTCTACAGTTTCTGGGGCTACAATATTATCACGCCGGATACCGGAAAATCTGATTTTTTCTGGATGCTGATCGTAAGAGGTGCTGGTCTTGGTTTACTGTTTATTCCGATTACCTCATTGGCTTTAAGTACTTTGAAAGGTCAGGAAATTGGTCAGGGAGCGTCGTTCACCGGAATGATGCGTCAGTTGGGAGGTTCATTCGGAATTGCGGCGATTACTACTTTTATCTCTAATCAAACTTCAATTCACAAGGCTGCTTTATCAAGTCATTTAGATGCAAACAGTTTAGATGTACAACAGAGAATCGCCGGACTGAAAGCGATGTTTCAGGCCAAAGGATTCACACCCGATGTTGCCTTGCAGTCTGCCTATAAAATTCTGGATTTATCAGTATTGAAGCAGGCAACAGTTTTATCTTACATGGATGTTTTTCTCTACCTGGGAATCTTGTTTTTGATCTGTATTCCGTTTGTTTTATTTGTAAAAGAACGAAAAGGAAAAGCAAATATTGATTTAGGAGATATGCATTAATAAAATAAAAATCAGGAAGCTCCCTTTATTTTTCAAAAATAAAGGGAGCTTCCAATTTAAACCGTTTTGTTTTTTACGCTTTAAAATATTACTTGATCAGGTCCAGGAATTCCTGTTCATCCAGAATCTCGATTGTTCCGATGTCCTGGGCTTTTTTCAGTTTACTTCCGGCCTTTTCGCCCACAACCAGATAATTCAGATTTTTAGAAACCGCCGAGATATTTTTGCCGCCGTGTTTTTCGACCATTTCTTCGGCAGCTTCTCTCGTAAATAAAGAAAGTTTCCCCGTGAAAAGGAAGGTTTTGTTTTCCAGAACAGTGCTTAAAACTTCATTGGAGTTTTCTCCTTTTTCCAATTGAACGCCGTAAGATTTCAGCCGTTCAATCATTAAAATATTTTCAGGATCATTAAAGAAATTCACAATACTTTCCGCAATTTTTCCGCCGATATCTTCTACCTGCATCAGTTCTTCTACAGTCGCATTTTTCAAGGCATCGATGGAGTCGAAATTTTTTGCCAGTTTCTTGGCAACTGTTTCTCCGACATGTTTAATTCCGATTCCGAACAGTACTTTTTCAAATGGAATTTCTTTTGATTTTTCAATTCCGTCAATAATATTCTGCGCTGATTTTTCGGCCATTCTTTCCAACGGAAGAATTTGTTCTTTTGTTAAAACATAGAAGTCTGCGGGATTTTCAACGAGTTTTGCGCGGTACAGCTGTTCGATGGTTTCTGCTCCTAAATTATCAATATTTAAAGCTTTTCGGGAAACGTAATGAATCATTCTCCCGATAACCTGTGGCGGACAGTGCAAATCATTCGGACAGAAATGAATCGCCTGATCTTCAATTCTCACCAATTCCGTTCCGCATTCGGGACAGTGCGTGATGTATTGGATTTCTTTGTTTTCGGGATTTCTTTTTTCTAAATTAATTCCTACAATTTTTGGAATAATTTCACCGCCTTTTTCAACATAAACAAAATCATGTTCATGCAAACCGAGTTTTTTTATAATATCTTCATTGTGTAAACTGGCTCTTTTGACGATGGTTCCAGCCAATAACACAGGTTTCAGATTCGCAACAGGCGTGATAGCACCGGTTCTTCCAACCTGATAAGTCACGGATTGTAATTCGGTTTCCACCTTTTCAGCTTTGAATTTGTAAGCCATAGCCCAACGCGGCGATTTGGCGGTGAAACCCAATTTTGACTGCTGCTGAATTGAATTTACTTTTAAAACAATTCCATCAATTTCAAAAGGAAGTTCATGCCGGTGCTGATCCCAATAATTAATGAAGTCTTTGATTTCATCTAAATTCTTACATAATCTTGCCTGCTCAGAAACGTTGAAACCCCATTTTCTAGCATTTTGCAAGAGTTCCCAATGTGTTGCTGCCGGAATTTCAGAAGAGATAAACTGATAAAGAACGGCTGAAAGTTTACGCTTGCTCACTTCTGCCGAATCCTGCATTTTCAAACTGCCTGACGCCGTATTTCTTGGATTCATAAATAAGTCCAAACCTTCTTCTTCGCGGCGGAGATTTATTTTATCAAAGTTTTTTCGGGTCAGATAAATTTCACCACGCATAAAAAACTGACGGGGAAAGTCGCCTTTCAGTGTTAAAGGAATATCTGAAATCGTTTTCACATTTGCTGTGATTTCGTCGCCCTGAAAACCATCGCCACGGGTGACCGCCTGTTTCAGTTTTCCATTTTCGTATAAAATAGAAATTGAAGCGCCGTCATATTTCAGTTCAGCTACAAATTCTACGGGTTCATCAATGGTTTTGATGATGCGTTTTTCCCAGTCTTCCAAATCATCGAAATCATAAGAATTATCCAAAGAATACATTCTGAATTGATGTTGAATCGTTGGAAAATTTTTAGTGATTTCACCACCAACACGCAAGGTAGGAGAGTTGGGATCGTAAAATTCTGGATGTGCTTTTTCCAACTCCTGAAGTTCTTTCAGCTTCAAATCAAATTCGAAATCTGAAATGGTAGCTTCATCTAAAATGTAGTAATTATAATTATGCTGATGAAGTTCCGCACGCAGTTCTTCTATTTTTTGCTGAATGTTTTCGGGCATCTTTTCAAAGGGTTTGTACAAAAATACTAAAACCTTTAAAACTTCTAATTGAATATTTATAATTTCATAATCATCTCCCAAATCAGTTGAAATAATTTACACTCAATTTCTTGATATTAAAAATATCTTCTTTACCATAACTAATTATACATCAGACAAAAATGAAAATTTTATTTTTTGGAAATGAAAAAAATGGAAAAAGATTGAAATGAATAGCCGAAAAACCAGAGATCCGATGAAGGGAAATATGCAGCAAAAAAATAAAGAAATTGCATCGATATTTTCCTTAATTTTATTTATCTAATATTTAACGATGCAGAAAAAAGATATTTTATTAATGAGTGGTGCTTTTTTGGTTGCTGCTGCGACGGGTTTTGGGACTCACGTGGGATTTAATGCTGTGCTGTTATTTGTATTGTCAGCAGTATCGTTGGTTCTGGTAGCGATGATTGTTGGAAAAGCTACGGAACAGCTTGGAAGCCGAATGGGACCTGCTTCGACGGGAGTTTTGCAATCTGCTTTAGGAAATTTACCAGAACTTTTTGTGTGTATTTTTGCTTTACGCGCAGGATTGGTTACGGTTGTGAAAGCAGCATTAATCGGCTCAATTCTGGGAAATTCGGTATTGGTATTCGGACTGGCGATTTTGTTTGGAGGTTTGAAAAATGGGCGGCAATATTTTCATTCAGAACCTCCAAAAATGAATGCTATTCTCATGATTTTGGCGTTTGCTGCGATGGCGGTTCCTACATTAACTTTTTATTTTCATACGCCGGCCGAAAGTCATATCAACATGCTGGATATCATTGTCTCGGTAGTTTTGCTGATTGTTTTTGGGGCTTTTTTGAGTTTTTCTATAAAAGGTGACACATCTGTAATTCCCAATGATGACACGGAAAAGCACGAAGCAAACTGGTCGATGCCCGTTACTTTAATTGTTTTGGCTGCTGCCGGAATTGGTGCTGCATTTGTATCGGATTGGTTTGTGGAGGCGCTGAAACCAGCGATGGATTCTTTAGGAATCAATGATGTTTTTGCTGGTTTAATCGTGGTTGCCATCGCCGGAAATGCCATTGAAAATTTGGTGGGAATTCAATTGGCTTTAAAAAATAAAGCAGATTACGCGGTGAGTGTGATTATGAATTCTTCGCTTCAAATTGCGCTGGTTGTTTATCCGCTGCTGATTTTAATTTCTTTCTTTTTGGGAGGCGCAATTTTGTCGTTCGTCCTGAGCCCGCTTTTGTTGGCTGCTTTGGCGCTTTCCGTTTTGGTAAGTGCGTTCATCGTATTTGATGGTGAAAGTATTTGGCTGGAAGGCGTTGCCTTAATTGGCCTTTATATTATTATTGCAGCGGCTTTCTGGTGGGGATAATTTCTATAAAAACAGTTGTCACAAAGTTACTTTTCTGACCTTCAAATCTTAATTTTCCTGAATAACTTAATGTTAAAAAAAGTGCTTTTTTTTAAGACTTTTAAACCTAAAAGGTTTACCGTTATTTTAGTAAAAAAATATTAAGTCCTTAAAACCAAAAACTTAATGGTGAAAATATCAGCATTAAGTTTTTGGTTTTAAAATGAAATCTGAAAGAGCAAAAACTAAAATTTATTTTAATAATTCAGCATTTCTCCAATTTTGTTAGCCAGTTTCTCCGCATTTGGAAGCATTTCTTTTTCCAAAACCAAATTAATAGGAACAGCCGGTAAATTCAAAGACCCCATCGCTTCAACCGGAGCATCTAAATATCGGAAACATTCCTTTGAAATTCGGTGTGCAAATGCTTCTGCAAAAGAATTATTGAGTTGTTCTTCCGTTAAAACCAGACATTTTCCGTGCAGTTTTGTGCGTTCAAAAACCAGTTTTTCATCCAAAGGAATTAAAGTTCGTAAGTCGATAATTTCGACTTTTCCTGCAAAAGTCTTTGCGGCTTCTTTTGCCCAATAAACGCCCATTCCGTAGGTGACGATGAGCATGGTTCTTCCTTTTTCAGTTTCATTTTTATCAGCTTCTAAAATAACATTTCCTTTTCCGAGAGGTAAAATATAATCTTCCGCAGGCTCGATTGTTTTCGCCTCTTCGGTTCCGGGAACTTTACTCCAGTACAACCCTTTGTGTTCCAGCATTAGGACAGGATTTGGATCATAGAACGCCGCTTTTAACAATCCTTTGAAATCGGCTGCGTTGCTCGGATAAGCCACTTTAATTCCCTTAATATTGCATAAAATACTTTCGACGCTTCCGCTATGATAAGGTCCGCCACCACCGTAAGCACCGATCGGAACGCGAATGATATTGCTCACGGGGAATTTCCCGTTGCTTAAATAACACGATTTCGAAACTTCGGTAATCAACTGATTGATTCCTGGATAAATATAATCAGCGAACTGAACTTCCACAATCGGTTTCAAACCAACCGCGCTCATTCCGACCGTAGAACCTATAATATAAGCTTCCTGAATTGGCGTATTAAACACTCTTTTGTTTCCGAATTTTTTACCTAAAGTCACTGTTTCGCGGAATACGCCGCCAATTCTTTCACCAACATCCTGTCCATATAATAAAGCCTCGGGATGTTTCCACATGATTTCCTGAATGGCGTGAATGGCTGCATCGACCATTACAATTTTTTCCTGACCTTGTGGTTCTCTTTCGCCCACTTCTTCGGTAACTGAAGTAGGAGCGAAGACGTGGTTTTCTACGGTTTCAGGTTTTGGATCTTCCGCTTCGACTGCTTTTTGAAAAGCCTGCTCGACTTCTAATCTGGCTTTCTTTTCTATCTGTTTTAAAAGATCTTCATCGCTTCCTTCTTCCAATAAACGTTTTCTCAAAAGGCTTCCCGGATCTTTTGCGCGGTGTTTTTCTAAATCTTTTTCGTCACGGTAAAATTCCCTGCGAACGCCGGAAGTGTGATGACCGATGAGAACCGTACTGGCACAAACCAACATCGGTTTTCTTTCTGTTCTCACAAAATCGACGGCTTTTTTCATGGCTTCGAAACTTGCTTCGAAATCGGTTCCGTCGACTTTCATTCTATTTAAACCTACAAATCCTGCTGCGAAATCATACGCATCGGAAGTTCGGGCTTCTTCTTTGGTTACCGAAATTCCCCATTCATTATCCTGAACCAGGAAAATAATCGGCAATTGATGAAGCGCGGCAAACTGAAAAGCTTCTGAAACTTCGCCTTCTGTGATTGAGTTGTCACCAAAACTGCAAACCACAACAGGGTTTTGTTCGTATGTTTTTAAATTGAATTCCTGAATATATTTGATTCCCTGCGCAACTCCTGTGGTAGGAATTGCCTGCATTCCTGTTGCGGAACTTTGATGAATGATTTTCGGAAGGTTTTCTTCCCGACTCGATGGATGCGAATAATAAGAGCGTCCGCCAGAAAATGGATCGTCGGATTTTGCCAATAACTGCAACATCAATTGATAAGGTTCAAAACCTATTCCTAAAAGCAAACTTTCGTCGCGATAATAGGGCGAAACCCAGTCTTCTTTGGTGAGTTGATAAGCAGTAGCAAGCTGAATGGCCTCGTGACCGCGGGAAGTAGAGTGTACATATTTGCAAATATTCCTGTTTTCTTCGTAAACATCTGCAGTTGCTTTGGCAATCATCATGTGCCTGAATGCTTTCAGTAAAATCTCTTGAGAAACTTTTTGTTTTGTATCAATTTCCATAGTTAACAAAGATAAAAATTTTAATGGAAGGTGAAAAATATTAAATTTTAAAGCATCACTTTATGCCAGATTTATTTTCATTTAAATTAAAAATAATGTAAAATGAGAAGTTTATTTCAACTGTTACTATCAGATTTTACACTTATTATAAATGATCGGTTTTTATTCTATAAATGTCTAAGTTAAAAATAAAGAAATAACTTCTATTTTCGAAAATTGCAACTTTTTTTTAAAGAAATTTTAGCCTAATTTTACCAAAATTCTTCTTCTACATGTTTTTAATCTTCGATACTGAAACGACCGGTTTACCTAAAAATTTCAACGCTCCGATTACCGATTCCGACAACTGGCCGAGAATGGTGCAGATTGCGTGGCAACTTCACGACAAGGAAGGTAATTTGATTGAAAATCAAGATTATATCATTAAACCTGAAGGGTACGATATTCCGTTTTCTTCTCAGAGAATCCATGGAATTTCCACTAAAATGGCCACTGAAGAAGGCCGTGATCTGAATGAAGTTTTACTGGAATTTAAAGAAGCTTTAAAGAAAGCACAAGTTGTTGTCGGGCACAATATCATTTTCGATTATAATATTGTAGGTGCTGAGTTTTTCAGGAAAGAAGTTGACAATAATTTGCAGGAAATTCCGTCCGCTGATACCATGAAATTGGGAACTGATTTTTGTCAACTTGGAGGTGGAAAAAGCGGAAGATACAAATCTCCGAAACTAACTGAACTTTACGAAAAGTTATACGACGAGAAATTTGATGAAGCGCATAATGCCGCGGCAGACGTAAACTCAACCGCGCAAGTCTTTTTCGAGATGATGCGGATTGGGATCATTCCGGCAGAAGCTTTGAAACTGGAAAGTTCAGAACTTCAGCATTATATCAACAGTCATCCGGTTGCCATCCGGCCATTTCCGATTGTTATCAGAAGACAGGTTGCTGATTCTAAGAAAAAGAAAAAAACCTCCTTTAACAATACGGATGAGATTGAAATCGGAAGTTATTTTAATTTCCACAATCACAGTATTTATTCTTCCCTTCAGGCGTCATCGCATATTCATGAATTGATAAAAAGAGCGCTGGATAATAATTTTCCCGCTGTAGGTATCGTTGATTTAGGGAATATGATGGGCGCGTTTAAATTTATTTCTGAAGTTGAAAAAGCCAACGGTAACATTAAAAAAATATATCAAGAATATTTAGATAAAAAACAAAAAGCAGAAGAAGATGGCGTTGCATTTACAGATGCTGAACCCCGGAAAGAACCTTTAATCCCTATTATCGGTTGTGAGTTTTACCTGTCTGACCGTCCGGATCAAAAGCAGTTTACCAAAGATGATCCCGACCGCAGAACGAATATTGTGCTTTTGGCGAAAAATTTCAATGGCTATAAAAATCTGGCAAAACTATCGAGTTTAGGATATATCAACGGTTTTTATTTTGGTGTTCCGAGGATTTCTAAAAAGATGATTGCGGAACTGAAAGAAGATTTAATTGCCGTAACCGCAGGAACGATGGGAGATATTCCCAATGCAGTTTTAGAATTTGGAGAACAGAAAGGAGAGGAGATTTTTCAATGGTGGAAAAATACCTTTGGGGATGATTTTTATGTACAGCTTCAAAACCATGAAATTGAAGAAGAACATTATTTAAATGATGTGTTACTGAGCTTCGCGGAGAAATATGAAGTCAAAATTTTAGCTCAAAACGAAACCTTTTACACCGAAAAATCAGAGGCACATATTCAGGATATTTTATACTGTATTAAAGATGGCGAGAAATTGTCTTCACCGGTCGGAAAGGGTTTTGGTAAGAGAAGAGGTTTGCCTTCACACGAATATTACATTAAAAACACCGAGGAAATCAAACAGAGTTTCCGTGAATTCCCAGATGCTTTCGAAGCTTATGACGAGTTGGTGAGCAAATTTGAACCTTATACTCTAAAGCGAGATGTATTGCTACCGGAATTTGATATTCCTGAAATATTTCTAAGTGACGAAGATAAGGTTGACGGCGGCAAAAGAGGAGAAAATGCCTATTTAAGACATTTAACCTACGAAGGTGCCGAGAAAAGATATGACGAAATCACCGATGAAATAAGAGAAAGGCTGGATTTTGAATTAGAAGTTATTGCGAAAACCGGTTATCCGGGATATTTTTTGATTGTGCAGGATTTCTGTAATGAAGCCCGGAAAATGGGCGTTTGGGTGGGGCCTGGTCGTGGTTCTGCGGCAGGTTCTGCGGTTGCATATTGTACCGGAATCACCAATGTTGATCCTATAAAATATGATTTGCTATTTGAGCGTTTTCTTAATCCTGAAAGGGTTTCGATGCCCGATATCGATATTGATTTTGATGATGAAGGACGTGATAAAATCATCAAATGGGTGGTTGATAAATATGGTAAAAGTAATGTTGCACAAATTATCACTTATTCGGTTTTGGGTGGGAAATCTGCGATAAAAGATGCGGGGAGGGTTTTAGATCTTCCGATTTTCGAGACCAATAATATTGCGAAATTAATCCCGCCATCACCGGGAATGAATATTGCAAAGGCATTTGCCAAATTTGAAAAACTCGCTCCTGAAGATAAAGTTTTGGCGCAGGAAATGAAAGATATTTTGGCCAATCCAAAAGATGAACGCTATGAAGTTCTTTCTGCCGCTCAGAAAATGGAAGGCTGTATTCGAAATACCGGAATCCATGCCTGTGGAGTGATTATTACGCCGGAAGATATTACGAATTTGGTGCCGATTACGATTGCGGCAAAAGATGCAGATATTTTGGTTTCGCAGTTCGATAACTCGGTGGCGGAAAGTGCCGGTTTGCTGAAAATGGACTTTTTGGGTCTGCGGACTTTAACTATCATTAAACACGCCATTAAACTCATTAAAGAAAAACACGGGATTGATATTGATCCGGATGCCATTCCTTTGGACGATGCGAAAACGTATCAGTTATTTAAAGAGGGAAGAACGGTTGGGATTTTCCAGTATGAAAGTCCGGGAATGCAAAAATATATGCGGGAACTGAAACCGACGGAATTTGCGGATTTAATTGCCATGAATGCTTTGTATCGGCCAGGTCCAATTAAATATATCCCAACATTTATTAATAGGAAAAATGGCGTAGAAGAAACCGTTTACGATTTAGAAGAAACCAAAGAATATCTGGAAGAAACCTACGGAATTACGGTTTATCAGGAACAGGTAATGTTGCTTTCTCAGAAACTGGCCAATTTTACCAAAGGTGAAGCCGATACTTTGCGTAAAGCGATGGGTAAAAAACAAAGAGATGTTCTGGATAAAATGTACCCGAAATTTCTGGAAGGTGGAAAAGTCAATAACCTTGATGAAACCAAACTCAATAAAATCTGGAAAGACTGGGAAGCCTTTGCAGAATATGCGTTCAACAAATCCCACTCTACCTGTTATGCTTTAATTGCTTACCAAACCGCTTATTTGAAAGCCAATTATCCGGCAGAATACATGGCAAGTGTGATGTCGAATAATATTAATAATACCAAACAAATTACTTTATTTATGGAGGATTGTAAAAGTATTGGTGTTGATGTTTTGGGTCCTGATGTAAATGAATCTCAATACGCTTTTGCGGTGAATGAAAAAGGCCAGATCCGGTTTGGACTGGGAGCTATTAAGGGAATTGGCGAAGGCCCGAGTGAAGCAATTGTTGCAGCGAGAAAAGAGGAACGGTATAAGAATATCTATGATTTCTTTGAAAAAATCCCTTCTTCACAAATGAATAAAAGAGTCGCGGAAAGTTTGGTAATTGCCGGTGCTTTTGATGAAGTCGACCGCTATCACCGTGCACAGTATTTCGACATCGATACTTCTGGGAAAACCAATATAGAAAGGTTATTACGGTATGGTTACAGTTTTCAGGACAGTAAAAATGAGATCGAGAATTCCCTCTTTGCCGACTTTGCCGACGAAGTAAAAATCGAGCAGCCCAAAATAAACCCTGCACCGGAATGGCAAAATATGCATAAACTTAACAAAGAAAAAGAAATTATCGGATTCTATCTTTCTGCGCATCCTCTGGATGAATACAAATATCAGTTTCAATTTTTGCAGGGAGCTTTGAGTAAGAAAGAAATTTTAGAAGGTAAAAAAGATGAAACGTTGGAACTCGAAAAAGTAATCTTACCGGTTGAAGTTTCGGAGATTGACGATTCAGACGACGATTTGGTAGATCTTTCTGCTGAAATATTAGATGGTGAAGAGGACGCCTTAATTGAAGAACCTACCAAAATAGTAGAGCCGCGGGGGAATTTTAATTTTTTAAATTTAGATGAAATTGAAAATTTTAAGAACACCGTTTTTGCCAATCAGCCGGATTTATTTAATAATGATAAATTAAACTGGAAGGAAAAACAAGCCCTGAAAAACAATACACCCGAGTATATGGTTGCCGGTTTGATAACCGAATACAGTATTCGGGATGGGAGAAATAGTGGTGAAAAAGTTGCTTTTCTTTTGCTGGAAGATTACAGCGGAAGTTATTCTTTCCGTTTAGGAGACAGGGATTACATGAAATTCAGAGACAAAATCGATGTCCAGAGGTTTATTATTTTTAAAATTAAATTTTCACAAGCCAATGACGGGCGGGTTTTCGTGAATGTCTCAGAGGTTATTGACCTTAAAGAAGCATTTGAAAAGTTTGCAAAGAAAATGACCGTTGTAGTTGATATCAATGATTTACGGAAAGAAGATATCGAATTTTTCAGAAATCAGTTTGATGAACATAAAGGTGAGCAAAAACTTAATTTTTTTATTAAAAATCCGGAGGACGAAAGTCAAATTGAACTTATGAGTATGCAAACCATGATTCAGGTTAATGGAGAATTACTCGAAGTATTTAATGAAACTCAGAAATATCAGATTTTTCTCAATTAGATATATTTTCACCTATTTAACTGAAGAATATTATTAACTAAAATGAAGAAGAAACAGAAGCTCTGTTATAATGATCCTGTTTTTCACGATAATTGAAAATTAATATTTGATGGCATATTAGGCTTTTGTATGTTTTTTTTCAAATCATAACAGTATTAGATTATTGATAACAATCTATTATGCTGCAATTATTTGGTTTTAATTAAAATTAGTGTTAATTTCGTGTAAACACAAATATCATGAAAAATAAAATAATTGTATACGATCTGCAAAGATTGTATTTAGAACGTACCCGTTGTTTTCTAGACGAATACGGTATCACAAAAAAATATAATTTTGAAGGAGTAATGGATTTCGATCATCTCGAGGATCAAATCCTTGAAAAAGACAGCATTTTAATTATCAATACTTTAGGATTAAGCCTTACAGATGTTAATGAAAGTATCGAGAACTTTCTTCATTTAAATCCATCGCTTAAAATAATAATTCATTCTGCCAGTGCCGAAGTTCGATCTATTAAAAAGTTTTTTGACAAAGGGATAAAATGTTATTTTGGTCGCGACACAAGCAGTACCGAATTTCTGGAAGGAATCACTCAGGTGATTGACGGAAAAATTTTCGTGAGTGATGATGCAAAAAGCGCGCTCTTAAATTTTATCTGCAATATTGATGAAGAAGACGAAAAAAAACACAACTTAGCCGAAGAACTTACTGCCAGAGAAAAAGATGTTCTGATCTTAATCTGTGAAGGGCTGCGCTCTAAAGAAATTGCAGAAAAACTATTCATCAGCGCCCATACCGTAGAGTCCCACCGAAGAAATATGATGCTCAAGTTCAACCTCAACAGTTCTTCTAAATTAATGAAATTTGCCTTAGAAAATAAATTGGTTGTCTTTTAACTTCAAATATTAGAATAGAAAAAGCAGATCATATTGATCTGCTTTTTACTTTAAAAAATTAAGGATGAGTACATGAATTCCTTTTAAAATCTTATTCCCAATCAGGCATTTCTGCAGCGCTGAATAATAATGTTCGGGACGATGTATTATTCAGTGTATTGAGTGGTATTTTGTAGATGCTTTTCTCAGAAATCCCATCATTGGAAGTGTTCATAAAAATAATTTCAGCATCATTAGGTGAAAATCTAGGATCTAAATCATTTGAGCCAAGAGGTTTTTCACTTAAAAGAGAAAGGTCCGTAGAAACATTTGTGGTTAGATTATAAAGGAAAATATGTGAATCCAATTGTCTGTGATTTAGATTTTCGTATCCAGAGATATCTCTTGTAAAAATAATTTTATCACCGGCAATAGAAAAATTTAATCCCCCAGCAGCACCTGTCTGTCCGGTTAGAATGGTCTGCAGAATATTTCCCAAAGAATCGATAATGAAAATTTTGGCATTGTAGCCATTAACATCATTTGTCTTTAAAGCTATTTTTGATCCGTCATTGCTCCAGTCGCATTCGGTAATAAAATTTCCGTCAGTTGTGGTGTAAACTAAAGTTAATCCACTTCCGTCTTTATTTATTTTATACAGTTTATTAAAACTAGGGTACAACAGTTCGCTTCCATTCGTACTCCAACTGAAATCTAAATCTTCGTAATTATATCCTAATACCGGTTGAGTGGTAGTTACCTGTTTCAAATTAGAACCATCTTTTTTGGCGGTAAAAATTTGAGTGGTTCCTGCAACAGTTCGCAGGAATGCAACTAAGCCAGCATCATTATTCAACTTAGGCCTCCAGCTGTTCACAGAATTTGGCGTAAACTGAAAATTCTGACCAGCTTCATTGCTGGAAACTATATAATAATTAGAACCTGCTTTTTTGACGTAATGAAATCTGTTGTTAGGAGTATCTGAAACTTTAAATTGCTGAATTGCACTATAAACAGGAGTATTCACTGTATCATCCGCTACGACTTGCCAGAAATAAGTGACTCCAAAAATTAAATTATCTAGAACATAATTTTTAGTTTTAATATTATCTTTCTCGAAGACAATATTGTTTAAACTGTTTTTTACGATAATTTTAAATTTTAATTTTAAGGAATCTCCAGCATCAGGATCAGTGCTGCTCCAGGTAAGGTTTACCGAAGTAGGTTGATCCACTGACTGATCCACTGGAGTTAATAAAATTGGGACTGAAGGGGGTGAGTTTAAAGAATTATCATCTGACATTTCAAAAACAACACTTATCCCATCTTGTGTTTTCACATTCACTCCTTGAAATGTAGATAAATAACCGGTGAGTTCTGCTTTTAAAGAATAATCTCCTAGCGGGACATTGTCTAATATAAATGTGCCGTCTGTTTTAGTAAAAACAGTTTGAGTAGTCGGAGACGTATATATTTTCACATTAGACAGCGGAGCATTGTTTCCTTTTTTAACGACTTTTCCCGTAATCGTGCCTGTTGTTACTTTCCCTACCAATTCTTCTCTACACGAAATGCAGAAAAGAAACAGTAAAGATCCTAATAAAGAATATAATAGCGTTTTCATGGTTTTATTTTTTTTTATTGAGTTTTTTGGCCTGGTCAAAATAATAGTTAATTCCAATACCAATATGAAAGGCTTGATCTTTTCGTTTGCCATTGACAAAATCATCCCAGGTATCATCAAATCCCATATCATACTGAGCATTGAGTCTAAAAGCGAGATTGTTTCCCAGCAAGTACTCCAGGCCGCCCCCAAATTGATATTTAAAGAAATTTTTACCATGATACATCGATCCAAGACCGGCGTAAGCGTAAGGAGAAAAGCTAAACTTTGGCAGCAAAAGATATTCGAGATTGAGATCGGTGTACATAAAGTTATGTTTAACGATTCCTGTATTTTCTAATTTTTCATAACCGACACTCACTTCAGCGTTCACATGATCGTTAAAAAAATATTTGAATCCTGCTTTTCCGCCGATATTCATTTTAGCATCGGTATAATCACCTTTGATATAATCCCCGTTAGCCATTACCAATATAGATGCCCGAGTCCGTTCTTTATCAGAAAACTTATTTCCCACCAACTGATTGGTATTTTGTTCTTTTTCTGCATGATATTTTTGAAGAAGATCTTTTAATTCTTTTTCATGAACTTTTTCTATTCGAAACGTTCCATCTTCAACACTTTCTAAAATTAATGTATAGACGGCTTTTTCTATCGCCTGCGTAACAGCTAAACTTACAGGCTCGTTTTGCGTGAAGCCCATTTCAGCCTCGAGAATCCTATCCGTGTCGATATACCGGAAAAAGCTTCCGTTGACGGTAGTTGAGAGAATGTTTTTGGAAGTATAAATGGTCTTAAGTATTTCGCCCGTCATGCTCGAGACCACGCGCAGATAAACTGTCACGCGATCTTGCCGGTACTGAGTTCCGCCACCGACTCCAAAATAACGCGCACCTATTCCGCCCGTCATTACATTGGAATCATAGGAAACTATTCCTCCTTCTAAAAGGATTCCGGCGTAGAGTAGAGGTGGAAGCTGGTCGCTGATAATCGTTTTTCCGTCGGTTGCAACTTCATATTCTTTTCTGGTAGATCTGATAATTTGTCGTTCATTTAAAAGATTTCCAATATTTTCTCTTTCAATGGGACGGAACCATTTAGAATCCTCTAAAGCTTTCAGTAAAATAGAGGTGGTTCCTTGTGGGATAGCAGTGCTCCAATTGCTGCCATTTTCTGCCATTTTGTACTGACCGGTTTGGTCTTTGAATTTATAGACTCCAATGACAATTTTTTCTTCCGGTGCAGGTAATTCTTTGAGCTGTTTGGTATAGGGAGTCATTTCTCCCAATGTAGATTTATCTCCCTCGGCGGGCAGATTCATCATTGTACCACAGCTGTTCATTACCCCTAGCAAGAAGAGCAGGAGTAAAATTTTGATTGTTAATAAAGTTTTCATGATATTAATTCTTAGTTCGGGATTATGATCTCTGACTGCTCACCTGTTGATGTATTTAAAATTCTTACTATTAATCCTTTGTCAGACTGTGTAACTTGTACGTACATTGAACCGAAAGTGTAATTTCCCGGTTTTAAATTTCCATCTCCGAATTGATTTCCGAAGAGTTTTTGAGACAGTTGACTCAATAACTGCCGATTGAGACTTTCAGTGAAACTATCCAGCGAGCTCAGTGAATTAAAAGCTGAAGTGTTACCTTTGAATTGATTTTGGGAAGCAGCTGAACTTAAAAGCCATTGGTAATTAAAAGTATCACCACCAAAAGCTGGATTTACTGGCTTGTACACAAACTGCTGTGCACTTACTAAACCTGTTCCCAGGAGTAAATATAAAATAAGTGTTTTCATAGGAAATATTTTTTATGTTAATAAATAAAACCTTTATCATTTACCTGACGGTCGTGATCATATGCTATCAGACCTGCAACAGTCTGTTGTACGGCATCATCTAAATAATCATCTTCTGGCCGGGCCATAAAGGAGAGAATGTTTTCATCATTTGCGAAAATCTGAAGCATCATATTTGTTCCTGTTGAAGGAAGTTCTGCAATACGTACTCTGAATCCAAATTTGATATCATTCAACATTAATACAGAAAATAGCTTTCGGTAAAACTCATCACCAATTCTGGTTTTAGAATCATTAATAACCAAACTGGTCATCATCATATTTTCTTCGTTTGTTGTTTTCTCATAAGAGACTGCATTTTTGAAATTTTTCGAATTCATTTCCAAACTGTCTTTCGCAATAACTTTTGCAGTTTTTTCATCTTTAATAAAAAGATAAACTTTCAGTGCGTCATCTTTATTAGCATTAATAGAAATTTCCGAAAGAACTTTTGTTTCTTTCGGAAGAAGGGTAAATTTATTTTCTTGTTTTGAAGAAGACATGTTTTTTCCTTTGTCTTTTTTAACTGCAAGAAAGATATAATTCAGTGAGCGGAAAACTTCACTTTGATTTTGAACCACTGCTTTTAAATTGAATGCACCTTCAACGTCGTGAGTTTCAATTTTTGCAATTACTTTATTGAGATCCTGCGCATGAGATTTAATTCCACAAAAAATGAGGAACATAAGACTGATGCTTTTACAAATATTTTTCATCCTTTTATTTTTAAAATTAATAGTGTCGCACAAAAATCATTTTATCGTTCGTTTTTAGATTAATCTGCATTTCCTTTGAATTACTATTGTTACCGGTGACATCAATATAATTATTGTTGCCTTCTACATTTACTTTCTGTTTATTATCTAAATTAGGATTCGTATTCGTCATTAGTGTGGTGTTAAAGTCACCAGTTTGCCGAATCATTAAGTCGCTTCTTTTACTTTTGTCATAAACCATTGCGGTGTTATTATTTCCTAATTGAGTCACTGAACTTCTTGAAATGAGGGAAATATCCTTTGCCGGTGCACTAATTATACTTAATGCATTTAAACTGTTGATTTCACTAAAATCGATTTTTTGTGCATTAATTAAAAAACAGAAAAGAATCGCAATGATTAAGAATATATTTTTCATGATATTATTTTTGGATAAAAGGGAGAAACTATTCAATAGTTTCTCCCACAGGATGAATTAATATCAGATGGTTAAGAGTTATTAACAACCATGACCTCCTGAGTTTGTTGGGCATTTTACTGGTGGCATATGTGGATTTAATACTACACCTCCGCCAGGATTACTATCTTGTAAAACAGTAATCTTGTTGTCGCATCCTATTTGAGAATCAAGTGAATAGTGGCTGTTTCCTATTTGAGTTTGGCTGATGGTATTTCTATCACCAATCTGGGAAGCAATTGCTTTGTTGTAATTACCGGTTTGACTTTGGGTAATTTTATTATCATAACCTAGCTGCGTTGCATAAGCGTCATTATCATATCCATTTTGGTTTTGGGAAATATTATTGTTAGCCCCTCTTTGCGATGCATCAGCATCATTTTTATTCCCTTTTTGTGTTTGAGTAACTTTGTTATCATTACCTTCCTGGTTGGAATTTGCATCGTTATCATCTCCTGTTTGGGTTTGAGTCGCCTCGTTACGTTTACCAACTTGCATTGCATAAGCAGAGTTATCATCACCTTTTTGGTTTTGATTCACTTTGTTAAATTCACCATACTGTTTTGTAGTTGCCTCATTACTATCACCTAATTGTGAAGCTATATTGCTGTTGTAATTGCCACTTTGGTAAACGGTTTCGTGATTTTTGTCACCAATACTGGATGTTGCATTTTTGTTCTCTTTACCGTACTGGGTAACTTTAGCATCATTTTTATCTCCCCACTGAAGGATTCCATTAGCGTTTTTGTATCCATGTTGACCAACGTTTGCGGTATTGAAGTCTCCCCATTGCGTTGTTACATCGGTGTTTTGTTGTGCATTCATAAATGCCACTGCCATAAGTGCGAAAGCACTTGCTAGTAATTTTTTCATGATTAAAAATTTTTGGTTAGTTTGTGATACAAATGTATATCGATTCTGAAGCGAAAAAACCACAGATAAGACTGAAATTTCCTAATTGAATGAAAAGTATGAGGAACACAGTTAATACACCTATAAAAAAATGGGGTATTTACGCAAATCGGTTTTATAAAGCCCGGAAATGAAAAAAGTTAAAATTTCTTAAATAGGATTGCAGATGACTTGCCAGCGTCACATTCAAGATTAAATAATGAGGGCGTAGCAAATTAAAAACCAGGAAACTAATTTTGTTTTCTAGTTTTCTTTCTTATATTTGCAAACTTATTATGGAAGAGAATACAATTTTTTTAACAAAAGTTTCGCAGCTGTTCATAGAAAACGGTGCAAAAACTTTGACAATGGATGATATTGCGAAAGCTTTCGGAATCTCCAAAAAGACTTTATATGTTAAATATAAAAACAAGGAAGAACTAATTGAAGAGGTGCTTCATTTTAAACTTGAAGAAATTATTGCCCGGTTAAAATATCTGGATCAAACAATTCAAAATGCAATTGAAAGGATGTTTTGCAGGGATGAGGAAATGGATAATGTTGCCGATTCCAACAATACGATCCTTATTAAACAACTGATTAAATACTACCCAGCAATCTTCAATAAACACATGATTGAATTTTCAGATAAATTCGCCGAAGTTCTGGTTCACAATATCGAAAAAGGAAGAGAACAGGGATTATACCGAACTAATTTTGATGCTGAAGTGTACTCTAAATTATTTTTTCAATTGATCATGTCTATGGAAAACCCTCTTTATGTAGATCCAAGTACAATCAATAAAGTTTATTATAAACATGAGATTATGAGTATGTACATGAACGCCATTACCAACGAAAAAGGAAAACAGATCTTAAAAAATTTAAATTATTAATATGAAGAAAATACTTCAGTTCTTCGCTATCACAACATTTTCATCGATGGCTTTTGCGCAACAAAGTTTCTCACTTGATGAGTCTTGGCAATACGCAATTGATCATAATGTAAATGTAAAGAAAGCAAAAATAGACAAGACCATTGCAGGACAGAAAGTGAAAGAAACAATCGGGATTGGTTTGCCACAACTGGACGGTCAGGCAAAATATAATTATTTTCTTAATGTTCCAGTGCAGTTACTTCCTGCAGAACTTGCCGGTGGCGACCCCGGAACTTATATTCCGGTGAAATTTGGTCAGAAACAAAGTATGACCGGCGGCTTAACACTGAGCCAGCTTTTATTCAGTGGGTCTTATATTGTAGGATTACAAGCTTCCAAAGCGTATAAAGAAACAGCTGCTTTGGCAGAAGAGAAAACAGAAATTTCTGTGAAGGAAGGAATTATGATGGCATACGCTGCCGTTTTGGTCACTGATGAAAACATCAAAACTTTAGAAGAAAACCGCAAGGTAGTTGAGAAATCTCTTTACGACACTAAAGAAACCTACAAAGTGGGCTTAATTGAATACCAGAATGTAGAACAGCTGGAATACAGTTATAAAAGCTTGTTAGCTAATCAGCAGAATCTGAACAGAAGTCGTGAAAAAGTACTGATGGCACTTAAATATTTAATGGGATATCCGTTGGAAGATAAATTGACATTGACTTCAACATTAGACCAACTCATTAAAAAAAATGAAACGTTAGTGGATATGACTAATTTCATTAATAATGAAAATCATATCGACATTCGATTGAAAGAAAATGCCCTTACCCTTTCAGAGCTGGAATTTAAACTGGAAAAATCGAAATCTTTGCCGACCCTTTCAGCTGCTGTCGCTTCTAATTATAATGGTTACAGTGATCAGTTTAATTTTTTGAAATCTTCGCAACAATGGTTTAATACATCGGTTGTGGCTGTTCAGTTAGATATTCCAATTTTTAGTGGTTTTCAAAGACATTGGAGAACCCAGCAGGCTAAATTAAATTTAGAAAAAGCCAAACTGGATGTAGAAGATATCAAACGGGATCTGAGTAACAAAGCATTTGCTGCTACGATTGATTACAATAACGCTTACAATTCTTACAAAAATTCTGAAGAATTAATCACACTTTCATCCAGCATTTACAATAAAGAAAGAATCAAATTCAATGAAGGTTTAGGAACAAGTTTCGACCTTCAACAAAGTGAAACACAGTTGTACGATTCACAGGCAAAATATTATCAGGCGGCCATCGAGCTGATTCAAGCGAAAACAAAACTCGACGAAGCTTTAGGAACCCTTTAATCAAAAACTAATACTCTAAAATAATTCAATGAAAAAGATATTAATACCAATTGTTATTTTAACCGGACTTTCTTCCTGCAAGAAAGAGAATAACGCAAAAGACGAAAAACTTGAAATTCTAATCAAGAATAAAGACATCAAAGGAATTGAAGCTTATAAAGAGCGTCAGAAATTCAAAATCGACAGTCTTAATCAGGTCATGCTGAACATCGATGAGAACTTAGTTTCTATGGGAGTTGTTCCGGATGCCAGCGGAGTAGTTTCTACCCAGAAATTAGAAATTTCGAATTTCGTGCACAATGTGGAAATCCAGGGAAATGTAACCACTGACCAGGATGTAAAAGTTCAACCTCAGTTCTCAGGAACATTGTCTTTATTTGTTAAAAAAGGGCAGAATGTAAAAAGTGGACAGGTGATCGGCAGAGTGGCAGATGGTGGTTTACGCGATCAATATCTACAGGCACAAAATGGAGTAACTGCAATGAAAGCGCAAATTGCTGCTGCACAATCCAATACCAATTTATCGAAAATTGCTTATGAAAAACAGGCCGCACTTTGGAAACAGAAAATTGGTTCAGAGTTTCAGTTCCTTCAGGCAAAAGCAAATTATGAAGCTGCACAAAAATCCGTTTCCGCACTTAACAGTCAAGCTGCCGGATTAGAAAGAGCTGCGGATGCTGTAAAAGCAAATTTAGCAAAAACCGCAATTGTCGCACCTTTCAGTGGTGTTATCGATGAGGTGATTACCCAAAATGGACAAATTGTTTCTCCGGGAACAGATATCGTAAAATTAATCTCATTGGGAACGATGCGTGTGGAAGCAGATGTTCCGGAATCATATTTAGCGAAAGTACGACAGGGAACTTCTGCGAAAATATTCTTGCCAACTTTAAACCAAACCATCAGTTCTTCGGTAAGATTGGTTGGGAACTACATCAATCCAACAAACAGAACCTTTAAAATTGAAATCCCGATTTCTAATAATGGTGGTGTTATTAAACCAAATTTATTAGCTCAGGTGAAGATTGAGGATTATGTAAATCCTAATGCCATTCAGGTGGGACAACAGTATATTTACGAAGATGCCTCGAAAAGATCTTATGTTTTTGTCGCATCTAATATTAAAGGAAAAGATGCTGTTGCTAAAAAAGTATTTGTAAACCCTGGCGAAAAATCTGAGAATTCCGTAGAAATTACAACAGGACTAAAAGCGGGAGATATCATTATTACCGATGGTTCTAAAAACCTAAGCGACGGGCAGAAAGTGAAGTTGGCTCAATAAAAAATTTCAGATTAATTCGATTTTAATTAAAAAATATGAACGAAAATAAACACCACCAAAAAGAATCTTTCTTCTCGAGTTGGGCAGTTGATAATAGAACGACGGTTTATGTACTGACTTTCATCATTGTACTTCTGGGGATTTATTCATTCTTTTCGATGCCCAGGGAAAGTTTCCCGGAGGTGGTTCAAAACAATATTTACATTTCCTCTGTGTATCCCGGAAACTCTGCCGAGGATGTCGAAAAATTAATTACAAAGGAACTTGAAGATAAATTCAAGAATATTTCCGGAGTGAGTAAAGTAACATCCAACTCTTTTCAGGATTATGGTTTGATCGTAGTTGAGTTTGATGCGAAAGTAAAAGTCGCAGAAGCGAAGCAGCGCATTAAAGATAAAGTAGATGAAGCAAAAGGAGGCCAGGATTGGCCAAGTTTAGATTCCGGTTCGAAAGTAGAGCCCAGCGTTTTCGATCTCAATATTTCGGAAGAACTTCCAATTCTTAATATCAACTTGAAAGGGAATTATCCGAAATTCACTTTAAAACAATATGCAGAAGATTTAAAAGATGACTTAGAAGATATTTCGGAAGTGAAAGAAGCCGTGATCTTAGGAGTTGATGATAATGAAGTGGAGGTTGCTCTGGATTTATTTAAAATGAATGCAGCGGGCGTAAGTTTCGACCAGGTAATCAGTGCCGTTAAAAATGAAAACATAACAATATCCGGAGGTAATTTAGTTACAGACGGTAATCGGGAAAACGTCCGTATTAAAGGACAGATTTCTTCGCCATCAGATCTAAAGAACTTCGTGGTAAAACCAGGAATAAAGATCCAGGATATCGGTAGCGTAAATTTTCAGGAAAAAGAAAAAACCACTTTCGCGAGAGAATCGGGAAGAGATGTGGTCATGATTAACTTGAAAAAAAGAGCAGGAACCAATATGATTTCCGCGATCGATCAGGCTAAAGAGAAAATCGAAGCAGCCAGGAATAGCTATTTGCCAAAAGATTTGGAGGTAACTTTAACTTCTGACCAGTCTTCGGCCGTAGAACACCAGGTGAACGAACTGGCAAACCATATCTTAATAGGAATCCTTTTAGTAATGGCCGTTTTAAGTTTCTCTATGGGAATGAAAAATGCACTGTTTGTAGGAACCGCAATTCCATTATCAATGTTGATCGCTTTTGCGGTTCTTCAAATGGCAGGAATTACATTGAACACAATGGTTCTTTTTGCAATGGTAATGGGTCTGGGGATGTTGGTAGATGACGGGATTGTGGTCGTAGACAATGTTTACGCCAATATGGAAAAGGGCTTACCAAGGAGACTGGCTTCTAAATATGGTATTGGCGAAATTGCCTTCCCGGTAATTACTTCAACTTTAACTACTGTTTTCGCTTTCCTTCCAATGTTGCTTTGGCCGGGAATCATGGGTGAATTTATGAAGTATTTCCCAATTACGATTTCGGTTACTTTGATGGCTTCGCTTTTTGTGGCATTGATCATTAATGCTTCGATGACGGGTGGTGCAATGACTTTAGAAAATAAAAATATTTCAAAAAATCAGGCAAAAAAATACACCCTTATTTTTGGAACTCTGATGGTTGTTTTTGGAATTTTACGATTAGTGACCGGGGTTACTTATTTCTTCGGAGTGGTAACTTTCTCGGCATTGGCAATTATTGCAATCTGGCTTTACAAAGGGTTCTTCCATGACAGAATTGAACATTTCCAGCATACATTTTTCCCAAGTTTGGCAGAGAAATATCAGGATTTTATCAGCAATTTATTAAATGGTAAAAAACCAAGAAATGCCTTTTTAGGAGTGATTGGAATTTTGATTTTCTCATTTATCCTTTACGGAGCGATGATGGGAATCGGTCGTTCAAAAGTATTGTTCTTCCCAGAAAACATTCCTAAGCAAACCATTGTTTATATGGAATATCCGCAAGGAACAGATATTGGCAAAACCAACATCGCAACCAAACAGGTCGAAGGGAAAATTCTACAGGTTCTTCAAAAATATAAAAATCCGGACGGTTCAAATTTTCTGGTAGAATCAATGGTAACTTCCGTTGGGAAAGGCGCAACCAATCCACAGGTTGATGCCGGTTCACAAGCTGATACTCCGTTTAAATCAAAAATTACGGTAACCTATGTAGAGTTTGCAAAAAGAAAAGGAATCAATACGGCCGACGTCATGGAGGAAATTCGGAAAGCGATTCCGGATATTCCGGGATTTGCGTACACGGTGGAAAAAGATGCGAACGGCCCGCCAGTTGGTTATCCTATTTCAATTGAGTTGAAAGGTGATGACTACGACCAGTTACTTAATGAAGCCAATAAAATGATTACGTTTATCAATGGACAAAACATTTCAGGAATTGAGAAACTTCAGTCTGATATCAACAAAGACAGTCCGGAATTAATCATCGATATTAACCGGGAAACTGCAGGTAATCTGGGAGTAACAACCGCATACACTGGGATTACTTTGCGTAGAGCTTTGTTTGGACAAGATATCTCTACGTATAAAGATGTGAAACATGATTATGATATTGCAGTAAGACTGAAACAGGATCAACGTAGAAATACGAGCATCTTATTCAACCAGCCAATTACATTGCAAGGTCCAAACGGAACGATTCAAGTTCCGATGTCCACTTTTGCTACAATGAAAGAGGATAACACCTTTAATAAAATTAAAAGAAAAGACAACAGCCGTACGATCATGGTTTATTCCGGAGTATTGAAAGGAGCTAACTCGAATGAAATCGTGCAGAAAATCCGGATGTCATTAAAGAACTATAAAACACCAGATGGTGTCACCTATACTTTTGGTGGTGAGCAGGAAGAACAGGGCAAAAACATGAATTTCCTTTTGTTTGCTCTTTTCCTGGCAATGTCACTGGTAACTTCAATTATCGTTTTCCAGTTTAACTCACTATCGAAAACGCTGATCATTATGACGACTATTTTACTGAGTTTCTCTGGAGTATTCTTAGGTTTAGCAATCTTTGGAATGGACTTCGTGATCTTAATGACCATGATGGGAATTATTTCACTCGCAGGAGTTGTAGTGAAAAACGGAATTGTTTTAATGGACTTCTTCGTGCTCAAGCTCGATGAAAAAGTAGTGGAAAAAGGAGTAGAAACCCATGATGATCTGGAACTGGAAGAGGTAAAAGAAATCATCGTACAATCTGGAAAAGAACGTTTACGCCCGGTATTATTAACGGCTACCACGGCGATTTTAGGATTGATTCCTTTGGCAATCGGATTAAACTTTGACGTAGCTTCGTTCTTAACAACCTTGAATCCGCATTTCTCTTTAGGTGGAGATAACGTCTCTTTCTGGGGACCACTAGCGTGGACAATTATTTTCGGACTTTCATTTGCGACCTTCTTAACCCTGATTATTGTTCCGGTAATGTTCTACATTATCTCAAAACGAAAAATCAATAACAGAAGAAAGTATTTGAAAAAGCACGAGCATGATGCAGAAGATGAAGCAGCAGAAATCGAAAGATTAAGAAAACTTTATCCAGAAGACAGTCATCTGCAAAATTTAAATCCAGAATAAATACCGGTTTAAATATAAATCCCTGAAGATTATTTTGTTCAGGGATTTTTTTTGCTTTTCATCATTGGTGTGAAAATAAAGTTTCGAGTTTAATCTATTTTTGTTTAAAACAAAGGCAAATTTCTTTTCTCATTCCGCTTTAAGACGCAATTTCTGTTTCGTTGATTCATGCTTAAAAAAAATGGTTTCACGGAATGTCGTGTTGTTGGTGAAAAAATCAGTCCATTTCTGTTTTGATAAAACACAAAGATTGACAACTATCCTTTAAATTAATTAAGTCAACAATGATGAGTTGAAGAGACGAAATAGTACTTTTCGAGTGCTCTCGGTTTCACTTTAAAATAAAGATTTATCGTACAGATCAATTTTTTTCACTTTGCGACAAACTGAGAAATACAAATTTGCAGATCCACCGTTTTTGACGCAATACCGGCTTTTTTTACTGAGCCGCCGCAGCATCAATTTTCCTCTGTGACAGCGTCAAAAATCTTCTTATTAATAAAAATGCAGAAATCGTCAATCCAACACCCAAAGCAACCCACATTCCATAGGCGCCCATTTCTCTGGTTACACAAAGGTAATATCCTAATGGGAGTGTGATGATCCAATAGGCAACAAATGTAAGGATACTCGGGATTTTCACGTCCTGCATGCCGCGTAAAACTCCCAGAGACAGAATCTGTAAACCATCTGAAAGCTGAAAAAGTGCTGCTATTATTAATAATTTTGAGGCCAGTACAATGACATCAACATCTTCTTTTTTGGTAAAAAAGGTAGGTAAAATATTTCTTCCCGCAATGAATATAATTCCACACAATACCATGAAAATGAACACTATTTTCAGATTATTTATCCCGACATTTCTTAATTCTTTATAATTCCTTTCTCCAAATCTATTTCCCGCCATAATGGTCGTCGCAATACTGAAACCGATGCAAAGATTAAAAGTAAATGAAGCCATCGATAAGGCGATCTGATGCGCTGCAATATCTTTTGCAGAAATCAGTCCACAAATAAAAGCTGCTGCTGCAAATGCAGTCACTTCAAAGAACATCTGTAAGGCAGTTGGCAATCCCAGTTTGACTAACTTGCGGAACATTTTCTTTTGAAAAAGTTTTGTTTTTAAGGTGAAATCCTCCATATACCTTTTGGTCATAGGATTCTTTTTCATTACGAAAAACAGGAAAACCACCATGAAAACTCTGGCGATAAAAGAGGCGTATGCAGAACCATCTACCCCCAGAGAATCCATACCGACTCCTTTAATAAAAATGTAATTCAGAACAATGTTGATGACATTAGCAATAATGGTTGCTTTGGTAACGCCTATGGTAAAACTCAACCCTTCGGAAACTTCACGCATCGTTTGAAAGGCCATAAACGGCAGAATACTGATAATGGTTATCCGTAAATAACTTTCCGTATCCGGAATGATATTCGCAGGCTGATCAAGATGGTATAACAAAGGCAAAGCAAAGAGCATCAGAATAACTAAAACCAACCCTATAAACATATTCACCACAAAACCATGACGAAAAATACGGTTGATCATGTGGTGATTATTTTGAGACTGCGCTTCTGCAACCAATGGCGGAATGGCCAGTGAAAAACCTAATGCTAATACAAAAACCGAGAAAAACACACCATTGGCCAGCGATACTGAAGCCAGAGCATCTGCACCAAGAAGTTTTCCAACCATTATATTATCAAAAAGTTGCACAGAAACCTGTCCTACTTGCGTAATCATTACGGGAAGTGCTAACTGAAATAATCTTTTGGTGTGTACGGGATTTAAAATTTGCATAATATAAAAAAAATCTGCGGCAAATTTACTGCAAACTTTCTAGATATATTTTTATTTAAAGGATTTTGTTTGTAATATGAATGAGAGTTAAACTGGATCAGACAAAAATTTTATTCAAATAAACCGCATTTTTTATTCCGGCGGTTCCGTAAGTATTATTAAAAAAGATAAATGAAGTTCCATTAAATTTTCGAACCTCCGCCGCCAAAGTACTCAGTTCTGATTCTGAATATTCAGATTTAAACATTTCAGGAATCCCGTGAAGACGGTAATACGCAAAATCGTCATTATTAATCATAAAATCATCCGGAATATCTTTGGGGATAGAAACGCCGGAAAAAACGATTTTATTTTTATTTAAAGTTTCAAAAACTTCGGTATTCCACCAGGATGCGTGTCGGAATTCTACAACATTCAGGTACTTTTTATCAACCGTATCGATTACCTTTTCCAGATGCTCTTTGCTGTATTTAAAAGACGGTGGCAGCTGAAAAAGAAAACCCGCTAATTTCTCCTGTAAACCTGATGAAATATGATTGCAGAATTCTTGGGTGTCAGTTTTCGTTTCGGTCAGTTTTTTAAGATGCGAAATAAATCTTGGGATTTTGATGAAAAATTTAAAATCACCTCCAGTCTCAGCAAACCATTTTTCCAAGGTTTTCAAAGTAGGTTTTCTGTAAAAAGTAGAATTAATTTCGACTGCATTCAAATGCTTTGAATAAAAACTTAAATATTCTTTTGAAGGTAATTCTTCCGGATAGAAAAATCCTTTCCAAATTCTTTCACTAAACCCTGAACACCCGATATATACTTTATTATTCATTTTCAATTAAACCTTTAGTTAATGCTTCCCATTGAATTTTGCTGCCAATTAGCATTCCACCAACTGATACTATTTTATTGCGGATCTTTTCTGAGATCGACTTATCTTTTGAATTAGGAACTTCATTTCTCGCATAGATTTCGGCCGAGATTTCTTTTCCGCTTCTTTTAATAATGAAATTGGAGGTTGCCGATGAATCTAAAAAATGAGTGATTTTATTGCTGCTGCTTGTGGGGTCTGAACTGGGACGAACTCTCAGATAAACAGCTTCATCATCCTCAAAAACTTCCTCTTCATATACTTCAATTTTCACCCAGTCGAGTCCGTCATCATTTCTGTTGGGAAGCAGCGGAACTTTGATGCTGATATAATTACCGACCTGGGGATGACCTAAAATTAGATTACCGTTTTCGTCACGAAGAGAAAATTCTGCCTTTTCCTGTCCTGCAAAAAGTTCCCAGAAATTGATATCCAGAAATCTTTTTTTAACTTTTTTAAAATGGATTCGGGCCAATTCCTTATTATCAAAACTAATCTTTGAAACTGCTTCACTTTCTACGCCGATAATTTGTTCAGGGATTTTATTTTTCATGACAGAAAATTCAGAATTGCTTTTACTCCTTTTTTATTTATCCTAAAAAAAGCATCTAATGTGCCAAAAACTATTAAAAAAAATAAAAAAACCAAAATACAATCGGTATTTTGGTTTTTTTATTAAGAATATCCTTATTTTAATAATAAGAAAGTCAGATTTTATTTTCTCACAAAACTAGCAACATCTTCTGCATTAATCGGGTTTGATCCTAAAATGATCAAACGCTCAACTACATTTCTCAATTCCCGGATATTTCCTGTCCAACTGAAATTCTCCAAAGCTTTAATTGCTTTATCATCAAAGGTTTTCAAAGCGGTACCATGTTCATCAGAAATAATTTTGGCAAAATGTTTCACCAAAAGTTTGATATCGTCTTTTCTTTCATCCAGAGAGGGAACATAAATTTCGATCACTGAAAGTCGGTGATAAAGATCTTCCCGGAATTTTCCGGCTTTAATTTCCTCCTGCATATTTTTATTGGTGGCCGCCAGAACTCTTACATCTACTTTAATTTCTTTATCGCTGCCGACAGGTGAGACCTTACTTTCCTGTAAGGCACGAAGAACTTTTGCCTGGGCAATGAGTGACATATCGCCAATCTCATCCAGAAAAATAGTACCATTATTGGCTAATTCAAATTTTCCCTGTTTGTCTTTTATTGCTCCGGTAAAACTGCCTTTAACATGCCCAAAAAGCTCTGACTCAATAAGTTCTGATGGGATTGCCGCACAGTTTACTTCAATCATCGGCCCTTTGCTTCGGTCACTTTGTGCATGAATTGCGTGAGCTACCAATTCTTTTCCCGCGCCATTGGGTCCTGTAATTAAAACTCTGGCATCTGAGGCCGCTACTTTTTCAATCATATCCTGAATTTTCTTCAACGCAGGAGATTCGCCAATCATCTGATACTTTTTATTAACTTTTTTCTTTAAAGTTGTATTTTCTATTTTTAAATGCTGATTTGTTTTCTGCAGAATTCTTTTGTCCAAAGCGTTTCTAACACTTGTAATCAGCCGGTTGATATCGATAGGTTTTGAAATAAAATCATACGCACCGTCTTTAAGACAATCTACCGCAGTATCGATATCGGCATGCCCTGAGATCATGACGAAAGTCGTATCCGGTTTTATTTGAAGTGCCTGTTTCAAAAGTTCGGTACCTGAAACTTTAGGCATTTTAATGTCAGAAACCACCAAAGCGAAATCTTCCTTCTCTATTTGTTTTAAGCCTTCTAAGCCATCTTCAGCGATAATGAATTCGTAGTCAGGTAATTCATCTGACAGAATGCTGTGTAGAACGCCGGAAATGGATTTTTCATCTTCAACAATTAAGATTTTTTGCATTATAAAAATTTATGGATTGAGTAAAAAGTATTATATGAATTTTGATTTTATCTTAGCAATAATCGTACCTAAGAGAAATTTAAAGATATTCTCTGGATCCGAAAATTGCGGAGCCAATACGGACAGAATTAGCACCGCATTCAATAGCGAGAGGGTAGTCGTCACTCATTCCCATCGATAACGTATCGAGTTTCTGCTGCGACGAAAGTTGGTCGAAAAGATGTTTTAAGAAGGTAAACTCTTTCCTGACCTGGTTTTTATTTTCTGTAAATGTCGCCATTCCCATTAACCCGGAAATAATAATATTCGGAAATTTCCCATTGAGATAATCCAAATACAATTCTTTGGTTTCGTGGACTTCTAAACCGTATTTGGTGTCTTCCTCGGCAATTTTTACCTGGAGGAGCACTTTGATTTTCCGGTGGTTTTTTTCTGCCTGTTTATCAATTTCCACCAAAAGTTTCTCAGAATCAACACTTTGAATCATATCGATAAAGGGTGCAATATATTTGACTTTATTGGTTTGCAAATGGCCGATCAAATGCCACTGTATATCCTGCGGAAGTTGCGGATGTTTTTCGATCAGTTCCTGTACTTTGTTTTCGCCAAAAACCCTTTGTCCTAAATCGTAAACTTCCCGGATCATTTCTTTCGGATGAGTCTTAGACACTGCGACGAGCTGAACGTTATCCGGTAAACCGGTTTTTATTTTTTGGTAACTCTCGGCAATGGGAGAAAATTTTTGCATTCGTTTATTGATTTAAGGTTCAATTCTTCAAAGAAATGAGTTCCGAAATTTAAGGAAATTATCCTTTATTAACAAAAGAGGGGAAGTTTCGGAAAAATAATTTAAAAAAACTACCGGATTGGGTGTTTTCACCCACCAGTTTCAACTAATATACTTTAAATTTGTTACTATTAAAACATATTTAGCAATGAGTGAATTAGAAAAACATTTGATTCCAAAGGAAGAAAGTGATCTGTTGGCAACAGAATACGACAAAACCAATTATGCAGCCATTAATGCAAAACGATCACCTGAAAAACCGGATTCTAAGTATTATACTTATGATTTAGAAATTTTACAGGAGTATATTAATATGATCCGCGAAGGCATGGAAAAAAGGGGCATTAAAAACAAAGGAATCAGAATCACTTTAGGAAAATATCCCGAAGATCAATTTGACCCACGGTTAAATCCACTTTACAAAGGCTATCAAACCATATTCTTTTCCGCAGAAGATATGGATGCCGCTAAAGAAAATTCGGAAAAAGTTTCTAATCCGGAGGATTTACCGGGTTTAAATTTCGGACAACTCTATCCTCCTTATTAAAATGATTGAATGGAACAGAGATGTAGCAAGTGTAATCCAAATTTCACTGGTAGTGATTTTTTTTATACTGTTACTAACGAAAAGAAATAAACTTGGTAAAGGCATTATTTATTTTATGATCGCCGGTGGAATAGTAGCATGCCTGGATACTTTTAATTTTACGATGCATATTTTTACGAACCAATTTAATAGTATCCCTATTTATACCGTAGGAGTTAATTTCGGTGTATTTTTACTGTTCTTTTTATATTTCCGCCGCATCTTAGAGTTAGAAAAATCCAAAAAAATAAACTTGATTATTATAATAATCTTTATCGCAAGTTATATATCATTTGCAGTTTTTTCTGAAAACTTCTTTAATAAATTCCCTTTTAAATTTTATTTTATTGAAGTCATTCTCCTGACGGTTAATATTTTTTTGGTTTTGCGTGAGACCTTTAATTCAGATAAAATTCTTAATATCAAATCTTATTACCCGTTTTGGGCTTGTATCGGCCTGATGTCCATTTACTTAGGAGTAGCTCCTTTACTAATAATAAGCAATACTGCGATACAACTGATGAATATCAATATTTTTTTCATAATTTTATTCATTGTGAATGTTATCGGGTATTCTATTTTGATAATGGGAATCTTTTTTGCAAAAAATATTAATATTAAAAAGTGAATCTTACAGAAACTGATTTTCTGCTTACTATTACCACTTTTATCATTTTAATTGTAATTTTAATGATGGTTTTAGTGTATGGGATTTTCATCAAAAAAAAATCTGAACTTCTTTTATCTCAACAAAGAAAAGAAGCTCTTTTTGAACAGGAATTGGCAATTTCCCAGGTAGAAATTAAAGAACAAACCTTAAATTATATAGGACAGGAACTTCATGATGATTTGGGACAAAAGCTATCCGTGGCAAGACTGATGACCAACAAACTCGCCCGTGCCGACGAAGAAGAAAAAACAAACATTGCTCATGAAATTAATCTTTTGATTGGCGAATGTATTCAGGACATCAGAAACTTGTCTAAAGTATTTATCAGTAAACAAGTAAGGCATTTTGGATTTGTTGAATCATTAGAAAGAGAAATTTCCAGAATCGAACGGCTGGATTTGCTGGAAGTAGAGTACGTGATCAATAATCACGAATTGGAAATTAATTCTGATCATGCTTTAATTCTGTTCCGAATTATACAGGAGTCGATCAACAATGTGATAAAGCATGCCCGGTCAAATAAAGTTTTGATAAAAGTTGACGATCATCCCAATTTCACTGAAATTAATATTAATGATTACGGGGTAGGATTTAATGCAGAACATAGAAATGATGGAAGTGGATTAGAAAATATAAAGAATCGTGCAAAACTAATCGATGCCACTTTTAAGATTAATTCTACAGAAAATCTGGGAACCGAAATTACCATCACCTACAAGAAACCCACACCATGGAAAGAATAAAAATAGCAATCGTAGATGACCACAAATTAGTTTCCAAGGCCATTGAAAACATGATTTCATTTAATCCAAAATTTGAAGTGGTAATGAATTGCTTTAATGGCGAAGATTTTCTGAAACAGCTCGACCACCGGAAAACACTTCCTGAAGTAGTCTTAATGGACATCAATATGCCCCGGAAAAACGGTATCGAAACAACCCTCGAACTTACTAAAAATTATCCCGACCTAAAGGTGATTGCTTTAACGATGGAAGATAATGAAAGCACTATTATAAGCATGTTGAAAGCAGGAGCAAAAGGGTATTTGCTCAAAGATATGTCGCCTGATATTCTTTTTGATGCTATAAACATCGTTCATGAAAAAGGAATTTTCTATACCGATATCGTAACCCAAAGTCTTCTGAAAATAAAAACCGAAGAAAAGATAAATCAAGAAATAAACAGTTCGTTAAAGGACCGCGAGGTAGAATTTATTAAATTGGCCTGCTCTGAACTCACCTATAAGGAAATTGCAGAGCAAATGTGTGTGAGCCCAAGAACTGTAGACGGATACAGAGACTCAATCTTCGCAAAACTGAACGTAAAAACCAGAGTAGGAATTGTGCTTTTTGCCATCAAACATCATATGTGTTAAAATAGGGTGATTTCACCCTTTTATTTACTATAACTAAAGTTTACTTTTGTACGACCAAAACACAAATGGTAAAAAAAACATTAAGCCGATTATTATTTAATCGGTTTTTTGTTGTTTTGAATTGAAGTCTTCAACATTCAAATCGTTTTCCAATGAATTATACTATATTATATTATGATTTATGGTTTCTGTTTTTTTAACCATTCAATGAAATAAATTTTACACACTACTTTCCGATAAATCCAAATTTCCTGAACACAGCTGATTTCTTTTTTGATTTGATTTATTTTTTTAATTTTTAAAATAATGAATCAGCAAAATGCTGCTATTTTTAATGAGAATAAAATCTTCTTTAAATTTGTAAAAGAAAAATCAAAGTCAATGTCAAAATTAGAAGAACAGTTCCATTTTAGGAAAGCAGTTTCAGATGATAAAGAAACAATCTGGAAAATCCTGCAACAAGCCATTGAAAGGCGGAAAAATGACGGAAGCACCCAATGGCAAGACGGCTATCCTAATCCGGAAACAATAGAAAATGATATTCAAAAGAATTACGGATTTGTCTTAACCTCGGATCATGACATTCTGGGATATGTAGCAGTGATTTCCGACATCGAACCTGCTTACGAAAGTATCGAAGGAAAATGGCTGTCTGATGGAAAATACATCGTAGTTCACCGTGTCGCAGTTTCCAGGGAATCTGCAGGAAAAGGAATTGCCACCCACATTTTTAAAGAAATTGAAAAATTTGCCCTTTCACAAAATATTTTGAGTATTAAAGTAGATACTAACTTCGATAATTATCCGATGCTGAAAATTTTAGAGAAACTGGGTTACCAATATTGTGGTGAAGTTTATTTTCGGAACGCTGCCAGAAAAGCATTTGAAAAATTGCTGGATTGGCAGTCATAAATTATCTAAGATTCTTTAAAATCAGTCGCCGAATAAGTGTTAAATCACTAAATTTGTATTCAATCATAAATTTAATAAAAATGTCAAAAAAAGCCATTTTAGCGATACTCGACGGTTGGGGAATAGGATTGGATCCCAAAGTTTCTGCCATTGCTCAGGCCCATACTCCCTTTATCGATTCCTGTTATGAAAAATTCCCGCATACTACGCTGGAAGCGAGTGGGATTGCTGTAGGATTGCCTTTCGGACAAATGGGAAACTCTGAAGTTGGGCACATGAACTTAGGAGCCGGAAGAGTTGTTTACCAAAATTTGGTAAAACTCAATATGGCGGTTGAAAATGCTACTTTAGGAAAGGAAAATACGATCACCAGAGCGTTTGAATATGCTTTAGAAAATAATAAAAATGTTCATTTCATAGGTTTAGTTTCAGATGGTGGGGTACATTCCCATATTAATCATTTGAAAGGTTTGCTCACCGCTGCTCACGAATTTGGTTTAGACAAAAACGTTTACGTTCATGCCTTTACTGATGGCCGGGATTGCGACCCACATTCAGGAAAAGGTTTTATACAGGAACTCCTGGATCATATGAAAGCCAGCACCGGACAGTTGGCAACGGTTGTTGGAAGATATTACGCCATGGACCGTGATAAAAGATGGGAACGTGTAAAATTGGCTTACGACGCAATGGTCAATGGAATAGGCGAACCGACCAGAGATGTTCTGGAAGCGATCGAAAACTCTTATAACCAGGAGATTACCGATGAGTTTTTGAAACCAATTATTTGTCTGAAAGACAACAGTTTACCAGTTGCCAAGATTGAAAATGATGATGTCGTATTTTGCTTTAATTTCAGAACAGACCGTGGTCGGGAAATTACAGAAGTTCTTTCACAAAAGGAGTTTCCTGAATATGGAATGCATCCGTTGAATCTGTATTATGTCACGATGACTAACTATGATAAAAAGTATAATAATGTTCATGTAGTTTTCGACGAAGAAGTTTTACACGAAACGATGGGTGAAGTATTAGAAAAAAACGGCAGAACCCAAATCCGTGTTGCAGAAACAGAAAAATATCCTCATGTAACCTTTTTCTTTTCCGGTGGAAGAGAAGCAGAATTCGTCGGAGAAAGCCGGTTGTTGTGTCCAAGCCCTAAAGATGTTCCTACTTATGACTTTAAACCGGAAATGTCTGCGTACGATATTACCGAAAAAATACTTCCAAAAATTGAACAGGAATCGGCAGATTTTATCTGTTTAAATTTCGCCAACACCGATATGGTTGGCCATACCGGCATTTTTTCCGCCGCAGTTAAAGCCGCGGAAGTTGTAGATGAGTGCATTTCGAAAGTTGCAACTACCGCTTATGAACATGGTTATGCCGTTTTTATCCTCGCAGACCACGGGAATTCAGATGTAATGCTGAACGCTGATGGAAGTCCTAATACGCAGCATTCAACAAACTTAGTCCCTTTAATCGTTATGGATAAAGACAGAAACTGGAAGTTAAAACCCGGGAAATTAGGTGATGTCGCACCATCAATTCTGAAAGTGATGGGAATTGAAATTCCTCCTATAATGACCGGAGAAGTATTAGTAAGTTAAAAAAGCTTCAAATTGACTATTGAAATGACAGATATTTCATTTGTTTTTTCTGTTAATTATGCAGTAGATAATATTTTTAAATTATATTTGCCTAATATATAAAAGAGTGAAGATGTATAATAAAATGATGAGATTAGAAGTAATGAGAACTTTAGGCAAAAATGTCGACGAGTTTATTGACTCCTATCTAACTCCAGTAGAAAAAATATGGCAACCCACTGATTTTTTGCCGGATCCGTCTGCAGATAGTTTTAAATATGATGTTGAAGAACTGCAAACTTATGCACAGGAAATGGGTTACGATCTTTTTGTAACTTTAATAGGTGATTGTATTACCGAAGAGGCATTGCCTAGTTATGAGTCGTGGATTATGGGGATTGACGGCGTAAACCAGGAAGAAAGAACCGGATGGTCACAATGGGTAAGAAGCTGGACCGCAGAAGAAAACCGCCACGGCGATCTGCTCAATAAATATTTATACTTATGCGGCCGTGTAAATATGCGCGAAGTTGAAATCACGACGCAATATTTGATTCAGGACGGTTTTGATATCGGAACGACGATGGATCCATACCGCAATTTTGTTTATACCAGTTTTCAAGAAACGGCGACTAATATTTCCCACAGAAGAGTAGGATCCTTGGCAAAACAAAGCGGAAACACAAAACTTTCCAGAATGTGTGGGGTGATTGCTGCTGATGAAGCGCGACATGCAAAAGCGTACAAACATTTTGTGACCAAAATTCTCGAACTCGATCCTTCAGAAATGATGTTGGCTTTCGAAGATATGATGCGAAAAAAAATAGTAATGCCTGCCCATTTAATGCGCGAATCCGGTCAGAAAGCTGGCGAACTTTGGGGACATTTCTCAGATGCAGCACAGCGCGCCATGGTTTATACAGGACAGGATTACATCAATATTTTATCAGAACTTCTGGAAGACTGGAAAATCGAACATATTACCGGATTGACGGAATCTGCGGAAAAAGCACAGGAATATTTAATGAAACTGCCGGGAAGATTACAAAGAATCACCGACAGAATTTCAACGCCTGATCAGGAATACCAATTCAAATGGATTAAATCGTAGATTTTCATTCATGTCAATTATATTGCCAATTAAGTGAATCACTTCTTTGGCTTTTTTATTTTTATAAAGAATCCACTAATCGATGCGAACATCTTTTCAACGTGCTAAATTTATTATCTTTGCACCATTGAAATTTAGAAAAAAATGAAAAACAGTAAAAAACTTGCTATCGATTTTGACGGTACAATCGTAGATGATGGATATCCCGGAATTGGAAAAACAAAAACTTTTGCTTTTGAAACCCTAAAAAAACTACAGTCGGAAGGTTACAGACTGATTCTCTGGACTTATCGGCATGGCAAAACTTTGGAGGAAGCAGTTGAGTTTTGCAAAAAAAATGGCGTTGAGTTTTATGCGGTTAATTCAAGTTTTGAAGGCGAAATTTTCGATCATGAAAATGCGTCCCGAAAAATTGATGCCGACCTTTTCATCGACGACCGGAACCTTGGTGGATTCCCAGGTTGGGGCGAAATCTACAATATCATTAACGAAAGAATCGAATTCCGTGTAGATGGCAAAGAAGTCCTGGCTTATTCGAAAATAAAAAAAGATAAAAAGAAAGGATTGTTCTGGTAAATTATAATTAAAGTTTACATTTTTCTTTCTCTAACTTTTAAGATATTACAATACATTGATACAGTTAAAAACAATAGAAGAACTTCGCTTAATGCGGGAAAGTGCCCAACTGGTTTCCAAAACTCTGGGCATGCTGGCTAAAGAAATTAAACCAGGCGTAACTACTTTGCATCTTGATAATTTAGGGGGCCAATTTATTCGCGATCACGGCGGAGAGCCTGCTTTTTTAGGAATGTACGGTTTCCCGAAAAATTTATGTATTTCCCCAAATGCTGAAGTAGTACACGGGATACCAAATGAAAAACCTTTACTTGAAGGAGATATTTTATCAGTAGATTGTGGCGTTTTTATGAACGGCTTTTATGGTGATCACGCTTACTCATTTGAAGTAGGAGAGGTTGCACCTGAAATTAAACAACTTCTCAAAATCACCAAAGAATCCCTTTACAAAGGGATTGAACAATGCGTTCGCGGAAAAAGAGTAGGAGATATTTCCAACGCAATTCAAACCTATTGCGAAGCTCATGGTTACGGAGTTGTCCGTGAATTAGTCGGGCACGGTCTAGGCCGTAAAATGCACGAGGATCCGCAAGTTCCCAATTATGGTAAAAAAGGAAGCGGTAAAGTTTTAAAAGACGGAATCGCTCTTGCCATCGAACCTATGGTTAATTTAGGTACTGAAAAAGTAAAATTCCATGATGACGGCTGGACGGTAACTTCGCTCGATATGTCGCCATCAGCTCATTTCGAACACGATGTTTGTATTATCGGCGGAAAACCGGTTTTATTGTCGACCTACAAATATATTTATGAAGCTTTAGGAATTATAAGTGATGAAGAAAAACCATTTACAATGGATTTTTAATGAAAAAAATCACTAAATTTCTTTTAAATAAGATACCAAGACCAATGCTTATTAATTTAAGCATTTTTCTTCGGCCTGTCATTTATTTATTTTTTAAAGGAACAAAATTCACCGATCCGATCGACGGGAAATCGTACCGGAAATTCCTTCCGTATGGTTACGGTAAGCAAAGAGAAAATGCTTTGTCACCGGGAACATTAAGTTTGGAGCGTCACCGGCAAATGTGGCTGTATCTTCAAAATGAAACCGATTTTTTTACTGAAAATTACAAAGTTCTTCACATTGCACCGGAGCAGGAATTTCTGAGAAAATTCAAAAAAATGAAGAATCTGAATTATACTTCTGCCGACTTATATTCGCCGATCGTCGATGTAAAAGCAGATATTCTGGATTTACCTTTTGAAGATGAAAGTTACGATATCGTCTTTTGCAATCATGTTTTAGAACATATCGGGGACGATCAAAAAGCAATGAGCGAATTATATCGGGTCATGAAAAAAGGCGGTTGGGGAATTTTTCAGGTTCCGATGAAGAATTCTTTAGAAAAAACGTACGAAGATTTTTCAATCACAGATCCGAAAGAAAGACAAAAACATTTTGGCCAGTACGACCACGTTCGCTGGTACGGAATGGATTATTTCGACCGACTGAAAAAAGCGGGTTTTGACGTTGATATCAACTTTTATTCAAAGAAATTTTCCAATGAAGACCGCAGAAGATATGGTTTGACAGAAAATGAGATTTTGCCGGTCGTTTTTAAAAAATAACTGAAAAGTAATTGGAATGGGAAAACAGTTTTTAATCCATTTATTAAAGTCGATTCCTCTGTTACCGGTAATTTATTTTCAGGGAAAAAAAATAAGGAAGCAAATACCGCTTCTCCCCGAAGCAAAAGATCCCGAAGGTTTTGTCAATATCAACGCCGACAAAAATTTAAAGATTTTATTTATTGGTGAAAGTTCGATTGCCGGTGTAGGATCAGATTTTCACAAAAACAGCTTTGCCGGGCATTTCTCCAGAGCATTCAGTGCTTTAGTTCAATGTAATATAGAATGGAAAGTGTATGCTAAAACTGGCTATAACGTAGAAAAAATTCACCAAAAAATTGTTCCGCAGATCAGGGAAATTACTTGCGATTTAATCGTTATCGGAATTGGCGGCAATGATACTTTTGAATTGACTCAACCCAAAAAATGGACTAAAAACATTCAGTTTCTCATCGAAAATTTACAGAATAAATTTCCTGAAACTCCGATTTTATTTCCGCATTTACCAACTATTGAAACATTTCCCGCATTTACAAAACAAATGAAATCGGTGTTGGGAAATCACAAAGATTTATTGGCGGATTACCTTAATATGCAAGTTTTAAAAAACCAAAACGTTTATTTTCCGACCAGGAAAATAAACGTGCAGGAATGGTTGGGAAAAATGAAAGAAGATCAAACGATTGCAGATTTTTTCAGTGACGGAATTCATCCGTCTGAACTGACTTATGAATTATGGGCGAATGACTGTGTGCAATTCTTATCAGATTCAAAAATAGATTTTCATTAAATTTCAGAGAGAATTTTCAAAGCTTTCAACATATCAATTCCTTTTCCTAAAACCGGTTTAAACAAATCGCCATTCTTTTTAATACGCTCCAAAGCATTATGAATATTGAAATCGGTGGGTTTTAAACAAGACTTCAGTTCTTCCCAAAGTAAAGGCATTGAGACCGGTGCGAAAGGTTTTGGACGAACGCTGTAAACACTCGCTAACGTCTGACCGGTGCGGTTTTGCAGATAATCCAGATAAATTTTATTCTTATCCCGTTTTTTCAAATTCCTCTCTAAAGTAGTTAGATCGGGTAGTTTTTGCTGCACTTTCTGCATTAAAAGATGGGCGAAATTTTTCACCAGTTCGACCTCATACTGCGCAGCCATGGGAATGAAAATATGAATTCCCGAACTTCCGGAAGTTTTGCAAAAGCCTTTAATTTTTGCTAAATCCAAAATCTCTTTTACACACAAAGCAGTTTCAATAACCTGGTCAAAAGTGTTTTTCTCTGACGGATCCAAATCCAGAGCCAGCCAGGTTGGTTTACCCAAATCTGTTACCGTAGAATTCCAGGGATTCAAATCGATACAGCCTAAATTATTTAAATAAGCCAAATCATCTGGTGTATTGCAGATTAAATATTCAATGTTTTTTTCATTCGATTCCGAAAAGATTGAAACTTTCTCAATCCAGTCAGGGGCGTCGTTTCCGGCATCTTTGTGATAAAAACTTAAACCGCCGATTCCGTTCGGAAAACGGTTCAGTGATTGCGGACGGTTTTTTAAATGGGGTAAAATATATTTCGCTATAGATTGGTAATACGCAATAACTTCTCCTTTCGTAATGCCACTTTCCGGGAAATAGATTTTGTTTTGATTGGTCAGAGTAACGGCTTTCGTCATCTTCGTTTTCACTTTTGTTGAATCTCTTTGAACTTTGCTTTCATTAATTTCAATTTTTAATGAAGATGAATTCTCAATCTCTTCTTCTTTTTCATTCATTAAATCCTCCTTGTCTTTATCACTGCGAAGTCCCAGATAAACGGGATGTCGGAAAATTTCATCTTGTGTTTTTTCGGTATATTTTATTTCACAAACCAATTCCGGTTTCAGCCAGGTCGCTGGAGCGTTGGTTTTTGGAACTTCTTCAAACGGACAGTTTTCGATCATTAACGGTTTAAACAATTCATGCAAAGAATCTAAAATTTTATCAGAAAAACCTGTCCCGGCATGACCGCAATATTTTAATTGACCATCGGTAAAAGTTCCCAGAATCAGCGCACCGAAATTCTTCCGGGCACCGTTCGGTTCTGTAAATCCACAAATTAGAACATCTTCTGTATTCTGTAATTTTATTTTCAGCCAGTCTGACGAACGAACACCTTCCGAATAAATACTGTCTGCTTTTTTTGCAATCATTCCTTCTAATTCCATCTTTTTGATTTGCTCAAAAAAATCAATTCCATTTTCGGGAATATGCTCACAATATTTAACCACATCATTTTCTGTTAAAGCATCTTTCAGCAATTCTTTACGTTGAACTAAAGTTAAATTTTCAGTGGAATGCCCATTGAGCCAAAGCAAATCGAAAATCTGATATGTCATCGCCAAATCCCGATTTTCTCCTATTTTTTGTAAGATTTGAAAATCAGGTTTTCCTTCTTTATTAAAAGCAACGATTTCACCGTCTAAAACCATCTGATGATTTTGATGATCTAAAGCGTTAACGATTTTCGAAAATTTATCAGAATAGGAGAGTCCGTTCCGGGAATAAAATTGAATTACAGATTCCCTTAAATCAGCTACAGCACGATAACCATCCCATTTAATTTCGAAAACCCAATCTTTATTGTCAAAGGCTTTTTCTCCCGTTTGCGCCAACATGGGTTTAATAAAATCTTTCAATTTTTTTTCACCAATCAGTGAAGGCGTATAATTTTTGAATGTTTTCGGGTCTTTATTTGGGATCTTTATTTTTTTTTTCCTGGACGGTTTTCTTCTCGTAACGTAACTTTTGATTTTTCAGGAACGTGCTCTTCAGCGTCATATTCCTCCAATCCGAATTGATCTTTGTGTTTAATTAACAGCCAGGCATTTGGATCTTTGGAATTTTTCATCTTTACTAAAGCAAATTCTCCTTTTAATTTTTTACCGTGAAGAATAAATTTTAAGGAATTTTGATGCAGTTCGTGACGCATGATCAAGTCATCAGATTTTCCTTCTACTTTTTCCAAAGGCTCGTAAGTGCCCGAATCCCATATTTCAACTTCGCCTGCACCATAATTTCCTTCGGGAATAGTTCCTTCAAAATCGTGGTAAGAGAAAGGATGGTCTTCCGTCATCATCGCCAGTCTTTTATCCTCAGGATTCAGCGAAGGTCCTTTCGGAACAGCCCAGCTTTTCAAAACACCGTCCATTTCCAAACGGAAATCATAATGCAATCTGGACGCAGAATGCCGTTGGATAACGAAAATCAATTTGTTGTCTGATTTCTTTTCTTTTCCTTCCGGTTCGGGAGTTTCGTTGAATTTCCGTTTTTTATTGTATTCTTCGAGTGGCATCATCAGGAGACTTTTTTATTCTTTTTTGAATTTTCTAAACTGGCTTTTAACTGCGCCATTAAATCGACAACTTTTCCGCTGTCTTCAGCTTGTTCCTCAATTTTCTTAACTTTTCCGCCTTTTGCTTTTTGTTTAATAATTTTCATTAAATCTTCAGCATAAGTATCTTTAAAAGCAGTGGGTTCAAACTTTTCAGAGTTTTGTTCGATCAGTGAAACTGCCATTTTTAACTCTCCTTCTTTTGGGCTTTTCTGATCCGGAATTTTTAAATCTTTATAATCTCGAATTTCCTGGGCAAATCTCAATCTGTTAATAATAAGAACTTTGTCGTCATAAGGGCGAATCATTCCGAAAATTTCTTTGTCCCGCATTACAAAGGTACCGATTCCTGCCATTTTCGTTTTTTGAAGTGCTTTTAATAAAAGGTTATAAGCATTCTCCGCATTTTTCTGCGGTTCGAGAAAATAGGGAACTTCGAAAAAAACAGAATCAATTTCGGCTTCTTTTACAAACTGTTCAATAGAGAATACTCTTGTTTTCTCGGGACTTGCTGCTGTATAATCCTCGGCATCCAGAACAATGTATTTGTCTTCCAACAGATATCCTTTGACAATATTTTCCCATTTTACTTCTTTACCTGTTTTCTCGTTGACGCGTTTAAACTTGATATTTGAGAAATCACTTTTATCCAGCATATCCAAATCCAGATTGCTGTCTTCTACTGCAGAATACATTTTCACTGGAATATTTACCAGTCCAAATCCAATTGCTCCGTTCCAGATTGATCTCATAATAAATAATTTAAGATTTTGGATAATGAAATAATTATGCCTTTTGAAAAACGAAAAATATAGTTTGGTCATTCTCGTGATTTTAAATCAAAGAATAAAATAAACACCCACCAAAATTCATTAACTTTGCCCTTACTTTAAAATTTTTATACTTTGAGCACGCATAAAGCAGGATTCGTAAATATCGTAGGAAAACCCAACGCCGGAAAATCGACACTTCTTAATCAATTGATGGGAGAGAAGTTGGCGATTGTAACACAGAAAGCACAAACCACAAGACACCGTATTTTCGGAATTTATAATGAAGAGGATTTACAGATTGTTTTTTCTGATACGCCCGGAGTTTTGGATCCAAAATACGGACTTCAGGAAAAAATGATGGATTTTGTAAAGGATTCCTTACAGGATGCAGATGTTTTTCTATTCATTATTGATATTACTGATAAAACAGAGCACAGCGAATTTTTGGTTGAAAAACTGAATAAAATTCCGGTTCCTGTTTTGATCTTGGTGAATAAAATCGATGCTTCCAATCAAACCGATCTCGAAAAAATAATGGAATTTTGGCACGAACAGATTCCAAAAGCAGAGATTTTACCGATTTCCGCTCTAACTGGGTTTAATACTGAAGTGATTTTGCCTAAATTAAAATCGATGCTTCCCGAAAATCCGCCGTATTATGGCAAAGATCTATATACCGATAAACCGGAAAGGTTCTTTGTGAACGAAGCCATTCGGGAAAAAATTCTTTTGAATTATGAAAAAGAAATTCCTTATTCCGTAGAAGTAGTAACCGAGCAGTTCAAAGAGACCGATGGAATGATCTTCATAGATTCAGTGATTTACGTAGAACGCGACACGCAGAAAGGAATCATCATCGGGCATAAAGGCGACGCCATTAAAAAAGTGGGAACGGAAGCGAGAATCGATTTGGAGAAATTCTTTTCTAAAAAAATTCACCTTACTTTATTTGTTAAAGTAAAAAAAGACTGGAGAAAAAATGACAGAGATTTGAAAAATTTTGGTTACCGATAGCGAATTGGATTAAAATTTTGTATTTTAGATGTTTTTATTAATTTTCTTATCTAATTATATTAAATGAATTATTTTTCTTCGACCAGAGACATTCCAGCAATCAATAATATCATCATGTTGTTGGTAAGGATATTTGTAGCAATCGCCATGATTATTCTGCATGGACTACCCAAATTGGAAAAATTTCTGGCAGGGGGTGAAATTCAGTTTTATAACTTTTTGGGTATCGGATCAAGTGCTACATTAATTCTGGCCATCCTGCTGGAACTGATTTGTTCTTTTTTAATAATGATTGGGCTTTTCACGCGCGCAGCAAGTTTATTACTGATGTTGGTGATGGCTATTGCAGCTTTCGGAGTTCATTTTTCTGATCCTTTTACGGTAAAAGAAAGCAGTCTTTTATTCCTTTCTATCTTTGCACTCATTTTTACTTTCGGACCACGGAAATTTTCGATCGACAATATGATTTCTCAGCGGAGAGAATCGAGATGGTAAATAGTCAATAAAAAACACAAAACCACCATTTAACATTTATGTTTTGGTGGTTTTTTTGTTTTATTTAAGTGCATATTTGGTTAAAAGATTAATAATCGATACTTTTGAAAAAAAGAGTATTTATGAAAAAACGACTTACGGCAATTGCTTTACTTTTTGTAGTTTTTGCGAGTGCCCAGGAAAACATTACGTATCAAAAACCTTCTCCGGAAATTATGCAGTTAGCAGATTTCGAGCGTGCACCTTCTGTTTTTATGGACAGTAAAAGAGAACAGATGATTTTCTCTTATCGGGACACTTACAAATCCCTGGACGATTTGAGTCAGGATGAAATGAAACTGGCAGGATTAAGAGTGAATCCCATCACCAACATTTCGAGTACGATGACTTATGTGAACAATCTGAAAACACGTAAGCTAAAAGATAAAACGGAAGCACAGGTAAAAGGTTTGCCAGCGAACGCAAGAATCGCATATCTTTCTTTTTCACCAGACGAGAAGAAACTGGCTTTTACCAATACCACAAAAAATGCGGTTGAATTGTGGATTTTAGATCTTGCGACAAATACCGCAAAAAAGATTTCAAACCAACCCCTCAATGCAAACTTAGGAAATCCTTATGTATGGATGTCGGATTCACAAAACCTTTTGGTTAAACAAATTCCAAGCAATAGAAATGCATTAATCGATGAGAAACAGAATCTGCCAACCGGGCCTACGGTTTCTAATTCAGACGGGAAAGTTTCGCAAAACAGAACCTACCAGGATTTATTAAAAAATCCACAGGATGAAGCCAACTTCGAAACGCTGGCCAAATCTGATTTGGTAAAGATTTCTGTTAATGGAGATCAGCAGAAATTTAAAGATGCAGATATTTACACCTCTGTTAATTTCTCACCGGATGGGAACTATTTAATGCTGACAACGATTCAAAAACCGTATTCCTATATTGTTCCATTGAGCCGATTCCCAATGACTTCTACCGTTTATGACAAAAACGGAAATTTAGTAAAAGTAGTCAATGAAACTCCTTTGAATGAAATTATGCCGAAAGGTTTTTCATCGGTAAGAACTGGTAAAAGAAATATCAGCTGGAGAGCTGACCAACCATCAACATTGGTTTTTGCAGAAGCTTTAGACGGCGGTGATCAGGCAAAAAAAGTGGATTACCGGGATGAGCTTTTTGTTTGGGAAGCGCCATTTAACACCACCCCAAAATCGTTCTTCAAAACCCAGCAGAGATTCAGTGGTATCGATTGGTCAAATGGTAATATCGCTGTGGTTTCTGACAGCTGGTATGATACCCGAAACTCTAAAACTTATCTTATTAATCTAAAAGATAATTCATCTAAAATAATTGATGACAGAAATTATCAGGATGTTTACAGTGATCCCGGAAGTTTCGCTGAAACCAAAAATCAATTCGGCAGAAATGTAATTGATGTAAAAAATAATAAGGCCAATCTTATCGGATCAGGTTTTACCAAAGCTGGTCAGTTTCCTTTCATTGATGAACTGGATCTGGGAAAGATGTCTAAAAAGAGGGTTTATACTTCAAAATTAACCAAGTCGAAAGAAAGCATCGTTGATATTTTAGATGCCAAAAACGGTCAGGTATTAGTGGTAGAACAGTCGCCAAGTCAATATCCAAACTATTTTGTAAGAAACATTAAAAACGGTAAAGCAACTGCCGTTACTCATTTTGCCAATCCTTTTGAAAGCATTAAAAATGTATATAAAGAGGTAATTACCTACAAAAGAAATGATGGAGTAGAGTTGACCGGGACGCTTTATTTACCGGCAAACTATGACCGGAAAAACCATACGGAAAAATTGCCGCTTTTAATCTGGGCTTATCCCAGAGAATATGTGAGCAAAGATACTGCGGGACAAAATACCCAGAATCCAAATGATTTTACATTCCCAAGTTATGGCTCATTTATTTATTGGGTGACCAAAGGTTATGCGGTTTTAGATGACGCTTCTTTCCCGATTATTGGTGAAGGAAAAGCGGAACCTAACGATACATTTATTACGCAACTGGTTGCAGATGGTAGAGCAGCGATTGATGCCGTTGACAAATTAGGATATATCGACAGAACGAAAGTTGCTGTTGGCGGGCATTCTTACGGAGCGTTTATGACGGCCAATCTTTTGACCCATTCCAAAGATTATGCTTGTGGAATTGCAAGAAGTGGCGCTTATAACAGAACTTTGACACCATTTGGTTTCCAGAGCGAACAGAGAAATTACTGGGATGTACCCGAAATTTATAATACCATGTCGCCATTCATGCAAGCCGATAAGATGAAAACGCCGTTATTGCTTATTCATGGTGAAGCCGACAATAATCCGGGAACATTTACTTTGCAGACGGAAAGATATTTCCAGGCTTTGAAAAACTTAGGAGCGCCAGTAAGAATGGTTCTTTTACCGAAAGAATCTCATGGATACGCTGCCAAGGAAAATGTTTTGCATACGTTGTGGGAACAGGATCAGTTCTTAGAAAAATGTTTGAAAAACAAATAATATCGAAAAGAGTCTTCCAATTTGGGAGGCTCTTTTTTTATTCTATTTGAAAATTTACGGAAATGTTTCGTAGGGATTAAAAACATTCTGTATAAGAATATTTTTTTTTTTTTGAGCTTAGAACTAGAGATTGATCAATTCCTTAAAATAAAGGAAAATAGTGATTCCGGTGTTTTTACTTTATTACATGTTTGATTTTTACAAATGTTATTTAAATAAAGATTCCGAGATATCATAATCTAGCTCAATAAACAAATACAATTTAACATAATGTAAATTATAGGATATTTTATAAATCTTCATAATATCTTTTGTGCGGCCATTAAGGCGATTTTCCAACATATTTTTAGAATTCGAATTTTTAATAAATCCGAGCTCATCCCAAATGAAATTATACAGCCGATTCTCAGCGGTTAGAGAATTTCGAAGTAATTTTCATTTTTAACAACGAAACACTTCGGAGAATATTTAAATTTTTACAACTTTAATAAAATTAAAAAAAAATAGTTAATAAAAATTTAGAAAAATAAAGTTAAAATTTTGATAAGTTGGTTTTTCTTTTAATTGTAAAATTAATATTTAGTATAATCATCTCGATTCCGGTGAACGACCAAGGTGACATCTGAATAAAAGAGAAATCCAGTTAAATTAGTAAATAATGGGTATAAATAGTAATTATAAACTTCTTCTTCCTGATGATCTGTTATTATGTTCAGATTGAACTTGAATTTAACATAATATATTCACTTTAAATTAAAATTACTAAATTTATACCTAACAATTAATTAGAAAAATATCCTATGAAAAATCTATTTCTTTCTGCGCTTATGATGTTCACTATGTTAAGTTGTGAAAAAAAAACTGCTGATGTCGTAACTACTAACGAAACTCAAGATTCTTTGACTGTTATTCCCGAAACCAATGAACCTATCGAGTCCTCTACCCTACAAACCTGCTATATGACGGCAACTGGGAAGGATTCGCTCTTTGTTTCTCTGGAAGATAATCTGGGTACTATTACGGGAAAAATGCACTATAAAAATTTCGAAAAGGACAGTTCCATCGGTGACATTGTTGGTAATCAAAATGGGGATACTTTAAAACTGGTTTACACTTTTGAAGCGGAAGGAAAAACTTCTGACCGCGAAATCTATTTTCTTAAAAAAGAAGGAAATATCATCGAAGGAATCGGCGAGCAGAAAACAGACGGAAACAAATCGAATTATGTAAATCCTGCAAAACTTAGATATGAAGGATCTATTTTGAAGCCCGTAGACTGCACCGGTTTTGATAAAAAATTTAAAACGAAATAACGTTCGACTGAGTAATTTTTCGTTTTCCTGAAAATAGTTTAAAAGTCCTCCTTCTGAAATACCATGATTTAGACCTTTGGTCACTTCGTGACAAAGAGCCTGCATATATCGTTTCGTGACTAAAGAATAAGGGAATAAATTTATAATACAGTTAAAACGATAAATTTTCGGTAAATATTTCCTTAAAATTTTAAAATATCCTAAATTAGGACAAACTTAAATAATATGTCATACTATCCACTGAATTCCATTCCAGATTATTACGGAATTGACAGTTTACTTACTGAGGAACACTTACTTATCCGCCAATCTGTTCGCGATTGGGTGGAGAGTTTTGTAATGCCCAAAATTGATGAGGCAGCACAAAATCATACCGATATTCCAAACCTTATGAAAGAATTAGGGAAAATCGGAGCACTCGGTCCTTATATTCCGGAAGAATATGGCGGTTCCGGTTTAGATCAAATTTCCTACGGAATCATAATGCAGGAGCTTGAAAGAGGAGATTCTGCGGTTCGTTCAGCCGCTTCTGTTCAAAGTTCTTTGGTCATGTTTCCAATTAATGAATATGGTTCTGAGGAACAAAAAAAGAAATTTCTTCCGCAATTGGCCAATGGGGAAATGATTGGCGCTTTCGGGCTAACAGAACCCAATCACGGTTCCGATCCCAGTTCAATGGAAACTTATTTCGTAGACAAAGGTGATCATTATTTATTAAACGGCGCAAAAATGTGGATTACCAACGCGCCACTCTGTGATATCGCTGTAGTATGGGCAAAAAATGAAGAAGGAAAAGTTCAGGGTTTAATTGTAGAAAGAGGTTTTGAAGGATTTACCACTCCGGAAACCCATAATAAATGGTCGCTCCGGGCATCGAAAACCGGAGAACTGGTTTTTGATAATGTGAAGGTTCCTAAAGAAAATATATTTCCGAAAGTCACTGGTTTGAAAGGACCTTTATCCTGTTTAAATTCTGCACGGTACGGAATTTCCTGGGGGGTAATCGGCGCAGCCATCGACTGTTACTGCACGGCAGTTCAGTATTCAAAAGAAAGAACACAATTTGGAAAACCAATTGCAGGATTTCAATTACAACAGAAAAAGTTAGCCGAATTCTTAACCGAAATTACCAAAGCACAATTGCTTTGTCTTCAGTTAGGAAATTTAAAAAATGCTCATAAAGCAACGCCGGCACAGATTTCAATGGCGAAAAGAAACAACGTGAAAATGGCAATCGACATTGCCAGAGAATCCCGACAGATTCTTGGCGGAATGGGAATTATGGGAGAATTCCCGATGATGCGTCATGCAGCGAATTTAGAATCCGTCATCACTTACGAAGGAACCCACGATATTCATTTGCTGATCACCGGCATGGATATTACCGGAATTAACGCTTTCGGATAAAATAAAAAACCTTCAAGATTTTAAAACTTGAAGGTTTTTTTTTACCAACTGGTTTTCACTTCTTCTACAAAATCATTTTCAGGATTCAGAATTTCTGCAATCACGTTTTTAATCCAATTCATAGGACTTACCAATGATTGATTCGAAATCTCTTCCTCTCCATAAATCTGTAAATTCTGAACGCCTTTATTCGCTTCTGCGAAACTCCAGATTCCGCATTCTACAAAATTATCGGGATATTTTTTCTCATTTAAAACCGCATAAGCATAAACGCATAACTGCATCGCCTGTTTGAAATCATCTCTAAAAAACAACTGTTCGAGTTTTTCGGCTTCCTCTTCTTTTTTGGCTTCCTTAATGAGAAGATTTTTGGTTTTAGCGGTTTTGTAATCGATAATTCTTAACTTTCCGTTCAGTCGGTCGATTCGGTCGATAAATCCGTAAAAAGAAACTTTATCCGTTTTTTCTTCGTTTAAATAATAATCGATATTTTCAAAATTTCCTTCGACACTTAAAATTTCTAACGTATTTCCGTCTGCAATTAATTTTTTATCGACCTCCAAAATCGTCCGCACTACCCTTTCTGCAATTGATTTATGAATATAATTCATTCCTTTTTCATAGAAATCGGTCTGATGATTTAATTTAATAATCGCCTGATTCATTACTTCAAGTAATTGTTGATTTGAAAATTCTAAATCATTAGCAGCTAAAATTTTACCTAAATTTCTCTCATAAATAATTTGTAATGCATAATGCACGAGATTACCGTAACTTCTTTGGGAAAGTTCTTCTTCCATTTCGCTGGTTTCGCGGGTTCCCAAAATTTTGGTCAGATAAAAATCAACTGGATTATAAATAAATGAGGTAAGATGCGACGGTGAAACTCTCTTTTTCCATTCCTCTAATTTTTGAAGGACCGAAGAAGATTTTTCAATCTGAATCAACTGTTTGTTAATCGGCTCAGACGAATTTTCAATGATTATATTTTCAATTTGATGATGTTGATCTTCAATTTCTATCTGGGTAATAAAACGGCTTTTTTCACCCGTATTTACGCCGGAACTTAACGCATTAAAAAGCAGATGAACATTCTGAGAATCCTGTAACAACCGGTAAAAATGATACGCATAAATACTGTCATTTTCTAAAAAAGTATGCATATGAAAATGTTGGCGAACATCGAAAGGGAGATAGGTGTTTTGAGAATTTCCAAGAGGGAGTTTTCCTTCGTTGGTAGAAAGCAGAATAATATTTTCAAAATTCAATAACCGGGTTTCCAAAAGTCCCATTACCTGCAGTCCTTGAAGTGGTTCTCCCTGAAAATCAATCGTTTCCGAACTCACCAGTTGATTAATTAAAACTTCCAGTGTTTCCATTTTTATTTCAAATGAATAAGGCGAAAGTTGATTTTTAATAATTTTAAAACTTTTCTCGAAATGGGAAATATTTTCATACAAAATATCATCTAAATCCCTGAACTTGAATTGATAACAATACGCAATTAATTCATCGATGAACTGATTGACCGAACTTGGTTTTTCAAATAAATTAAAATAGGAAAGTTCTGATAAAAATTCTTTAAACTGCTTTTTGGAAATATAAACGATATTTCTTTCTTCAATTTTTGCTTTAAAATCCAAAATGATCTGCTGATCAATTTCTTCATTCGGAAGTTCTTCCAAAACCGATAAAACATCATTGTAATAATAAGAAGAATCTTTTTTCTCCAGCTGTTTTTGCAGGTAAAAAAGCTGTTTCATGGCATTGCTGAAACCAAGATTTTTCAGCGGGAATCCCATCGTAATATTCAGATGTTGTACGCTGCTCATGGCATCTAAACAAGTTGAAAGCAGATTTTCATCCAATAAAACAACGGCGGTTTTTGATGAATTTTCATCGTTGATTTCCGCGAAAATTTCCGGCAAAACTTTCGCCTGCGTTATATTTCCCGAAACTTCGTACACTTTGATATTTTTCGGCTGTGCAAAATCATTTTCAATCCAGTTGAAATTTCTGCTTTCATTAAATTCCTTCCAGGTTTTGATGATTCTTAAAAACTTTCCGGCTTCCTGTCTTTCATCATTGATATAATATTCATCTGCCTGAAAAAAACATTGCGCTTTATCCCACTGCATCAGGTTTCTTACTAATTTTTCTTCTACCGGTGTAAATGCATTAAAGCCACAAAAGACAAATTTACCTTCTGTTTTTTGCGCATATTCTTTAATTTTATTTTTGGCCGTTTCGTGAATCATTCCTGAAGTTGCCCAATTTTTTTCGTTAAGCTTTTGCTTTAATAATGGTAAAAACAAATTCATTTTTTGCCAGAAATTAAGGAACTTCCGTAAAGATCCATCTTCGCGAACTTCTAAATTTTCAGACCAATTTTTTATCTGTTCATCATCAAACATATATTCTAAAACCGCTTTGTCGGAATCCGAAAATTTCAGAATATCATCCCAATCTTTTACAATGGTCGGAAACCATTTCAAGAAATTCGCAAAATCTTCAGACGGCTGAACCTGCCGATACACTCCAAAAGAAAAAAGCCACAAAGCGATTCCCTGAACCGGTTGTTTGTCTGCAATTTCTTTAATCAAATCTTCGATTGTAAAAAAGTTCGGCAACATTCCCGAATAGTGTTTTTCTTTCAGTATTTTTTTGATGAAAACCACAGGTCTTTTACCGGGAAGAATAATATTAAATGCCGACAAATCAACATTTTGTGTTAAAAGTTCGGTAATGATTTTATTTAAAAATTTCATGAATGGTGTTCTTAATGGTATCTTTACTCTAATTGGAGTTAAGAAAATGAAAAATAAGGAAAATCCGACAAAAAAGCATCAAGAAATTAAATTCTTAATGCTTTTTATTAAAACGGTCGAGAATCGATGAGCCGAATTTATTTAACTTTAATGGTTTTTTCAATCCAGATATTTTCTCCGGCGGCATTCTTACGGTTCCAAAATTTGAAAACGTAATTTACGGGTTGTTGTGGTTGCAAATTAATTTGTTCAATACGAATACTTCTTCATTACAAGTGGCTTTAGTTTGACATTTTTAAAGTTTAAACTCCAGCTTTACATTAAAAAATCTTCCTGTCAAACGTACGGGAACCGGATAATTGTAACCGGAGTTCACATCATTTACCCATTGGTTTGCAACGGTATTGCTGATGTTGAAGGCATTGAAAATCTGAACACCCAACGTCAATTCTTTGAAATTGCCCCAGAAACCGCCATTTACTTTATTATCTTTTTGGTCGATGAAAACTTTAGATAAACCAATATCCACTCTTTTGTAAGAAGGCAAAGTTCTTTGGTATTTGTAAGGTGCTTCGAAATCCGGTTTTCCGTTTTGATCCAGAGAAATAGGTGTTCCGGATGGAAGTCCGTTGGCGTAAACCAAAGTTAAGTTGACTCTCATCGACGGGAACTTCGGCATATAATCCTGGTAAAACATCGAGAATCTGAAACGGGGATCCGTTGGTCTTGGAATATAACCTCTGCCATCAATATTTTCGTAAACTCTGGAATAACTCGCAGAAACCCAGGAATCAATACCCGGAACAAATTCACCGAATAATCTGGTATCAATACCGTAAGCATAACCTTCTGAATTATTTAAGCCGGAATATCTGATTCTGACATTGTCTAAATAATAAGGAATCAGATGATCCATTTTCTTATAATACAATTCGGTCGTTAATTTAAACGGGCGTTCAGACATGTTAAATTCGTAATCGTTTTTTAAAATCACCTGCATCGAACGTTGTGACTTTATATTTGGATTAAAGTTACCATCAACATCTTTAATCTCTTTATAGAAAGGCGCCTGGTAATAAACTCCTCCGGAAACGGTGAACAGCATATCCATATCCCAGTTTGGTTTAATGGCAATTTGTCCACGTGGAGAAATAATCGTTTCATCATTAAAATCCCAGTGAGAAGCACGAATTCCGGCGTTCACGAAAATGCGGTTTTCACCCCAGTAGAATTTTCTGGAATATTGCGCATAACCGGAAAGTCGCGTTGGTTCAATATGATTCGCACCGGAAATGCTGTACCGCAAACGAAGTTGAGACGGATCCAAAGTTCCGGGATCTGCATAATTTCTTGGCGTGCTGTAACCCAATGAATCAACCAACTGCCATTCATTGGTAAAGTCTCTTAAATTTTCTTTTTCGAATTTCAAACCGACTTCAAAATCAGTATTAACGTCCGGTGAAAATTTCGCTTTCAATTGCGCACCGTATGTTTTCACCAATAAATCATTTCGGGCATGATCGATTTGACCACCGACATCGTAAGAAGCAACCGGCGCACCAGAAACAGGATCAAAAGTCTGCAACATATAAGCAGAAGCAATCGAATAATATTCTCTCTCCCGGTTTTGGTAGGCGAAATTATCTAAGGTAAAAGCCCATTTTTTATTGGGTTTAAAATTAATGGAAGCCGTTCCCATCATGTTCTTGTACTTATCGTCTTCTTTACCATTGTAGAAAACGCTCAGCTTCAAAGGCATCTGCAAAGTTCCGAAATCAACTTCCTTTACTTTGGGAATCATTTCGTAATCATTTTTACTCCAGTAACCGATGAAGGAAAATCCCCATTTATCATTTAATTTATAATTGATATACGTCTGGAAATCCATGTACTGTGGATTGAAATCGGTGTCTTCATTCAAAGTATTCAAAACCAAATTGGTATTTCTATACCTTCCTGAAATCATGGCAGACAATTTTTTATCCTTTGATGCAAAACCGGTCGTAAGTCTTCCTCCAATTAAACTCGCTTCACCGGAAAGTTCAAATTTCGTGGGTTGACGGTAATAAATATTTAAAGCAGAAGACATTTTATCTCCGTATTTTGCCTCGAATCCACCGGCAGAAAAGTTAATGGCCTGAACCATATCCGGATTAATAATACTGAGTCCCTCCTGCAAAGAATTTCGGATTAAAAACGGGCGGTAAATTTCAATATCATTAATGTAAATCAGGTTTTCATCGTAATTTCCACCTCTTACCATATATTGTGACGAAAGTTCGGTGTTTGAATTTACGGAAGGTAAAGTTTTCAAAAGTCCTTCTACACCGCCGGAAAGTGAAGCCACTTGCTGTGCTTCCTTTGAAGAAATTTCTATCGAAGTTAAATCCGTGATTTTTGGTTTCCCTTTTTTCTGAAATACCACTTCCTGAATTTCGGTTTCCCGCTCGGTTTTTACAAACAAAACATTGACGTTTTGAACTTTCGGATTGATTTTAATATTTTTATTAAAACCTCTGAAACTTGCTTTTTGAACGGATAAAGACTGCTCAGAATCTGCAATGGGAATTTTTACAAAACCATTATTATCGGTCGTAAAATTCTGATTGTTATAAGAAATATAGGCTTCAGAAACTGGTTTGCCATTTTCGTCCAGAACTTTAATGTTTATTTGCGAATAAGCGCAAACCGGCATTACCAGTAATAGGAATAGAATTTTTTTCAAGGTAAAACATTTAGATTTTAAAGATAACAAAAAATTACAGAATGGCTTCCCGGACGCGTGTTAATTTCTGTAGTAATTCCTCGAGTTTATCGAGACGTAGCATATTTGCGCCGTCAGAAAGTGCAACACTTGGATCGGGATGTGTTTCAATGAAAAGTCCGTCTGCGCCAACTGCGATTCCTGCTTTTGCAATGGTTTCAATTAACTCGGGTCTTCCGCCGGTGACGCCGGAACTTTGATTCGGTTGTTGTAATGAATGGGTGACATCTAAAATCACGGGAGCGTAATTTCTCATCGTTGGAATTCCTCTGAAATCAACGACTAAATCGGTATAGCCAAAAGAATTTCCTCTTTCAATAATTGCTGTTTTTGGATTCCCCGAATCGTTTACTTTCTGTACCGCAAACTGCATGGATTCTGGAGAAAGGAACTGTCCTTTTTTCAGACTAACACATTTTCCTGTTTTTGCGGCGGCGATTAATAAGTCGGTCTGACGAACTAAAAAGGCTGGGATTTGCAAAACATCAACATATTGGGCTGCCAAAGCTGCATGGTCATTTTCATGAATATCGGTCGTGGTTGGAATATTGAAAGTCTCTCCTACTTTTCTGAGGATTTCCAAAGATTTTTCTTCACCGATTGTGGTGAAAGAATCTACTCTGCTTCGGTTTGCTTTTTTGAAACTTCCTTTGAAAATATATGGAATCTCATATTTATTGGTCATTTCCACAATTTTCTCAGCGATATTCAAAGCCATTTCTTCACCTTCAATAATGCAGGGACCTGCAATCAGGAAAAAGTTTTTAGAATTTTTGTGATGGATGTTATCTAAGTATTGAATCATTGATTTCTGGTTAAAATTAAAGTTGAATTAAAGATAACAAAAATACGGATTTTTTTGAGCAAATGATTTTTATGTTTGGAAAGTTAAAACACTTTAAACACAAATGACACTGATGCAAAAAATAAATTTTAATTATACTGGAACTTCTTTACTATTTTTTCAATCGTATTCAAATTCCTGGAAGTCATTTTTTCTTTCATGGATTTTTTGCCTAAAATTTTTCCGAAGTTGGAATCTAAAGTATATCCTTTCGAAATTTGCCAGTAAAAAGTTTGATCGACAATTGCTCCTTTTTCGTTCTCGGATTTTATAGAATCATTGAACTCTTGTAAAAGCAAATCTTCAATACCTTCTATTCCGATAAAAATATAAATGTGGGAATCATCTGATTTTGCAAATGGATTCTCAGCAAAAATTTCAGCGACTTCATTTTCGGTTTTAAGGAAAAGAAAAGCTTCATAATGGAAATAGTCTGACAGCGCTTTTTCTAAAATTATTTTTAATTCAGACCGGTTGATGGCGGATGAAAACAAAATATTTCCCGTGGCTAAAACGGAAGATACTTCTTTCATTCCGACCTCAGAAAATATTTTGCAGACTTCTGCCATTTTCATGGAAGTTCCGTTAACATTCACTCCTCGGAGAAAAGCGCAATATCTCAATTGATTAATTTTAAAGTTGCGCGAGGAATTTTTCTTTCATTTCCTCCGGCAAAAAGGAATATTGAAAGGAATTGCGGACCAACTGTTTCACCTGTTCCAACGATAAATCGAGCGCCTCGATACAGCTGATGTAATTTTGCGTAAGATATCCGCCGAAATATGCGGGATCGTCAGAATTTACGGTTACCTGTAAACCTAAATCCAACATCTTTTTTAACGGATGATTTTTGATGTCATCTACATTTCTAAGTGCGGTATTCGACAGCGGACAAACCGTTAAAGCCATTTTCTCTTCAACGAGCCTTTCCACCAATTTTGGGTCTGTCAGACAATTGTTTCCGTGATCGATTCTGGCGACTTTTAATAAATCCAATGCTTCGCAAATGTATTCTGCCGGACCTTCTTCACCTGCATGCGCAACAGGAATATAACCTTCTTTCACTGAAGCTTCAAAAACTTTCCGGAATTTGGAAGGTGGATTTCCTTTTTCTGAAGAATCCAGACCGACGGATTTTATGAGGTGTCTGAACGGAAGCGATTGCTGAAGTGTTTCGAAGGCATCTTCTTCGGATAAATGGCGCAGATAACTCATTATTAATAAAGAAGAAATCCCGTATTGTCTTTCTGCATCTTCTCTGGCGCGCTGGATTCCATTAATAACGGTGGAAAATGCCACGCCTCTTTTGGTATGGGTTTGCGGATCGAACATGATTTCGGTATGCACGATATTTTCTTCGGCGCAATGTTTAAAATAAGCCATCGTCAAATCATAAAAATCCTGTTCGTGGATGAGAACATTTGCTCCGGCATAATAAATATCCAGGAAATCCTGTAAGTTCCCAAATTGGTAAGCTTTCTTTAATTCTCCGATACTTGAATACGGAATTTCGATCTTATTTCTCTGCGCGATTTCAAACATTAATTCCGGTTCGAAACTGCCTTCAATGTGAAGATGTAATTCTGCTTTCGGAACTTTTTTGATATATTCTAATGCGTTCATTTTGACAATAATTTAGGGTTGAGATTCCGTTTACTGGGTCGCTTTCATAACAGCAGCGGTAATTTGCGCTTCTTTTTCTTTGGCATAAGTGGAATCGTACGGTTTCATCAGATCAAACAAATACGTATAAAATGGAGTGATTTTCTGTACTTTTTCCGATTCATTATAGGCTTTTTCTTTACCCATAATCTGCAGATCTTTAACAAAATTATTGAATTTTTTATCAATAGGTTCAATTGATTTTACCAAATAATCATACCCTTTTTCTTTTTGACCGATTTTAGTATAAGCGTCTGAAACTGCTCCGACGACCAGGGAATATTCCATCGGCTTGGTTCTCATCTGCCGGCTGACAAAACGCTGTTCTTTATCTGACAAATTGGTGTAATAATCATATTCTGTAAAGATTCCTTTTTTCAGCTCTTCAGCTAAAGCCAATCCTTTTTGTTCCTGTCCGGCAACGATATATCCGTAAACCATCGAACTTAATGAACGCGGATCATTGTATTTCGCCACCGGAATTTCTCTGGACGCCAAATCCAATATCTCTACTGCTTTTGCTTTTTGTCCGGAAAGTGCCAACGCTTCTGCTGCACGGCTGGCGGAACTTCTATAACTCACAATATTCTGGGTACAGGTTTCATCAAAATGAACTTTCAAATTCTTGAAATTACCCCATTTGTAATTTTTAACAATGTTGTAAAGAGAGTTGGCATCTACTCTGCCCATTTCGCCGTCTTCCCGTTCCATTGTTTTAATTGGCACCAACCGGTAACTGAATCCGTCGTACTGTAAGTAATCCCCTAAAAAGAAAAGATTTTCCGGATCGTAAATTCCGCCTGAAGAGAAATTAATCGGACGTTTCCAGTCGAAGTTTGCTAAGATATCCATCAACAGCAAATTGTTTTTGAACATGCTGGTTTTCTTGTAATCGATGGTAATCTGATCAACCGCTTGCCCTAAATCTTTCTGCTCTATCGTTCCGGCTTTTAAAGCATTTGCTTTGTTTACGGGTAAAATGAATTTTGAAACCGGCAAGAAATTAAATTTCTCAAATTTAGCTTCACCGAAAATCATTTTTAAAATTTGATCTTTATCGTCAGATTTCATTTTAATAAAGTTGACGGCTTCTTTTAAAGACATCGAATCTTGGGTCAGATATTTTCTGAACTCAGGGAAAACGTCATCCGGTGCACCTTGCTCTTTCATATTGGCAAAGATATTTTCCCAGTCTTTTTTGTTCATCAAAAAGATCTGATCATTCGTGCCGTCCCGGTAATCTTCATGCGTAAATACTGAAGGAACCGGCATTGAATTGTAGGTTCTTCTCTTCACCTGATCGATATTCCAGGGCGTTGAAAGCAAAGTGAAATTCACTACTTTCACATCATCCCGAAGTCCGGAAGTTTCCTGCATTCCCCAAATCGGATAAGTGTCATTATCTCCATAAACAAAGAGAATATCATTTTTCGGTAACGATTTTAAAGTCGAATAGGCGTAGTCATAAGCGGAATACCGCTGACTTCTGTCGTGTACATTGTAATTCTGGAAGCCCATCATCAGAGGAATTCCCATTAAAATAACGCCGGCACCGATATTTAAAGTATTAGATTTTACTTTTTCCTGCAAATACCAAAGTAGGGCTCCAGCTCCCAGTCCGATCCAAATTGCAAAAGCATAGAAAGAACCCACCATCGCATAATCTCTTTCGCGAACTTCAAAAGGTTTCACACCGGTATAGAAAATAATTCCGACGCTGGTAATAATAAATAAGGACAGGATCGCATAGAATCTGCCGAAATCACGGTTCAGTTGGAAAAAGAAACCAATTAATCCCAAAATAAGCGGTAAGAAGAAGAATCCAACAGTACTTTCATTTTTGAATTTTGCAGGCATCTGGCTTTGGTCACCATACATGGCATTATCGATGAATGGAATCCCGGAAATCCAGTTTCCACGGTTATTTTCCATATTTCCTTCGAGGTCATTTTGTCTTCCGACGAAGTTCCACATGAGATATCTTACAAAATAATATCCGTTTTGGAAGGTGAAGAAATAATTTAAATTCTGTCCTAAAGAAGGCCTTTGCACATTGATTAAATTATAAGGTTTTACCTGTAAATAATCTGCAGCTTTGATACTTCCATCTTCGTACTTTTTTCTTAAATCATCAAAAATTTTGTGCGCTTCCGGATTGTCTGCCACATCTTCATTGCCATAATTAAAGGTGAAATCGGGCGCCCCATACATGGAGATATAGTTTTCCATCACCGTTTTATCTTCATTGAACATCCGTGGTAAAAAACTCACCTGATCCGGACTGAATACATAATTAAAACGCTCTCCTACCTTTCGGTACGTTCCGGTTTTTTCATCCTTTTCGTAGGCATCTCCCGTTTTTTTCGTTTTAAAGCTTCCATCTTCATTTTTCTGAATTCCGTTCGCATCCAAATAAGCCGTATAATTTTGACCGTAAGAAGTTGGCCAGTCACCATATTGCTCCCGGTTATAATAATCAAGCATGCCGATTGCGGTGTCAGGATCATTAAGATTCATTGGTGGATTTGCATTGGCTCTGATTGGAATAACCATCCAACATGAAAAACCGATCATCATATAAATTACAGAAAGAACGATGGTCTGATAAAGGCTTTTCTTTGCTTTTCGGGCGTATTTAAGAGCGAAAACGAAAATTGATATTAAAATAATAAAGGCAACAATGGTTCCTGAGTGGAAGGGAAGACCGATTCCATTTACTGCGAAAATCTCTAACTTACCGAACAAAGTCATGATTAAAGGGAAGATTCCTTTAAATACCGTTGCCAGAATAAACAGCGTTATTACATTAGCCCAAAGGAAACTTTTCCAGCTAAATTCATAATTCCGGGCATAGTAAATAAAGCAAACCGCTGGAATCACAAGCATACACATCATGTGAACTCCTACTGATAAACCGGTTACAAAGAATATTAAAATAATCCAACGTTCATTATCAGTCTCTAAATACTCATTTTCCCATTTCGTTATTAACCATAACAAAAGTGCGATAAACATTGATGCCATCGAATAAACTTCTCCTTCTACAGCAGAAAACCAGAACGTATCTGAAAAGGTAAAACACAGAGCGCCGATCACTCCGGCAAACAGAATGGATATTTCCTGATGTTTTGTAATATCATTAAAATCTTTGTGTAGCAATCTTCGAACAAGATGCGTAATGGTCCAAAAGAGGAACAGTATTGTAAATGCGCTGAATAAAGCAGACATTGCATTGATAACAACCGAATAATGTTCACCGTTACCAAAAGCAAATACTGCAAAAACGGCCCCAACCAATTGGAAAAGTGCTGCTCCGGGAGCGTGGGTTACTTCCAGCTTTACCGCTGAAGAAATATACTCGCCACAGTCCCAGAAACTGAAATTCGGTTCGATGGTTGATAAATAAGTAAAAAATGCAATGCCGAATACTACCCATCCTAATAGCGTATTCCACTGTTTAAAAGACCAATTTTTCATATTAAATTTTCAATATTGCGAAAATAAGGTTTTTAACTTATTATCCATTGATTTTAACAAAATTTAAGCAATTGGCTTGATTTTTGAAAAATTGCAGATCGCAGAATTATAGATTATTAAAGTGATATTTCTCATACATTGAAATACAAACATGGGTTTTAATTGTTGACTTATTAATTTTTTAGTATTTTTGCACACGGTTTTAATAGACTAAAATGACTAAATAATGACTAATGTTCACGATAACATTCTGGGCTTAATTGGGAATACTCCTTTGGTGAAACTAAATGAAGTTACAAAAGAGATTCCCGCCACAGTATATGCTAAATTAGAATCTTTTAATCCCGGCCATTCTACAAAGGACAGAATTGCAATTCATATCATTGAAGCTGCTGAGAGAAAAGGCTTGTTAAAACCCGGTTCAACCGTGGTAGAAACAACTTCCGGAAATACCGGTTTCTCAATTGCCATGGTTTGTATTATCAAAGGCTATCATTGTATTCTTGCCGTAAGTGATAAAACAAAAAAAGAAAAAATCGCCTATCTGAAAGCTTTGGGTGCGACGGTTTATATTTGCCCCGCAAATGTAGCGGCAGATGATCCCAGATCTTATTACGAAGTTGCGAAAAGAGTAGCTTCTGAAACGCCCGATTCTATATATATCAATCAGTACTTTAACGAGTTAAATATTGACGCACATTACCGGACAACTGGTCCCGAAATTTGGGAACAGACAGAAGGTAAAATTACTCACCTGATTGCCTGTACAGGAACTGGAGGAACTTTATCAGGTTCTGCAAAATTTTTAAAGGAAAAAAATCCTGCCATTAAAGTGATTGGCGTTGATGCATCGGGATCTATTCTGAAAAGTTATCATGAAACCGGCGAAATTCATAAAGAAGATATTCATCCTTACCAGATAGAGGGAATGGGGAAAAACCTGATCCCATCTGCTTTATTATTTGACAAGATCGATGAATTCGTTCGCGTAAATGATGAAATGGCGGCTTACAGAACCCGCGAGATTGCTTTGAAGGAAGCGATTATGGGCGGTTATACTACAGGCGCAGTGACACAGGGACTTTTGCAGTATGCAAATTCTCATGAATTCACAAAAGATGATTTAGTGGTGGTCATATTCCCCGATCACGGTTCCAGATATATCACTAAAGTCTACAGCGACGAATGGATGGCAGAACAGGGATTCGTTAATAATGGAGTCCATAATTATGACGAAGTTTACAAAACAGAACTGATAAAATAATAAAAAACCAAAAATAGCGAATAAACCTTTTTGTAGTAAGCAAAAGGTTTTTTTAGTTTAATTTAATTAACTTTGAGTATTTAAAAACAATAAAATAATAATGAAAGATATTTTTGATCGCCTTAGAGAAAACCCAGGTCCCTTAGGACAATTTGCAGATTACGCCGAGGGTTATTTTGTTTTCCCAAAACTAGAAGGTCCGATCGGCCCAAGAATGAAATTTCAAGGAAGAGAAGTCATTTTTTGGAGCGCTAATGATTACTTAGGTCTTTGTAACCATCCAGAAGTTTTAGAAGCTGATGCGAAAGCTGCCGCTGAATACGGAATGTTTTATCCGATGGGAGCGAGAGCAATGTCTGGTGAAACAGATCAACATCAACAATTAGAAAGAGAATTAGCAGAATTCGTAGAAAAGGAATCTGCCTATTTATTAAATTTCGGTTATCAGGGAATGGTTTCTACCATTGATGCTTTAGTCGGAAGACATGATGTTATCGTATATGATGCAGATTCACATGCTTGTATCGTTGATGGAGTACGTCTTCACATGGGTAAAAGCTTTACTTATAAGCATAATGATATTGCGAGTTTAGAAAAAAATCTTATCAGAGCAACTAAAGTGGCACAGGAGCAAGGCGGTGGAATTTTAGTGATTACTGAAGGTGTTTTCGGAATGCGCGGAATGCAGGGAAAAATCAAAGAAATCTGTGATTTAAAATCAAAATTCGATTTCCGGTTATTGGTTGATGATGCGCACGGATTTGGAACTTTAGGAAAAACAGGTGCCGGTGCCGGTGAAGAGCAAGGTTGCCAAGATCAGATCGATGTGTACTTCTCTACTTTTGCTAAATCAATGGCAGGTTTCGGAGCATTTATCGCAGCAGATAAAGATATCATCAGAATTCTAAAATATAATTTGCGGTCACAGGTTTTTGCAAAATCTTTAACAATGCCAATGGTTATCGGAGGTTTGAAAAGATTGGACTTATTACGCTCAAGACCGGAAATCAAAGCAAAGCTTTGGGAAAACGTTCGTAAATTACAAAATGGTTTACTGGAAAGAGGATTCAATCTGGGAGGATCTAATACCTGTGTAACTCCAGTGATGATGGAAGGTTCAACGGTAGAAGCTACCCTACTTTCCAGAGATTTACGCGAGAATTTCGGGATTTTCACTTCTGTCGTAATTTATCCGGTGATTCCAAAAGGAATGATTTTATTAAGATTAATTCCAACCGCTTCCCACACCGATTCAGAAATTAATGAAACACTGGCGGCATTTGAAGCGATTCATGAGAAATTAGTTTCGGGCTTTTACAAAGAGCAGGAGCAAAAACTGTTGGAGGAAAAACAACTTCAATTTAAAGAATCATAAAATTTTTCAAAATATATTTTTATATAGACCGTTTGAAAAATTCAGGCGGTTTTTTATGATATACCCATTAAAAACATGAGTCAAGTTATAATTACCAAGCAGGATTTTAATAAAATCCACAGATCGATTACTGACGCTAAAGCGAAGAACAGCATCAAAAAAGAAGAAGCCGAGAAACTACTCGCAGAACTGAAATCTGCAAAAATTGTAGAACAGGACAAAATTGAACCCGATGTTGTAACGATGAATTCTATTGTGAAAATTCACTTTCAGAATAATAAAACGACCATGGAATTTCAACTGGTTTATCCCGCTGATGCCAATATTAAGGAACGTAAAATCTCCATCTTTTCGTCGGTTGCTTCGGCATTGATCGGCTACCGTGTTGGTGACGAAATCGACTGGCTGATTCCGTCCGGAATGACCAAAATTGTTATTGATGAAGTAATTTATCAGCCAGAATCTGCCGGAGATTTTGATTTGTAATTGATATTAAAAATTAATGAACTAAAAAACCGTTAGAATGATCTGGCGGTTTTTTCAAAATAAAATCAATGGCCGTAATTCCAAAGATTTAAAATAAATTTGCAAAAAGAAAACGCTTGAAAGATCTGCTCCTCATCACTCCACCTTTTACCCAACTCAATACTCCTTATCCGGCGACCGCTTATATTAAAGGGTTTTTGAATACTAAAAATATTTCAAGTTATCAGATTGATCTGGGAATCGAAGTGATCTTAGAACTGTTTTCAAAAAGAGGAATTCAAAAAATATTCGGGGAAAATATCGATCTGGTCAACACCTCTGAAAATTCAAAACGGATTTTTGCTTTACGCGAAGAATATATGAAGACTATCGATCAGGTCGTTCTTTTTCTGCAGAATCATAATCCTACCTTAGCGAGACAAATCTGCAGTATGAATTTTCTGCCCGAAGCGTCCCGTTTCAATCAGTTGGACGACATGGAATTTGCTTTCGGAAATATGGGTTTGCAGGATAAAGCAAAACATCTGGCGACTTTATATCTGGAAGATATTTCAGATTATATCGTTGAAAATATCGATGCAGATTTCGGTTTCAGCAGATATGCCGAACGTATTGGGCAAAGCGCCAATTCCTTTGATGAACTTTATTTAAAGTTAAATGCTCCTCCAACTTTTACCGATGAATTTACCTTAAAATTATTAAAGGAGAAAATAGATTTCGTTCAGCCAAAACTGGTCTGTTTTTCAGTTCCCTTTCCCGGGAATTTATACGCCGCGTTCAGGTCTGTAAAATTCATTAAAGAAAATTATCCCGGACTGAAAACGGCTATGGGCGGCGGTTTTCCGAACACCGAATTAAGAGAATTGAAAGATCCGCGCGTCTTTGAATTTTTCGATTATATCACTTTAGATGATGGCGAATTGCCGATTGAATTGGTTTTCGAAAATGTAATTTTAAACAAAGAAATTTTTGAAGGGGAATTCAAAAGAACTTTTATCTTAGAAAATCAGGAAGTAAAATATAAAAACAATACGGCGAGATCAGATTATAAACAGGCTCTTATAGGAACGCCGGATTATACCGATTTACTTTTAGACCAGTATATTTCCGTTATAGAAATTGCCAATCCGATGCACAGTTTATGGAGCGACGGCCGGTGGAATAAACTCACCATGGCGCACGGTTGCTATTGGGGGAAATGTACTTTTTGCGATATTTCTTTAGATTATATTAAAATTTACGAACCCATTTCCGCTAAAATTTTGGTAGATAGAATGGAAGAATTGATTGCCCAAACGGGTGAATCAGGTTTTCATTTTGTGGACGAAGCCGCGCCTCCAGCTTTAATGAGAGAAGTTGCTTTAGAAATCTTACGCCGGAATCTCGTGGTGACTTGGTGGACGAATATCCGGTTTGAAAAAAGCTTCAGTAAAGATTTATGTTTCTTATTAAAAACTTCAGGTTTGGTAGCAGTTTCCGGCGGATTGGAAGTAGCAAGTGATCGATTATTAAAATTAATTGACAAAGGAGTTTCTGTGGATCAGGTCGCAAAAGTAACGCGAAATTTCACCGAAGCCGGCATTATGGTTCACTCCTATTTAATGTACGGATTTCCGACGCAAACGGTTCAGGAAACGGTGGATTCTTTAGAAATGGTGCGTCAGCTTTTTGAAATGGGGATTGTACAAAGTGGTTTCTGGCATCAGTTTGCCATGACTGCGCACTCGCCTATCGGAAACCGCCCAGAAGAGTTTGGTGTAAAACCTTTAAACAAGGAAATACTTTTTGCCCACAACGATATCGATTTTACCGATGAAACAGGAATTGACCACAGCAAATTCAGTTTTGGATTAAAGAAATCGCTGTTCAATTTTATGCACGGAATTAATTTTGATCTACCGTTAAAAGACTGGTTCGATTTTAAAATTCCCAAAACAACCATTCATCCCGATTATATTCATGATTGTCTTTTAGAAGAAGATAGTTTTATTTTTAAAGGAAATTCAAAGTTAATTTTTCTGGATAAAAATGCGAATGTCGAGAACTTTGTAAAAAGAACGAAAGCAGGTTCTTTTGAATATTCGCGACTGATTTTTCATCTTAAAACCAATATTGTAAAAATAGAACTGGAAAAAGAAAAAGCAGACTGGCTGATGAAAATATTTACCGAAAATTCTACAGAAAATCCTAAAAAAATAACGCTTCAACAACTCAAGACTCAGTTTGAAGAATCCTTTGAAGATTTCGAATTATTCTGGTTTTCAAAACCAATTCAACAATTAAAGGAAAACGGAGTTATTCTGAGTTTATAATTTTATATACTGTTCAAAATATTTATTTGAAATTTAAACCGACTCAACATTAAAAAAGATTATTTTTACTAAAGAAATACTTGATCAAAGTTCAAGTATTCAAATTTAAATGAACGAATATGAATTTCGCTGAAGATCTTTTCTTTAATAAAATAGCAAAAATCACCTTGCTTTTTTGGTTGATGAAAATTGTGGCCACAACACTTGGCGAAACTTTAGGAGATTTTATTGCTCAGACGCTCGATTTAGGATATCTTTTCGGAATTGCAATCACACTCGTTTTCTTTTTATTTACCCTCTACTTACAACTTTCATCGAAAAAATTTATTCCTGCTTTTTTCTGGCTGGTGATTATTGGCACAACGACTTTAGGTACAGAAATTTCAGATTTTATCGACCGCAGTTTGCATTTAGGTTATGCTGTCGGAAGTTTGGTTCTGGTCACTTTTTTAATGCTCACTCTTTATTTTTGGTATAAAAAATACCGGAATCTTGAAGTCTATCCTATATTCGAAAAAGAAAAGGAAATCTTTTTTTGGGTTGCAGTACTATTTTCTAACAGTTTAGGAACCGCTTTCGGTGACTATTTAAATGATGGGTTAGGATTCAGTTATCTTGTGGGCGCGTTGATTACTTTTGCCGTTATTCTCGTGGTGGTTGTTCTGCATTCTTACACCAAAATTAACCACATCCTTTTATTTTGGATCGCCTTTGTTTTTAGCCGGCCGTTTGGTGCCACCTTTGGTGATTTTTTAACCAAACCTCTCGCTAAGGGCGGGTTAGATTTAGGAACTTTAAATGCTTCTTTCGTTTCAATCATCATTATGGTTGCTTTAATAATTGTAGCTCACCGACAAGAAAAAATAGGAAATTAACTGATCTGGAAAAATTTGTCAAAAATTCACAAATTAAAATTTAACCGGAAATACATTGTCATTCTTGTTACAAAATCTGAAATATTAATTAGTTGAAATGATAATAAAAATCCCGTCTTTTTTTCAAAGACGGGATTTTATTTATTTAAAAAGGATTTTTATTCAGCCAGAATAATTCCTTTATTATTGCTGAATTCTACCACTCCACTTTTCATCGTAAAAGAAAATACACTTTCTTTTTCATTTTCTCTGATGAAATGATGACTGTATTCCTCCTTGATTTCATTCGTGAACACTTTGATTTTCCCTGAATTTAAGGAAGTAACAATAGCGGCGTGATCTTTCATGATATGGAATTCTCCACTTTTTCCGGGAAGCAAAACCGATTTCACTTCACCTTCAAAAATCACGAATTCCGGAGTTAAAATTTTTATATTCATATCTTTTAGACTTAAAGAGTAAAGAGAAAAGAAAAAAGAGAAATCTTTACTCTTTTTTCTTTATTCTATTTTCTAATTATGCGTTTTCCGCTAACATTTTTTCACCTGCTTCGATTGCTTCTTCAATCGTCCCTTTAAGGTTAAAAGCAGCTTCAGGTAAATGATCTAACTCACCGTCGATGATCATGTTAAATCCTTTGATGGTATCTTTGATGTCTACCAATACTCCTTTCAGACCGGTAAACTGTTCTGCCACGTGGAAAGGCTGAGATAAGAATCTCTGTACTTTTCTGGCACGGTATACTGATAATTTATCTTCTTCTGAAAGTTCTTCCATTCCAAGAATCGCGATGATATCCTGTAATGCTTTGTATTTTTGAAGAATTTCTTTTACTCTTTGAGCACAGTCGTAATGTTCGTTTCCTAAGATTTCAGAAGTTAAAATTCTGGAAGTAGAAGCCAATGGATCTACAGCCGGATAAATACCTAATGAAGCAATCTTTCTATCCAATACGGTAGTTGCATCCAAGTGGGCAAATGTTGTTGCCGGCGCCGGGTCAGTTAAATCATCCGCAGGAACGTAGATTGCCTGTACTGAAGTAATTGAACCGTTTTTAGTAGAAGTAATACGCTCCTGCATCGCCCCCATTTCAGAAGCCAAAGTTGGTTGGTAACCTACTGCAGACGGCATTCTTCCCAAAAGCGCTGATACCTCAGAACCTGCCTGTGTAAAACGGAAAATATTATCAACGAAGAATAAGATATCTCTACCTTGTCCTGTTCCGTCTCCATCTCTAAAACTTTCAGCGATGGTCAGCCCGGATAAAGCAACTCTCGCTCTTGCTCCAGGTGGCTCATTCATCTGACCGAAAACAAAAGTAGCTTTCGAATCTTTCATCGCTTCCAGATCGATTTTTGATAAATCCCATCCTCCATTTTCCATAGAGTGCATGAATTCATCACCGTATTTGATAATGCCGGATTCCAGCATCTCTCTCAAAAGGTCGTTTCCTTCTCTGGTTCTTTCACCTACACCGGCAAAAACCGAAAGTCCACCGTGACCTTTCGCAATATTGTTAATTAATTCCTGGATCAATACTGTTTTACCAACACCTGCTCCACCGAACAAACCGATTTTTCCTCCTTTAGAATAAGGCTCTACCAAATCGATTACTTTAATTCCTGTAAAAAGCACTTCTGCTGAAGTGGTAAGCTGGTCAAATTTTGGTGCATCTCTGTGAATCGGCAATCCGTTTTCTTTAGAAACCTGTGCGATACCGTCGATTGCATCTCCAACTACATTAAATAATCTGCCATATACCGCTTCACCTGTTGGCATGGTGATTTGTTTTCCTTGTGAAATTACTTCCTGACCTCTTTGAAGTCCGTCTGTTGCATCCATTGCGATACATCTTACAGAATCTTCACCAATATGTTGTTCTACTTCAAGTATCACTTTGTTACCGTCTGTTTTTGTAATTTCCAATGCATCATAGATGCTTGGAAGTTCTGCCGCATCTGTAAAAATTACGTCGATTACTGGACCGATAATTTGAGAAATTTTTCCTTTAAGTTGGTTTGCCATTGCTTATTTTTTTCTTGAGTGCAAATATAATGAATATTCGCACATTTGCAATTGGTTTAAAAGAAGATTTTTGTCATATTTGCACAAACTTATTATAAGCCCATTTTTAGGGCAATTATTTCACTATATTCAAGAATTTCAGTTGATAATTACAGAAAATTTCACCGGTTCGGTTTCCCAAAATCCTTTGGCACTTTCTATTGGGATGTTTGATGGTGTTCACTTGGGACATCAGAGTATTATAAAGAAACTTAATGCCATTTCTGAAAAGAAAAACCTGGAATCTGCCATTCTTACTTTTTGGCCGCATCCAAGAACTGTTTTTAGCCCAAATGATGATTTGAAATTGTTGAACACCATTGATGAAAAAAAATATCTGCTGGAGAAAAACGGATTACAACATTTGTTTTTAAAAGAATTTGATGACGAGTTCAGAAATTTAACCGGCGAAGAATTCGTGAAACAGATTCTCGTTGATAAACTTCGGGTGAAACATTTGATTATCGGCTACGATCATACTTTTGGAAAGAACAGAAGTGGCGATTTTTCTTTGTTAAAAAAATTGGGACCGGAATTCGGTTTTGAAGTGGAACAGGTAGAAGCCGTAAATTATAAAGATTTCAATATAAGTTCCACCCAAATTAGAAATGCTTTATCAAAAGGCAATATTATTGCTGCCAATGAAATGCTCGGTTATCATTATTCGCTGTCGGGAACCGTTGTTCACGGTAAAAAAATCGGTAGAACAATTGGTTATCCAACCGCAAATATTGAAGTTGACGTGCTTAAACTTTTACCAAAAAAAGGAGCGTATATTGTCGATGTGTTTGTAAAAAACCGTCATTATAAAGGAATGTTGAGTATCGGAACCAATCCTACCGTTAATGGAAATTCACTTTCTGTGGAAGTATATATTTTAGATTTTAATGAAGATATTTACGGCCAGAACATCTCTGTCAACTTTCGGGAATTTCTGCATGACGAAATCAAATTTAAAAATTTGGAGGAACTGGTTGAAAGATTAGATGAAGATAAGCGATTGACAGCAGATTTTCAGTTTTAATTTTGCCACGAATTCTCAAATTTGATTTATAATATATATGAGAAGCTAATATTTTTTTATCAATCCTAATGTGTGAAATATAATTTTCTAACCAGAATCGATATTTTTTCGGTTCCGTTTGGATTAAAAGATACAATTGCCCGATGCTCTAATTCAAACATGAGGGAATTTTCATCTAATACGTTTATTTTTTGTGAAGCAAAAAAAATGAATCCAAATTTAGTCAAATTAGTTTTCACAATAGTTTCATTATTATCAAAATTCCAATTACCGTTAACTTTATCTATTAAAGCAGGATTCAAATAATTTACAGTTAAATCAACATTAAATTTAATTGCTTCAACACCCTTATTTGTTTCGTCTTTTATCTGATTTTCCAAAATATTATTATAATAATACGAATCTACATAATAATCTTTCTTCCATTCAGAAGACGTTAAAAGATCAGTTTTTGTAACTTCTTGAATACTTTTTTCTCTATCGCAACCGAATAATAATGATAATATCAATAAAAAACTCACTAATTTCATAAATTATTTTAAAACAACAAATGTATTGTTTTTTTTACAAAAATCAATTCGATTGTTTATTAATAAACGCTTCCCTCATTTTCTTTGTTAAAGAATTTAAAATTAAATCATATGAATGATCGATTAATTCAAAAATCAAATCCTTTTTTAAACCGTCACAAACCACCGAATTCCAATGGGTTTTATTCATGTGATAAGCCCCGGTAATTTGCGGATGTTTTTCGCGAAGTTCTGCGCTCCATTCCGGATCGGCTTTTAAAGAAATACTGAGCGGTTGTTTTTCCAGAGGAATTAAAGCAAACATTTTCCCAGCCACTTTCAGCACCAAAGTTTCAGAATTAAAAGGAAATGTTTCTTCTACTCCTTTTTTGAGCTGGCAATAGGTTAAAATTTCGGTGATATCCATATTATAATATAAGTAATGGGTAATAAGTAATTATCAATAGGTAATAATGACTAATAATAATCGTTTTAACATTATAAAATTAATAAATTTGTGTGAGAAATTAATAATTGCTCATTACTTATTATTCATTACTCATCAAAAATTATGAAAGCATTAATCATCGGCGCTACCGGCGCGACAGGAAAAGATTTAGTTCATCAGTTGCTGCAGGATTCTGATTTTAAAGAAATTGATGTATTTGTAAGAAAACCTTTGACCATCAATGATTCAAAATTAAAAACGCACGTCGTTGATTTTGAAAAACCTGAGGAATGGAAAGATCTGGTAAAAGGCGATGTTGCATTTTCCTGTCTAGGTACGACTTTGAAGACTGCCGGGAGTAAGGAAGCTCAGAAAAAAGTAGATGTGGATTACCAATATAACTTCGCTAAAAGTGCAAAGGAAAATGAAGTGGAAGATTTCATTTTGGTTTCTGCCTACGGTGCAAGTGCGACCTCAAAAATGTTCTATTCTCAGCTAAAAGGGGAGTTGGAAGAAAAGATAAAAAAGTTGCATTTCAACAAAGTCACCATTTTTCAGCCGGGAATGCTGGAGCGGAAAAGTTCTGACCGGTTTGGTGAAGTTGCGGGCGCGAAAGTAATTAAATTCATCAACAAATTCGGTCTGTTAAAAAGCCAAAAACCTTTGCCAACCGATGTTCTTGCTCACGCAATGATTAATGCGTCAAAAATAAAATCGAACGGTTATTCCAAAATTAAATTAGGAAGTATTTTCAGTTTTGCGAACAAACATAATTGATTTTTCAGTAACAGTCATTATTTTTTTTAACGCAAAGACGCAAAGGATTAATAAATAATGCTGCATAAAATTACGGTCGGTTTCTTCAATGTTTAAGACTGAAATCTTAAAGATCTTAATTTCTTAATAGTTGAAAATTTGTGAAATCCCGGTTCATCAATGTTTTAAAAAAAACAAAAAAGCCGTTTCATAAATCTTGAAACGGCTTTTAATATTATATTTAAAAAAGATTAGATTTTCATAATCTCGCCTTCTTTCACTTTGAAGTGATCGTCGCACATTTTGATATATTTGTCGGTAAGAATCTGGATTTTTGCTTCTTCGTCTTTAATTAAATCTTCAGAAACTCCGTCTAATTTCCGAAGTTCTTTCATTCCATCCTGGCGTGCATTTCTTACGGTGATTTTGGTAGCTTCCGCTTCGGATTTCGCCTGTTTTGACAATTCACGTCTTCTTTCCTCCGTCAATGGCGGAACATTCAATATGATATTATCTCCGTTATTCGATGGTGCAAATCCCAGATTTGAATTGATAATCGCTTTTTCGATGGCTCCAATAGCCGTTCTGTCCCAAGGCTGAATTGAAATCGTCATCGCATCAGGAATCATCACATTGGCAACCTGGCTCAGGGGAGTTGGCGCGCCGTAATATTCTACCATAACGTCTTGCACCATGGTTGTAGAAGCACGGCCGGCTCTAATCTTCTGAAAAGCATGTTCCAAATGTTTAATGGCCGCATCCATTTCCTGCTTGACCATGCCTGCAATAAGTTCTAATTCTTCCATTATATCTTAAATTTCTGTTTTACTAATTAAAATGAAGCACTCAAAAATAGTATTATTTTTTTATAAATTCACTAAAGTCCCGATAGTTTCTCCCTGAACTACTTTTAATAGATTTCCTTCTTTATTCATATCAAAAACAATAATGGGCAAATTATTTTCTCTGCTCAATGTGAAAGCGGTCATATCCATTACTTTTAAATCTTTCTCGTATACTTCACTGTACGTTAATGAATGAAATTTTACCGCATCAGAATTTTTTTCAGGATCAGAATCATAAATCCCATCGACTCTTGTTCCTTTTAAGATCACATCTGCATCAATTTCGATCGCACGCAAAGTTGCTGCGGTATCGGTAGTGAAATAAGGATTGCCTGTTCCGGCTCCGAAAATGACCACTCTTCCTTTTTCTAAATGACGAACTGCTTTTCTTTTGATAAACGGTTCTGCAACTTTATCCATTTCAATGGCACTTTGCAAACGGGTAAAAATTCCTGCATCTTCCAACGCGCCCTGTAGAGCCATACCGTTGATCACAGTGGCCAGCATTCCCATATAATCACCCTGAACCCTATCCATTCCTGTAGCGGCACCGGCAAGACCTCTAAATATATTTCCGCCACCGATGACGATTGCCACCTGACAACCGATATCGACTACTTTTTTTATTTCAGCGGCATATTCTTTCAGTCGGTCATTATCGATTCCGTACTGGCGGTTTCCCATCAGGGCCTCGCCACTTAATTTTAGAAGAATTCGTTCGTATTTCATTTTTTACTTTTTTATTACTTTTTTTACGGTGCAAATATAAGGAAACGCAAATAATTTCGTTAATAGAATTATATTTACACCGAAATTATTTTTGAAAAGCACATAATTAAATTATTTTTGCATCTTTATAACACATTTTGAGAAAAATTACCGCTGTTTCAGCTTTATTAATTACTAGCTTATTATCTGCTCAGGAAGGGACGAATGTGTATCCTTTTCTGAATATATCTGGTTCTGCCAGACAGGCAGCTTTGGGCGGTGACGCTGTTTCGGTCCGTGATTTTGATGTGAGTTTCGCCGCAATCAATCCCGGATTGATGAATTTGAACCAAGACCAAATGGTTTCCATTAACTATGCTTCTTATCTCGCCGGCTCACAATATGGAACCATCAGTTTTGTAAAAGATCTAGAAGAGGGTCACCTCATTGGGTTTAATGCCCGATATATGGATTACGGCAAAATGCCTAGAACGGATGAAAGTGCAGAAATCAATGGACAGTTTGGCGCGATGGATGCTTCATTGGGACTTTCCTACGCGTACCAGTTTGATGAAGACTTTACTATTGCCGGCGGTGCTAATTTTGTCACTTCAAAAATCGACAGTTATACCTCGATGGCTGTTGTCGGGACGGCGGGAATTACTTATCATAACACCCAGAGCCGGGAAACCTTGGCTTTGGTATTCCGGAATTTTGGCTATCAGTTCAAATCATTTAATGGTCTTCGTGAGGATGTGGCTTTTCGGGTGGATTTAGGATATACCAGAATTTTAGATGAATTTCCTTTAGCGTTTACCATCACGGCTCATGATTTGCAAAAACTCAACATTTCACAGGATTTCAATAATAATGGTCAGGAAATTAACTGGAGCCGCAAAGTCGCCGATCATTTTTCTTTAGGCGCTGAACTTTTTCCCGAACAGGCTTTTAATATCCGGTTCGGTTATAACGTAAGACGCGGAAATGAACTGGCCGTGTTGGATCAAAGAAGTTTTGCCGGCTTGTCCGCAGGTTTTGGCATAAAGATTTCGAGTTTCAGGTTCGATTATGCTCATATTAGATATCACAATGCTTCTAATGTGAATATGTTTGGAGTAACGCTCGATTTAATCGAAGTTTCGGGGAACAGGAGATAAAGATTTTCTTTCATTAGAGCGTGTTTAAAGATTAAATGAAGAAAAAGTTTATTGGGATATTCATATGGGAAAATAGCATAAAAAAACTGACTATCAGTTCTTAATATTTATTATTTCTCGTAACTTCTTGGTTGTTTAACTAATAAGTTACTTATTATATTCTTTATTTTTCACAGTAACCTTTGGAAAAATCACCGCGGTGAAAATAATAAATCACCGCGGTGAAATTTAGAAAAGACCGCGGTGTTTCTTAATTTTAAGTTTTAAAAAATAACTTGATATACCTGCAAAATTTATTACCACTACACATTAAATGAACTCATCAGGGAAAACTCTGAAAATAGGGTCAAATTATCCGCCATAAAGTTTTTATTGAATAAATTTAAACAGGTTCTAAAAACACCATTAATTGTTGCCCAGCAAACAGAACAGTACTGATTTATTTTTTTTCTCGGAAAATTTTCAGGAAATTTGCCTTATGAGAAAACCTGTAATTGCTATCGACGGCTACTCTTCTACCGGCAAAAGTTCGATTTCTAAAATCATTGCTCAAAAACTCGGTTTGGTGCATTTGGATACCGGAGCGCTCTACCGCGGAATTACTTATTTTGCTTTAAAAAACTGTTTAAACGCCAATGGTGAAATAAACTTGCCGGAACTCTTTAACAGGTTAAATGAAATAGAACTCGAATTTAAACCAATCGATCGTGAACTGGTGATGTTCCTTAATGGCAATGATATTTCGACAGATATCCGGACCAATGAAATCTCTCAAAATGTAAGCTTAATTGCCAGTCAAAAAGAAGTACGTGATTTTCTGCTCGATGCTCAAAGAGAAATGGCAGAAAAAGGTGGCGTCATTATGGACGGCCGCGATATCGGAACTGTTATTTTACCCACAGCTGATTTTAAATTCTTTCTCACAGCCAGTGTCGACGAACGGACCAAAAGACGTTTTTTGGAGCTGCAAAGTTTAGGCATCGAAACGGATGAAAATACCGTGCGCGAAAATTTAATCTCCAGAGATAAAACAGACAGCGAAAGAGAAGTTGCCCCATTAAGAAAAGCAGATGATGCGATCACCATCGATAATTCAGATTTTACAAAAAATGAGACCGTAGATTTAATTTTATCCTATCTAAAGGACTTTTAACAAAATTTTAAGATAACATTTTATTTCTTTGGTATATTAATTGTAACTTTAGAAGAGATGGAGAAATCCAACGTAAGATTTATTAACTATTAAAAAAATTAACTAAGATGTCAAAAAAAGGAAATAATGCAGCAAGTGTATTAGCAGGTTTATTAGCTGGAGCAGCAGCAGGTGTTGTTCTGGGAATGCTTTATGCTCCGGAAGAAGGTGCAGAAACAAGAAAAAAAATCAAGAGCAAAGCAAATGATTTAAAAGATCAGGCAGTTGATCAGTACAGTAAGGTTTCTGAGAAAGCAAAAGAACAGTATGAAGACGTATCGGGAAAAGTGAAAGATCAGTATGATACGATCTCATCTCAACTGAAAGAAACTGCTGACAAAGTAGTATCTTCCGTAAAAGAAGGCTACGATAAGTACAAAGATGAAGCAGTTGCTAAAACCAAAGAGGTTGTAGGTGATGTAGAGAACGAATTAGACGGAATGAAATCGTAATAAGATATCAGATTATTCCTAAAAATAAAAAGGAACTTTAGATAAGTTCCTTTTTTTGTAACTTTAAAAAAAATATTATGGTTGACATTGTAAAAGAATTCGCCTCAAAAAAAATAGATCTGCTTAAAATGGAGATGACGGAAAAATCTTCGCTCACGGTAGGTACTTTAACTTATCTTGTTTTAGCATCGGTTGCGGCTCTGTTCTTCATCATTCTCTTTAATATTGGTTTGGGTTTACTGATTGGTTCCTGGTTAGGTAATTACGCCTACGGAATTCTGATAATGGCCGGGTTTTATTTACTGATTTTAATCATCACTTTTGCAGTCCGAAATACCATTAGAAATAAGGTGGCCGATAAAATTATTAAATTTATAAATTCCTAAAGATGAGCACGAAATACAACAGCTTAGAAGAACTCCGAAGAAAGAAAGCACTGCTGAAAAAAGAGGTTTCTGAGTTAGAAGATCTTCTAACCTTCGACAATGCCAAAGAAAGTCTCAGCGCTTTAACTAATGGTTTTACAGATAAATATCTGCAGGAAAACAAATCGACGGACGGCGAAACCAAGATTTCTTTGAATACCAATGAAATTGTAAGGGAGATTTCCGGGAGTATAAAAGATTCAATTCTAAACAAAAATGCGGTGTACGGCTTTGCAAAAAGCGATGCGGGAATGAGTATTGTTGAAAATGCAATGAAATTAGGAGCGGTAAGTTTTGTAGGAAATTATGCGCGGAAAAATCTTTATAATAAAAGCTGGAAGAAAAAGATGATCGGTTTAGCGCTTATTTATCTTGCGCCAATCGCACTTCGCTTTATCCGTAAAAAATTAGAAGATTATCAAAAAAGTAAAACAACTTCCAGTTTCGAACAGTTGATATAAAAAATACAGAGTCGGTTTTCCGGCTTTTATTTTTTTGCGAAAATCTGACCCAGGATAATCCCGGCAGACATTGCTACATTCAAACTTTCGGTAGACTGCGATTTTCCAAAGCGCGGAATTGTTATTTTGTCTGTCAACAGAGTCTCAATTTCCGGTCTGATTCCGTTTCCTTCATTGCCGAGAACTAAATTAAATTGGGCCGGGAACTGATAGTCATAAAAATCAGTGCCATCCATATCCGTTCCGATGATGGGTTGTTTATTTTCAGAAAGATAATTTTCTAAATCCCGGTAAACGATATTTACCCGAAGAAAAGATCCCATACTTGCCTGAATTACCTTGGGATTATAAAAATCCGCAGTATCCTCACTACAGATGATTTGTGAAATCCCAAACCAGTCCGCCAGCCGGATAATCGTTCCCAAGTTGCCGGGATCCTGAATTCCGTCTAAAATTAATTGAATGCCTGTTTGTTCCAACAACATTTCTTCCTTAAGTTCGCAGACCGCCACTGAATCTTTAGGATGTTGCAGGAAACTTATTTTCTGCAATTCATTTGGTGAAATTTCTGTAGCAGCGAGATTGACAGCTGATAATTCAGCAGGGTTTACCGAAAAAATTTCATTGATTCTGAACTTTGAAGTTGGTATTTCTTTAAGCGTTTTATTACCCTCAACCAAAAACAAATTGTATTTTTGTCTGAACTTCTTTTTATCAAGAGACTGTAAAATCTTTTTTTTATGAGCCGTAAGCATTTTTCAAAATATTTTCAAAAGTATTACTTATTTTTTTCATCTGCAATCACAATTGTTTTTTTGTATGCCTGCAGTACAACAAAAAAAGTTCCTGATGGTGAGTATCTTTTGACCAAAAATAATTTCAGATATGAAGATGGGAAAGTGCACGATGATGAAATTGAAAGTCATGTGAGTCAAAAACCCAATAAAAAGCAACTTTTTATCTTGCCAATTGGATTGTGGATGTACAATGCAACCAATCCTAAATACGATTCTATTCTTGCGGAATACATGACTTACCCCAATGAAATGAGAGATCAGAAACTTCGGGATTCCCTTTTTGTGAAATACAAACATCCGGAATTTGTTGGAAAACGGCTTTTTTATGAGAGATTTTTACAGAATATTGGACAGCCTCCCGTCATTTTAGATCAGGGAAAAACGGAACAGAGCGCGACCTCAGTCCGTAAATTCTTAGTGTATAAAGGATATTGGGATACCGATGTAAAGTTCACCCTAGATTTAGATTCAGCAGCAAAAAAAGCACAGGTTAATTATTTAATTACCCATAAAGATCCAACCTATATCAGCGATTATTACTATAATATTCCGGATCCCGCCATTAAAAATATTTATGAGCAACATCTTGCTAAAAGTTTGGTTCGGGGAAAAAAGATATTGGATCAGTCCGTTTTAGAGAAAGAAGTCAAAAGGATTAACGATTTGATGAAGGACTACGGTTATTACAAATTCAATAATACTAATGAAGAAATCTACTTTACAGCAGATACCTTACAAAGCAGAAAGAATGTTCCGCTGACCATGGATATTCATAAAGATTCTATAGATTCGCGTTATAAGCTTACAACCATCGGAAATGTGAAGGTTCATCTTCTGGAAAAACTATCGGATTCGGCAGATACGGTCAAAGATTCATTATTAAGAATTAATTTTTATAAGCTTGATGATCAGTATAAAACAATGTCCTTGTGGAGACCGATTATTTTGCGGCCCGGAGAAGTATATGATCAGAGAAATTTGGATTTAACGAAGAGGAATATCGCGGCGATGAATAATTTCAGTATTATTAAATATGATGAGATTCTGCGCAAGTCCAGCGACAGTATTTTAGATGTAAACTATTTTCTGGCACCATTGCCAAAGTATGATTTAAAAGTGGCGACCGATATCAATTATTCTCAAATTTTAAACTTTGGAGTTTCCCCTTCAATTGATCTTACAAGCCGTAATGTTTTCGGAGGTGCTGAAAACCTGACAACAAGTCTTTCCGGGATTTTCGGTTCTGTGACCAATTCTAAAAATACAAGCCAACGAACCCTCGCGTATGAAATTCTGGCACAAACTTCGTTGAGTTTCCCGAGGTTACTGCTTCCTTTTAAAACCTGGAAATTAGTTCCCAAAAAGTACTCTCCTACTTCATCGATTGTTTTAGGAGCTTCGGTTCAGGATAATATAGGATTAGGAAGAATTGGCTTTAACGCAGGTCTGAACTACTTTGCCAATGCCAATGATATTGTTTCTCACCGGCTTTCTATTTTTAATACCCAACTAAGTTTAACCCGAAATAAAGACCGGTATTATGATTTCTTTCCACAGGATGCAGAAGTCCGCAACCAAATGTTTAAAATTTATTCTCCTGCTTTATACCAGGATTTCGTTGCAGGAAGTATAAGTTCTGATGATTTTTCAACCATGATCGTAGATGATAAAAGCTTTCAGGAATCCTTAACCGGTGATAACCTTTCCTCATTAAATAATTTCCTGCAGTCTTTGATCAATAAAGACCGTCAAACGCAGGATATTCTTATTTCTTCGGTAATTTATAATTTTATTTATAATGAAATCGGAAAGAAAGACCGCCCTAATCCGTTCTATTTTAATGGTAAATTTGAAATCGCCGGAAATATTTTCAGTGCATTCAACAGCAGCCGAAAAGACGATGGAATAGTCTCTGGCCCCTCCAGAACCATTTTCAAAATCCCCTATTCCCAGTTTGTGAAATTTGATTTTGATGTCAGAAAATATTTCACCTTTAATAATGAAAAACAAACACTCGCATTAAGACAGTTTATCGGCATCGGAATTCCGTACGGTAATTCTTCGACAATGCCATTTGTGAGATCTTATTTTAATGGTGGTTCCAATGATATTCGTGCCTGGCGCGTGTACGGAGGTTTGGGTCCTGCTGATTCTCAACTCGATGAAAGGGTTCGTTCTTACGTAATGGACAATATAAAACTGACCACCAATATTGAGTACAGGATGCCATTTACAGACATGTTTGAAGGCGCCGCCTTCGTAGATGCAGGAAATATCTGGAGTTTAAAAGACAGCGGATTTGGTGACCAGTTTAAGTTTAACAAATTCATTTCTCAGATGGGAGTCGGAACCGGAGTTGGTCTGAGGATCAATATCGCCTATATCACTTTGCGGTTAGATGCAGCGTACAAAGTCTACGATCCCAACCAGCCTGTGGGCGACCGGTGGGTTTTTGGAAGTACTTGGAAACCGGTGGTTAATTTTGCTTTCGGTTATCCTTTTTAAGAACCTGTTTAAGTTTATTTTAAAACCAATAAAGGCCAAAAGCGATATTTTTTTAAGTCTTTCAAAAGATCAAAAAAGAAAGCGTACTAAAAAGTTGCCGTTTTTTACCTTTTGGAGATTTTCCGTTTAGATTTAAACCTATAAAGTAAGGAGCAAAAACCTTCTGGTTTTCACTCCTTATTTCTATTTTCTGACCATTTCTGAGACGGTCTTTTTCTAAGAACTTTAAATTTTTTTTAAAACCCGAAAAGGCAATCTTTTTATCACTTTTAAACAGGCTTGAAGCACACATTAACTATTCAAGATCGAAAAGATCACCGATCGTTCCTTCTTCCGGAATTTCCTCATCCGTAAGATTTTCGCTATTATCAGTTTCTTCTTCTTCCTCTTTAATAACTTCTTCTTCCGGTTCGGGAATGATGATATTAATGGATTTCACTTTGTCTTTGATAAACTGATTTCCGATCGCTTTAATACCTTTTACCGAGATGAATTCATCAATAATAACGGTTTCCGGCTCTTTATCTTTGCCTTTCTCTTTGGTAAAAATAATTTCGGCCGTCGCATTATTGGCAATCAGGACATTTTCTACAAATGATTTCGGATGATCAGACGGCATGAAATTCTGAACGTTCGCCGTATTCTCGAGCAGGAATCTTTTAATAAAATAAATCTGTTTTTCACCATCAAAATAAATACAGGTAATTGGTTGCTCTGGTCTCCATTTTTCGAGGACCAAATATTCATCATCGAAACGGTTACCTAATTCGAAACTCACCAACTTGGCTTCCCCATGAGAATTGATAATTACTATTTTGTCATCGCCTTTGAAAGTTCCCAGTAAAGTTCCGCGCGCATCGGCATTTAATCGACGGACCGTATCATCAAACCAGATTTTTCTCGGTGCCAAAGTCGAGTGACCCTCTTCTTTTAAATCGACCTTTTTGACAATATATTTGGTGACCACATTGCCTTTGGAATCACGGCCTTTTATCGCCAGGTCTGAGAAATCAATATCGATTTTGTTTTTTCTTACCCGCGCATTTGGTTTTAATAAAACGGTTACTTTCTCGGCTTCACCATTAGGATTTGCTGAGAAGTACAGCATTTCGGATCCTTTTTTATCCGAAGCCAATTTGTAATCGGTATTTCTGGTAACGCCGGTCACAGAAAAACGTTTCATATAATAGGGACCGTCTTTTCCTTCCCGGTAAATCATATTGTAAACCGTTCTTTTATCGTTCTTTTTCCAGATGGCAACGTGTTGAATATTCTTACCGATAAATGTTTTGGCTTCCACTTTCACCACCCGCATCGTGCCGTCTTTCTGGAAGGTAATAATATCGTCGATATCCGAACAGTCGAATAAATACTGATCTTTTTTCAGTGAAGTTCCGATAAATCCCTCTTCAAAATTGGCATAGAATTTCTCATTGGCCACCGCAACTTTCGTCGCATCAATCGTATCAAAAATTCTGAGTTCAGTTTTCCGCACTCTTCCTTTTCCGTATTTTTTCTGAATATTAGAATAATAGTCAATCGCGTACGGAATCAAATGTTCTAAATGATATTTAACCTGTTCAATTTTTCCTTCAAGAGCCAGGATGTTTTCCTTGAATTTATCTAAATCAAAACGCGAAATTCTTTTAATTCTAATTTCGGTTAATCTTAAAATATCTTCTTCTGTTACCGCTCTTAATAAATGAGTGGTATGAGGTTTCAGCCCTTTGTCGATGGTCGCAATGACTTCGTCCCAGGATTTTACTTCCTCGATATCGTGGTAAATTCGGTTCTCAATAAAAATTCTTTCCAACGAAGAAAAATGCCAGTTTTCCTGCAGTTCATGCAATTCGATCTGCAGTTCTTTTTTAAGCAGAGAAACCGTGTGATCTGTATTCTGTCTGAGGATTTCAGACACATTCAGGAACATCGGTTTGTCGCCGACAATTACGCAGGCATTCGGTGAAATCGGAATTTCGCAATCGGTAAAAGCGTATAAGGCATCGATCGTTTTATCAGGCGAAACATCATTGGTCAGAAAAATATTTATTTCAACTTCGTCGGAAGTATTGTCTTCAATTTTTTTGATTTTTATCTTTCCTTTTTCATTGGCTTTAATGATGGAATCAATTAAATCGCTGGTGTTTTTACCAAAAGGAAGTTCATTAATGCAAAGCGTATTTTTATCTTTCTGAATAATCCGGGCTCTGGCACGGATTCTTCCGCCACGCTCGCCGTCATTATAATTTGAAACATCGAGCATTCCACCCGTTATAAAATCCGGAAAAATCTGAAATTTCTTCCCTTTTAAGTGAGCGATAGAAGCATCAATTAATTCATTGAAATTATGAGGCATAATCTTGGTAGAAAGTCCTACACCAATTCCCTCGACTCCCTGTGCGAGAAGCAGTGGAAACTTTACCGGCAGGTCAATGGGTTCGTTATTTCTGCCGTCATAGGATTTAGCCCATTCTGTGGTTTTCGGGTTGAAGACCACTTCCAAAGCGAAAGGCGTAAGTCTTGCTTCAATATATCTGGCTGCTGCCGCAGAATCTCCGGTGAAGATATTTCCCCAGTTTCCCTGCGTATCAATCAACAATTCTTTCTGCCCGATTTGAACCATTGCATCGGTAATCGACGCATCTCCGTGTGGATGGTACTTCATGGTATTTCCTACCACATTGGCAACTTTGTTATATCTGCCGTCTTCCAACTCACGCATGGAGTGCATGATTCTTCTTTGAACCGGTTTGAAACCATCAAAAATAGAAGGAATCGCACGATCCAAAATAACGTATGATGCATAATCGAGAAACCAGTCCTTGTACAGACCGGAAACTTTTCTCAGGGATTCTTCCCGGTGATTTTCTTGCTCTTCCATCAACTAATATCTTCTCTCTTTTGTTCTTTATTATTTCTAATGACTTTGCTGAGAGACATTTTTAAGTCATTTAATTCTTTCCTGGTCAGATACGAAATATCATATTTAAGAATAATATTCCCTTTCTTACCATTGATTGTAATGTACAATCTTTTCACAATAAAAATATTAACAATATCGTATGCTAAAAGTTTATATTTTGGAAACTCGTCGTTGAGACTTTTATTTAAAAATAAAACAACATTACTGTTTTTAAAATGTAAAGCTTCGCCCTCACTGTCATACTCAAAAATCTGCCTTCCTTTAAAATAAAATATCAATACCGTCACTACCGGAATGGTAATAAGCAAATATTGCATTGATCCTAAATAATCGTAAATGAAATATTCTAATAAAAAAGCCGCTATCCCCAAAATAAAAATGATAATGACCAATAAACTCAAGAACCTAAAATAGCCCGCTTTGTCTGTATTTCTTAATCTCATTCTCCTTAATTAACTTCCTGCTCAGCTTCTGTTAACAGTTCTTTTTTATCAATATCGGGATCTTCTACGACGAGATTTTCCAGAATAAATAACTGGCGGTCCGGCGTGTTTTTACCCATATAAAACTCCAGTAAATGATCTATGGTCTGGTCTTTCCCAATAACGACCGGTTCCAACCGGATATCTTTCCCGATAAAATGCTTAAACTCATCCGGAGAGATTTCCCCAAGTCCTTTGAATCGGGTGATTTCTGGGCTTTTACCCAATTCCTGCAGGGCTTTTACCCTTTCAGGTTCTGAATAACAATATCTGGTTTCTTTTTTATTTCGCACCCTGAACAGTGGCGTTTGCAGAATATAAAGATGTCCGTTTTTAATTAAATCCGGGAAAAACTGAAGGAAGAAAGTAATCATCAGCAAACGGATGTGCATCCCGTCGACATCGGCATCGGTGGCGATGATCACGTGATTGTACCGGAGATCTTCCAGAGAGTCTTCAATATTTAAAGCGGCCTGCAGATAGTTGAATTCTTCATTTTCATACACGACCCGTTTCGTCAAACCATAACAGTTCAGCGGTTTACCTTTCAACGAAAAAACGGCCTGCGTTTCTACATCGCGCGATTTGGTAATCGAGCCGGAAGCAGAATCTCCCTCGGTGATGAAGATCATGGTTTCTGCCTTTCTCAATGCTTTTTGGTCATTGTAATGCTGTCTGCAATCGCGGAGTTTTTTGTTGTGAAGTGAAACTTTCTTCGCTCTTTCTCTCGCTAATTTCTGAATGCCCGAAAGCTCTTTCCTTTCTCTTTCAGAAATGATGATTTTGCGGTGAATCGCTTCCGCAATTTCCTGGTTTTGATGAAGGAAATTATCGAGTTTATTTTTTAAGAAATTGGTAATAAAAGATCTTACCGTTTCTTTTCCCGGCTCAATTTCGTTGGATCCTAATTTTGTTTTCGTCTGGGATTCGAAAACAGGTTCAATGACTTTAATGGCAACGGCAGCAATAATCGATTTCCGAATATCGGCAGCCTCAAAGTTTTTATTAAAATATTCCCGGATTGTTTTCACATAGGCTTCCCGGAAGGCATTTAAGTGCGTTCCACCTTGCGTCGTATTTTGTCCGTTGACAAAAGAAAAATAAGTTTCAGATTGTGATTTATCCGAATGCGTAATGGCAACTTCAATATCTTCATCTTTCAAATGAACGATCGGGTAGATAATTTCGCCCTCAATTTCTTCATTCAATAAATCTTTCAGCCCGTTTTCTGAGAAATACGTTTCGCCATTAAAAACTATTTTTAAACCCGGATTCAGGTAGCAATAGTTTTTGAGCATTTTCTCGATATATTCCTTGCGAAATTTGAAATGAGTGAATATCGTAGTATCCGGCACAAAAGTGATTTCAGTTCCGTTTCTGTCTGTAGAATCTGCCTCCGGAAAATCGTCCGTAATAAGTCCTTTTGAAAACTGGGCAATTTTCATTTTTCCGTCGCGGACGGATTTTACTTTGAAAAACTCTGAAAGCGCATTCACGGCCTTGGTTCCTACTCCATTTAAACCGACTGATTTTTTAAAAGCTTTCGAATCGTACTTTCCACCAGTATTCATTTTAGAAACGGCGTCAACTACCTTTCCTAACGGAATCCCACGGCCATAATCACGGATCACGGCTTTGCCGTCATCGATTTTTATTTCGATTCTTTTTCCGGATTTCATCACGAATTCATCGATGGAGTTATCGATGATTTCTTTGAGCAAAATATAGATTCCGTCGTCAGCCGAAGAACCATCGCCCAATTTACCGATATACATTCCCGGTCGCAGTCGGATATGCTCTTGCCAATCGAGGGTTCTGATATTGTCTTCGGAATAATTGACCGTATTGTTTTCGCTCATATTTTTTAGAAAGTACTTTAAAATTCTGTAACTCACAAAAATAGCGAAAGGAAATTGATTTCTAAAATTTTGTGGAAAAGTTTTCGGTAACTGTCCAGTATTAATGATCATAAAAGTTAAATTCCCGGTTAAGAATTCCCGTTTTCACTTTAAAAACGGTTCACCCATTTCTCAAAAGCCAGCATATAATCTCTCAGAAAAGTTTCCGTTTTTTCGATGACTGTTTTTCCATCTTCCCGTAATAATTCATGAACTTTTCCGATATAAGCTTCCGGTTGCTGCATCATCGGAATATCCAGAAAAACAACGGCTTGACGAATATTATGATTGGAGCCAAGACCACCTGTAGCACCCGGAGAAACAGTTACTACCGCACCTGATTTTCCTTTCCAGGCACTTTTTCCGGGCGGCCGCGAACCGACATCAATTGCGTTTTTCAAACCTCCGGGAATCGTCCGGTTGTATTCCGGAGAAACGAAAAGTACAGCATCTGAATTTTGAATGATTTCACGGAAATCAGTCCATTCTTTAGGTGGATTTATATCTAAATCTTCATTATAAAGTGGCAAATTACCGATTTCCACCATTTCCATTTTTAAAGTTTTGGGAGCAAGGCGAATCAGTTCATTGGCGATTTTTCTGTTGAAGGATTCTTTTCTCAAGCTGCCCACTAAAACTGCGATTTTCTTTTCCATCATTTTAATTTTAATTAAAGTTACACATTCGAAACAGGTTGAAGTTTTACAAATTAATCTTTAACAAAAATTTAATCATTCCGACAAAACTGGAACAAAAAAAAAGCGAACCAAAGTTCGCTTCATAATATATTTTTAAAGAATAATCTTATTCAAAAAATGCTTTACACATTGAATCTAAAATTCATCATATCGCCATCCTGAACGATGTATTCTTTTCCTTCTACAGATAGTTTTCCGGCTTCTTTTACTTTGGCTTCGGATCCGAAATTAATGAAGTCTTCATACTTGATTACTTCTGCACGGATGAATCCTTTTTCGAAATCGGTGTGAATTACTCCAGCTGCCTGTGGTGCGGTCCAGCCTTTTCCTATAGTCCAGGCACGAACTTCTTTTACACCGGCGGTGAAATAAGTCTGCAACTGTAATAAATCGTAGGCTTTTCTGATCAACCTGTTGACACCAGGTTCCGTTAAACCCAATTCATCCAGAAACATTTCTCTTTCTTCGAAGGTATCCAATTCATTGATGTCTGCTTCGATCTGAGCGGCCAAAACGACAACTTCTGCATTTTCTTTTTTGGCCATTTCTTCGATTTTTGCAATCCATTCGTTTCCGTTTTTAATGGAATTTTCATCGACATTACAAACATAAAGAACCGGTTTATTGGTCAACAGCTGAACTTCGGAAATGATTGAAGTAGAAAAATCATCCATTGCAAATTCACGCGCATTGTTGCCTTCCTCCACAAATTTCTGAAGATTAAGGAGCGTTTCGTAGGTCATCACATCATCCTTTTTACCGGACTTGATGAATTTTTTCGCTTTCTCAACTGCTTTTGCCAGGGTTTCAATATCTTTCAACTGAAGTTCGATATCGATAATTTCTTTATCACGGATCGGATCTACGGTTCCTTCAACATGAACAATGTTTCCGTCTTCGAAACATCTTAAAACGTGAATAATCGCCTCACATTCTCTGATATTTGCCAGGAATTTATTTCCCAAACCTTCGCCTTTGCTTGCTCCTTTTACCAAACCTGCGATATCTACGATTTCTACTACGGCCGGTAAAACTCTTTCAGGTTTTACTAATTTTTCCAGTTCAAACAAACGCTCATCTGGAACAGAAACCGTACCAATATTGGGTTCGATGGTACAGAAAGGGTAATTGGCAGACTGCGCTTTGGCATTGCTCAAACAGTTAAAAAGGGTTGATTTACCTACATTGGGCAAACCTACGATTCCACATTTCATATCTTTAGTTCAAAGTTTAAAATTCAGGGTTTAAAGTCGTCCTTAAACCCCTTAAATTGCGAGTTGGCAAAGATAAAGATTTTGAGTGAGTTATAGAATAAAAAAATCTGCTATTAACACAGCAGATTTTAATATTTTTAAAAATTTTAAGTGATCATATAATTTTTTTAAACCACCAAAGTCACAAAAGTGTTTAATTAAAGAAAAATCATTTTAAAGTTGGTGAAAAATCACTTTAAAGTTCACATAAGTTCTGAAAGTAAATATTTTGAATTTTGTGTTCTGCCTATTATTCATAGTGAAAACTAATTTTTTTGTGACTATTGAATGGAAATTTAACCTTTCAAATTGTCGTCAGTTTATGGGTTTTCAGAAGTGGCATTTCTGGCCAGTTCTGCTTCGTCCGCAACTTTTCCCAAATCTTTATCCAGGTTGAAAAGTGATTCATCGGTAGCACGGTCGCCACCGGCAATTTTTAATTTGTCGATCAGATTCATCGCCAACGTTTCTTCTTCAATCTGTTCCTGTACAAACCACTGCAGGAAATTCCAGGTTGCCCAGTCTTTTTCTTCAAAAGCCATATTCACAAGATGATAGATTTTTTCGGTGTTATCCACTTCATGTTTAAAAACCTGATTGAAACATTCACTCAGTGTTGAAGGATCTTTATCTGGCGCTTTTATACCAGTTACAGTAGGTTTTCCACCTCTGTTTAAAATGTACTGCATGAATTTAACCGCATGATTTCTTTCCTCTAAAGAATGGCGAAACAGAAAATTCCCGATTCCGCCATATCCTTTATCGGTTGCCCAGATCCCATACGATAAATAGGTGTGAGACTGCAACAGTTCTACATTCATTTGGGTGCTCAGCGCTTCTTCCAGTGTTGAAGAAAGTCTTTTAGTGTCCATAATTTAAATTTTAATGATTGCGTATAGTTTAGCAATAATAATTCCTTTGTATAAATGTTCGATCATTTTAAGCTTTTTTTAACAGATCAGGCTTCAGATTTTTGAATCATTATTAAAGAAAGGTTGTTTTTAATATGAATTCAAAAATAATAACATTGACAATCAATCAAATACGTAAATATTGAATTTATCACTATAAAAATAGTTGTATAGTTAAAATTAAATTCTACATTTGTATCACTAAACAAATAGTGATATGCAGATTTCTCAATTAACAAAAGCCGAAGAGCAGGTGATGCACTACCTTTGGGATTTGGAAAAAGCTTTTCTTAAAGACATGCTCGAGCAGTTTCCGGAACCCAAACCGCACACCAATACCGTCTCTACCATTTTGAAGGTTTTAAAAGAAAAAGACTTCGTCGATTACAAAGTTTTCGGGAGACAACATGAATATTTCCCGTTGATCTCCAAAGAAAAATACAGCGGAAAATCGATGAAAAGCCTGGTGAAAAATTATTTTGAAGGTTCTTATAAAAACGCCGTTTCTTTTCTGGTGGAGAAAAACCAAATGAGCGTTGAAGACCTCGAAATGTTACTCGATGAACTTAAAAATAAAGAATGATGGAAGCGCTTTTTTTCTATTTCGGGAAAGTTATTTTATGTTCCGGTGTAACATTTCTGTACTATCGGTTGTTTCTTAAAGACAGGACTTTTCATCATTATAACCGGTTTTATTTGCTCGCCGCGGTGCTGATCAGTCTGTTATTGCCTTTACTGAAAGTGAGTTATTTTACACTTGAAGTAAACAGCAATATATATTTGTTAATTAATAGTTTACAAAATTTAAGTTCACCTAATAATTCAAACGATGATTTCAATTTTTCTCAAATTTGCGCTTTTCTTATTGGACTGGTTACTTTCTTTTTTCTAACGAAATTAACGGTTGGACTGGTTAAAATTCACCTTTTAAAAAAGAAATACAACAAAGAAAATTTTGAAGGTATCAGCTTTTATCAGACCGATTTGGTGGAAGCTCCATTTTCCTATTTCAAAAATTTATTCTGGAAAAACTCGATTGCCATTCAGTCGGATTTAGGACGGCAAATATTGAAGCACGAGATGGTTCACATCGAACAGAAACATTCCTGGGACAAAATTTTTATAGAAATCACTACTGCCCTCTTCTGGTTTAATCCTTTCATTTATTTGATTAAAAAAGAAATCAATTTAATACACGAATATCTGGCTGATAAAAAAGCCGTAAAAAATTCGGACACAAAAGCATTTGCGCAGATGCTTTTAGCAAGTCACTTTTCCGGAAAAGAGTTTCCTGCCACGAGTCCTTTCTTAAGTTCTAACCTCAAAAAAAGATTAACAATGCTAAAAAAATCAAAAACAAAATACAGTTATGCGCGGCGGATTCTGGCGTTGCCATTATTGTTTACGCTCGCATTTATGTATTTGGTGAATGCAAAAAATAAAGAGATTAAGACGACAAATCAGGAAATAACTGATTATGTCTCCACTCTTAAAAAAGATACCATTCCGCCGCCTCCACCTCCGCCGGCGCCCGTTAATGAAGAGCCACCCGGCCTTCAGGAATTAGAAAAACAGCTTCAGATTAAAGAGAAAGAACTGAAGCCGATGAACGAGGCAATCACCAAAAAAAGCGAAGAAGCGCAAAAACTCAGTGCAGAAATGCAGTTTAAAAGTAAGGAGTTAGAAAAACTGGCAAAGAACAACGATTTTAACAGCCCCAAATTCAAAAAGCTCGAAAAAGAAATGAATGCACTGGGGAACAAAATGAATCTGATATTCGAAAGCGAAGACTTCAAAAATTCCATGAAAAACCTGGATTTCAATCACGCAGAAATGGATAAACTCCATTCCAAGATTGATCAATACTACAATTCTGATGAGTTTAAACTCAAAATAAAAGACGCTGAAGCGCGCGCAAAAGAAGCAGAAAAACTGGTGAATTCTCCTGCATTTAAAAAGAAAATTGCAGCAGCAGAAAAACAGGCTTTACAGGCTGAGAAAAAAATAAATTCTCCGGAGTTTAAAAAAAGAATTGAAGAAGCCGAAAAACGTGCGAACGAAGCAGCAGATAAAGCAGTGAATTCAGTAGAATTCAAAAAGAGAATTCAGGAGGCTGAAGAAACCGCAAAGCTGGCTGCCGAAAACGGAAATTCAAAAATTATCATTTTGAACAGCAATGGAAAAAACGCGAATTCAGATGCTGATAACATTAAAATTTTCATTGACGGAAAACCTGTAACCAAATTAGAAATGGAGAATTTATCTCCAGACCGCATCGAGAAAATGGAAGTGAATAAAAAAGGTTACAACGGCACTAAATCCGGAGAAATCCATATCACCACAAAGAAATAACTCATCACAAATTGCCAAAGCTCTTTTAAACTTTGGCAATTTTTTTAACTATAAAAAATCATCAATGAAAAAATATCTCCCCCTCTTTCTATTAGCCTGCAACTTCTTTTTTGCTCAAAACCAACGGTTCAGTTATGAATATCAGTTCGTAAAAGACTCCTTAAATAAACAGGACATCACCAAAGAACTGATGAATCTGGATATCTCCAAAGACGGCTCCAGTTTTTACAGCCGGGACGTGCATATTTCAGATTCTACCATGAATGCTTATTTTGAAAGACAAATCAAAAATACAGGTTCCATGAATGTTGATATGAAGATGATGTCGCAGAGAAAAGGAAGCGTGAGATACAAAATCTTTAAAAAATATCCTGATTTTAAAATAGCTGCATCCATCAACATCGGAATGGATTCTTATCAAGTTTCTGATGACCGGAAAATGGTCTGGACTATTTTGCCTGATCAACAAAAAATCGGTGAATTCAATGCGCAAAAAGCGACTACAGACTTTGCCGGAAGAAAATGGGTGGCGTGGTTTTCTGCGGAATTGCCTTTTCAGGACGGCCCTTACAAATTTCACGGTTTACCGGGATTAATTGTAAAACTTGAAGATCTCACCAAAACACATCAGTTTGAGTTAATCGGCATTTCGAAGTTTACTCCTGTCACTGAAAAAGTTTCCGAATTTACAGTGAAAAAGAAGGAAATTGAAATCAATCAGAAGCAGTACAGAAAAATCTATTCAGAAGACCGGAATGATCCTGCCAAAGCAATTAAGCAGGCATTAGCCAATGGAGCAGTTTTTCAGTTGACCGATCAGAACGGAAACAGTATCGCTCCGGCAGAAATGATTAAAAACAAAGAGCAAGGTACAAAAGCAAAAAACGCAAAAGACAATAACCTGCTCGAACTCGATCTGCTGAAATAAACTATTAAAATTCCTGACAATTTTCATCTTTAGAAAAAGGAAAATTTCCTTAACTTTAATGTATTAAAAAATTAAATATTTAAAGTCATGGAAAATCACAACCTTACCCACGAATTCCCTGAACTGGAAGATAAAATCAATGTGCTTAAGCTGAATGATGAAACCTTCAAAAAAATGTACGTGAATTATGAAGAAGTAAATGCCCTCATTCAGCATTACGAAGAAGGCGAGCAGAATCATACGACAGACGAACATTTAACAGAATTACGCAAAAAAAGAGTTCATTTAAAAGATGATGTGTACTCTTATTTAAAACAGAATTAAAATTTGGCGACCTGCTCATTTATTTCAAAGCGGCTTGAAAAGGCCGCTTTTATTGTTGTATTTTGCGAATAATTAGCTTGATATAAAGGTGTTTTCAAGCTTATTATTAAACTTTCTATAAATTTTAACATAATTTTTTATTAAATTAAACAACTTATAAAAGAAATTGACGAAAAAAGATTACTTTTGCACCGTCAAAAAACGAATATGCAAAACATTAGAAATATCGCAATTATTGCGCACGTTGACCACGGTAAAACGACTTTGGTTGACAAAATCATCCACGCAACCAGTGTTTTCCGCGAAAATCAGGCAGATTCAGGTGATCTGATCATGGACAACAATGACTTGGAACGTGAAAGAGGAATTACGATTTTATCGAAAAACATTTCGGTAATGTACAAAGGCACCAAAATTAATGTAATTGATACGCCTGGTCACGCCGATTTCGGTGGTGAAGTTGAAAGAGTTCTGAAAATGGCCGATGGAGTTTTACTTTTAGTAGATGCTTTTGAAGGACCGATGCCTCAGACCCGTTTCGTATTGCACAAAGCATTGGAATTAGGTTTGAAGCCGATTGTAGTAATCAACAAAGTTGACAAACCAAACTGTCGTCCTGATGAAGTTCACGATAAAGTTTTTGATTTGTTCTTCAACTTAGAAGCGACAGAAGAGCAGCTGGATTTCCCAACTTTCTATGGTTCGTCCAAACAGGGTTGGTTCAACACGAGCTTAGAGCCTGCAGAAGACATTACTCCCCTATTAGACGGAATTATCCAATATGTACCGGAACCGGAAACTTTCGAAGGAAGCCTGCAAATGCAGATTACTTCACTGGATTTCTCTTCTTTCTTAGGGAGAATCGCTATCGGAAAGATCAGAAGAAACTCTATCAAAGAAGGTCAGACAATTGGTCTTGCTCAGGAAGATGGTAAAGTAATTAGAGGTAAAGTAAAAGAATTATACGTTTTCGAAGGTTTAGGTAAAAAGAAAGTTCAGGAAGTTCAGGCCGGAGACATCTGTGCGATTGTTGGATTTGATAAATTCCAGATCGGAGATTCATTCGTGGATCTTGAAAATCCGGAACCATTGCCAAGAACTGCGATTGACGAGCCGACTTTGAACATGACCTTCTCTATCAACAACTCTCCTTTCTTCGGAAAAGATGGTAAATATGTAACTTCAAATCACCTGAAAGAAAGGTTGTATAAGGAGTTAGAGAAAAACTTAGCTCTAAAAGTTGAACCTACTGATGATGCCAATACATTCCTGGTATTTGGTCGTGGTATTCTTCACCTTTCTGTTCTGATCGAAACGATGAGAAGAGAAGGTTATGAAATGACCATTGGTCAGCCACAGGTAATCATCAGAGAAATCGACGGTGTTAAATGTGAACCTTATGAATCGATGGTCGTTGATGTACCGGACGAATATGCGTCAAAAGTAATCGATCTTGCGACTCAAAGAAAAGGTGATCTGCACATCATGGAAACCAAAGGGGAAATGCAGCACATGGAATTCGAAATTCCTTCAAGAGGATTGATCGGACTGCGTTCTCAAATGTTGACTGCAACTGCCGGTGAAGCAATTATGGCACACCGTTTTACAGACTATAAACCATTCAAAGGATCCATTCCCGGAAGATCCGTTGGAGTATTGATCAGTAAAGGTCAGGGACCTGCAACTGAATATTCTATCGCGAAACTTCAGGACAGAGGTAAGTTCTTTGTTGATCCGGGTGAAGAAATTTACGAAGGAATGATCATCGGTGAGCAAAACAAACCGGGAGATTTAGTAGTAAACATCGTTGAAGCAAAACAGTTGAACAACATGCGTGCTTCAGGAAAAGATAAAGACGGTAACATCGCTCCAAAACAATTATTCTCTCTGGAAGAATGTATGGAATACATCCAGGGTGACGAAGCGATTGAGGTAACTCCAAACTTCATCAGAATGCGTAAAAAAATCCTTTCTGAAAACGAAAGAAAACGTATTGAAAGAGGCGCAAAAGGATAATCTCTTCAAAATATAGAAAAGCCCCAGTTTTATTGGGGCTTTTTTTGTTTTATAATCTAACATAAGTAAATGAAATAATGATGCAACGCAGCAATATCAGGTATTTCATCATAATAGAATCTCCAAAATGGCTTCAAATATCTCTCAGGATTTCCTTCTTGGCTGAAATGATGATCTCTTTTAGTGAAATGAAGAATGAACAGCGTTCATCATTCCCTGAGTTGACCAGGTTCCCGAAACGATCATCCGTCTGATGGTGTATAATGGATCTACAGGATCTCTTTTGGTAGATAATATATAAGCCATTTTATAATCACTCTTTTTTATTTCATCGATGGCCGCGGTATTCCATAATCCATACGGATAAGCAAAATCGGTTACCGGTTTACCGGTGATTTCCTCCAGTTGAGCCTTTGGTTTGACCAATTGTATATTCCAGTCGTCTCCAGCGTATTTAGTGACCCTATGATGATCCCAGGTATGTGCTCCGATAACATGCCCGTCGTCCGATAAACTTTTGATTTGTTCTTTAGTCATATATCCGGGACGGTTAACAGAAACGGTCATGATAAAAAACACGCCTTTGAAACCGTATTTTTTCATTTCGGTTGCGCCAATACTGAACTGTGCTCCCCTCGTATCATCAAAGGTAATCATGATGGGTTTTTCTGGTAACGGACCGTCAAAAACTAAATAGTTATATAGCTGTTCAGGTAAAACGGTTTGGTATCCGGCATCTGCCAAAGCTTTCATCTGTTCCGCAAAGGCAGCAGGTTTTACGGTATACACTTTTGTGTTTTCACCCGCACTGGCGCTGAAATCCTTAATATTATGATAGCATAAAACCGGCACTTCTTTTCTCGAAAGAACAGTCGCCGCAGCGGCCCTGACTTTTTTTGGCGCTGTGATTTTTGCGGGAGCGGCAATAACCGTCGTCCCGGCAGTTATTTTAGCAGGTTCCGGCTGACAGCCAACCCATAAAAACAACGCAACAAAAACGGACTCAACAATATTTTTCATCACTTAAAAATTAAATTATTGGTACTGGATGTAAATCGGTATCGGCGTGAATTTCATTAATTCTTCGGGAGTATACAATTTCAGATCATTTTTATAAAATAATTTGAAACCGGTAAACTGTACAGGTTCTCTGTAAATATAACTCACATAAGAGTCTTTTTTTAAACTTTTACTTCCAAAACCATCCATATTCATGACAATCTGGACTTCGGGAACGGTTTTGATTTCTTTATAATTTTTCACCATTCCCTGCGTAAACCGGTGGACCACCAGTATTTTTGGAGGCAACTTGTTTTTGCGTACGATGTCTGCTAAGATATCAATGGCATCATTAATATCTGCGGCATTAAAATACCCAATTTTGGAACCTGGCCGTTCACCGTTTTTCATCGAAAATTCAGGATCTATTCCAAGATGTACATTGGGCATAGAAAGGTATGGTTCCAGTTCTGTAACTTCCCCTTTCACGGAGCTGTGTCCCACCTGAATATCCAAAAACACCAATGCATTGATGGGTTTTGCCCAACTGATCACCGTGTCAATCTGGTGAAAGGGCATCCGCAGGCGGTGCATATTATTTTTTCCCGGTTCACCCTGAGCTGTCACCGCAATGTAGTGCAAAGCAGGAATTGTTATCACCGCAGAATCTGCAGCTTGCCATTTGGCTACTTCGCCCTCCAGTTTCGCCAGCATTTCTTTTCGGGGCAGTTCCCCTAAGATTCCCATTCTTGTTGAATATAAATTTCCGTAAAAAGCAACAATTCTATGGTAAGGCAATAACGCTCCGGACAAAGGATAAGGCGCTTTTACAGGCCATTTTCCGGAAGCGTCACTGTTGCTTAATGCGCGTATTCTTTTATTGAAATCCACCGTATCAATGGTGCTCACTGTTTTTTTCTCTACGGAATCCATTTTTACGGTTTCCGGTTTCTTTATTCCCTTTACCGTTTCGGCCGATTGGCCACCATTGCAGGCTACAGTATTTAAAAACAATAAAGTGAGTGTGAAAAATGCAAGGGTGTCGCGATAGGTTTTCCTTGTAAAAATATCAAACCAGTCAACAACAGTAGCTGTTACAAAATGTGGTTTTTCCTGATCCCTGATGACATAGCCAGTTTTCATGAGTTGTGTTTTATCAAAGGTAGTGATTTTTAGAAGGCTGAGGGTCAGGATATTTTGTGCAGCGGGCAGGAGATTTTGCCAGCGAGTGAATAACTCCCTAAGGTTACCAACATGCTGACAAAAAGCTACCGAAGGTTCCGTTCAACGGGCTTTCATTTCTTGCAGACAAAACGAAAGCTTATTTATTGTACACAGTATTTTTTAATATTCTTTTAATCGAACTTTACGAGTGTTTTTTTAGTTTCTATAGTAAACTTAACTTTTCTATCAAGCGAACCGCCGTTAGTATAATAGCCGACAACCGTATGTTCTTTTTCGCCATTAGCACCGATAAAGTCTAAAACATAACCACCATCAGATTTATTATTTTTCATTGATAGAAAACCCGACATGGTTTCCTCAGGTTTAATTTTATCAAAATCTAAAGTTATTAGTTTTTCAGTTGTGTAAAATTGCACACCTATAACTGAAAGTTTTGAGTTGTTTTCTATTTCAACAATAATTCCGTTTTCTATTAATGGAGAACAAGAATTTGATAAGATCAATAAAAGTATAAATTTAATTTTATTCAAAGCATTTTCGTATTATGTCCTTGTTAATATTGTGTACAACTCGTTATATGACAAAATCATATAAAGTCATAAAAAACCGGTGCATTTGTATGACTAAAGTGATACTTTATTATTAAACCAAATATAGCAAAGTATTTGCATTTTCGCGCTGCCCCCTGCTGCACGAACCCTTACGTATGGCCCCAATACTTAAACCTGATCAAAAATATAACATCCTGAAAACCTCTATACCATCCAGAAGCCCTTTCTCATCCGAATAATCTATTGCACTGCTGTACTGGTAATCTTCCGCCCTGAAAACCAAACCAGCTTATGTACGTAATCTATTTTTTGTTTAATGACATGGTTGCTCCATAATTCAATGGGTTTTTAATTGTGACCACGCGAAAGGATTCGCACGGAAGCGGGGGCAGCAACGAGTGAAGCTTTTTATGCTTTCCATTTGTCCATTATGAATTTTTGAATTTTTTTCCCTCTTTCGAGAATTGTTTTATCATTCCAATCTTCATATCCAATTAATTCTCTTTCAGATGCAAAATTAGATTTGGCATAAGTGCTTCTTTTAGAGAGAAATGTTCTATTCCCTAAAACACCATTTTCAAAAGTTAAAACTAAATTGCCCAACAAATTTATGTTTTCCATAGCCTTAACCCCAGGAAGAATTGTTTGGGGAGCTATATGTTCAATAGTGATTTTGCCATTACTAACTATCTCTCTGATTGATCCAATATCAAACTTTGCAGATAATTCTCCTTGTAAATAATATTCATAGTCTAACAATATAAGTTTTAAGGAAGAATTACTAATACTATTGTATGCGCCCATATTAATGATGGACTTTCTCAAATCTAAATTACTGCTGTTCTTTTCAATAAGATTCCGCAATTCTTTTTTAAGTTCTGTGAAATTGATCTTATTAGTAAAAACCTTATATGCAAGTTCGAATAACGCTGAATTTCCAGTATTTCCTTTTTTATTTCCGAAAATAAAAACTCTAATAGTAAATGCCTCTAAAATTTCATTTATAGCAATGAGAAATTCAGGTTTGAATTTTTTATTATTTAGTACGGCTAAGTACAATGGTAAGAAAGATTCAATTTTACCTAAAGTTTCAAGTCTGTAAAGAGAATCATTTACATTTTGAATATCAAAACTTTGATTTAAAACAGCAGAATAATAATTGGCACTTTTTTGCAGAAAATTATTGAAATCCTTTATTTCCTTAATCTTCTTTTCTCTTTGTGCAGTATCATTGTCAAAAAGATTTTTTTTTGCAAAAATTTCCCTTTGTTTAATCAATTCAGTTTTTATCTTTTTGGGTATATCAGACAAGTTATTATTATCTCCGCTATAAACAATATAACAATGTTTTAGAAATTGATTCTCTATTCTTGTTACTGAATAGTTTTTAATTTCCATCAATTCTGTAAAGATATCGCCAAATTTTCTATTTATTTCCTTTGCTATCGTTTTTTCATTTAAACGATGAGTTAAATAAATTAGATAATTTTTCACTTTATCCATATCGGATAAAGGCAAGCCTCTATCATTCATTGTCTCAAATATTAAACCTACTTCAGATTCTTCTTCTAATTCAAAAACATTAACCTTAAATTTTGATAATAGGTTGTTATAAATTTTTACGAGTGTGTTTATTGAGGTATACCGTTGTAAATATGTATTGAAATGTATTCTTGTATTTAAGAGATTTTTTTGAGTTTTACTTTTTGGCGCATACTTCTTAATTATATTTATGTCGAGTTCATTTAATAATGCAAAGAAAAATTCTTGATTGTCTTTGCTATTTAAACGAAGTAGGGATTTGCCCTTATTTAAAACATTTTTAATAATTACAGCATCTGCTTGTAGAGGATCAATTTCACTGATTCTATGATAAATACTTACTAAAAATAAATGAAATGTTGTCAGTCTCTGCTGCCCGTCAACAATGTCATATTTTGTTAAATCAGTTATTCCAATTTTTTCTTGTCCAGATTTTATCAAGGTTATTGTTCCTGCATAATGTTCTTTTATAAATTCAACATCACTTAAATCATTCAGTAAATCATCTAATTGGTCCTTTGTCCACGAATAACCACGTTGATATTCAGGAATTGTAAAGATCCCATAATTTAAAAGTTTTTCTATTGAGTCAAATTTCATTGGTGTAATGTTTTTTAAAATGTTGCATAGCTTGTTTATCTATTTGATGAAATCACACATACATTCCCACATGTATAAAATGGGTTTATTTATGGAATTTCCCCGCTGCGGCTGCCGCGAATCCTTTTGTGTGGCTATTCAACCTACTTCACATTCAACAACGTATTGCTCCCACTCCCCAACACCGTCGTCGGCATCACGCCATCCCATTTCAGGACTCTCTGGTATTCCACGTAAGTTTGGGTAATTTCCTGCTGTTTCAGGCTGATGGCTTTGGCTTCCGCCTGCGCTCTGATGACCACAGAAGCCGAATCTCCTTTCGCCAACTGGATTTTCCGCTGGGCATCCGCCTGCGCAACACGCGCCTGCGCTTCCGCTTTAATCGCATCAGCATCAGCCGTCGCCTTGTCTTCAATCGACTGGCGGATGGCTTTCGGAGGCTGGATATTGGTTTTCAGCTGAGAAACCATAAACCATTTCCCGATTCTTTTATTCACTTCCGACAGAATTTCTGCCTCGTAGGTTTCCCGGTTGTTGAACAGGTAATCGATAGAATGCCGGTTCGCCACATCATTGATGGCGCCGATAATGGCATTGTTCAGCCAGCCTTCCTGAATGGCTTCCAGTCCGCCCTTTTTGTAGGTGGATCTCAGGTTGGTAAACATATCCGCCGCGGTAGATTCCTTTACCGAATAGTTGAACGACGGTTTGATCGGACAGGGGAACCCCCCTTTAGCCACAATAATGGATTCGGGATATTCGATATGCCTCTGATCGAGCGGAACTTCCTGTATTTCCTGGGTGTATTTGTTGTAGAACACGACGCCCGAAACTTCTTCGGTATTCGAAGCCCCTCTTTTATCACCGAGTAAATTAATTAAAAGCCCTTTGTGACCCACGCTGATCACTTCGTAATTCATGGGCTGAAAAAGCGCTGCAAGAACAGTCAACAGAATAAAAGTAACCGGTTTCCATTTAACGCCAACAGGTTTTTGATTTCCGTTTTTATCCGGTTCACCGTAGCTTAAGATATCGAGTTTTTTTGTAATGATGCCAATGGTTACAAGAACGGCGATCATTACCAAAAGTAGAAATGTTAGAGACATAAATATTATTTAGATGTTAAGTTTTAAAGATACTCTTTTTAGCGAATCCCGCAAAAAGGGAAACCGTAAAAGCAGCAAATGTTTTCCAACCGGTCTGTTAAGAGGCCGGAACATTCCGTAAAATATTTTCTCAGTATGCGCTGTGGCTCCATCCTATTCAACCCCAAAAGCCGCAAAAGATTGATGCAATTTAAATTGGTCAAAAGTCCAAAAAAGCCGCGCATTAATCAACTTTGTCAAAGTTTAGAACTTTGGCAAAGTTAGGAGCTAGGTAAGCTAGATAACATTTTTCTTCTTTCTCACTTTTCTCCTCCTTAGCAAATAGCGTATTCTATCAACTTTGCCAAAGTTTTACTCGATTTACTATTAAGTTTCGCAAATAAATCTTTAAAAAAACATTTAAATCCGAACTATTTTCTGCAGTATGATTCGCAATAGCATCGGTGGACATTCCTTCTTTTTCGAAAATCCCGGTGTCTTCCACAAAGAAATAAAACAACAATCCCGACAAAGGATATTTGAGACTGTGACTGTTTCCTTGATATAAGCCGGGGGTAGCCTTAAAAATGATATCATAAAACGGGCTAAGGCGAAACAGGCTTCGCGATCGGCTTTATCCTGAAACACTACGACTATTATTTCTTCATTTTTCCGTATGTAAATGTCGCTACAATACTAAAAACAAGACATGATTCGAAAATCTCTGCTCCAAATAATAAACCTCCCATTTGAATTTTTAATCCCAAAACTAACAAAAAACCTACTGAAAACCGTAATCACCATTTAAATACGTCTTCTAATTTTTTTATTTTCTCATTTTGCACTATTCCGATTTTTTATTATCTTTACTTAATTCAACCTGATTCCGTTTCACTATCCATGTGCGATACTCCATAGTGAGTCCATAGCAAGTCCACAACCACACCAGTAATTTTATAGTTAAGCCATTAACCTACAGTATGTTATTTTATGATTTAGGCACTCTGTAAGGAGAAGAATCCCTATCTTTACCTTACACTAACAACCAAGATCATGGCAAGAATTTCAAAAAACGGTATTCTGAGCGGAGCCTTAGGAAACCTGGTATTCGTCAATAGCGAATCCCAAAGTTATGTACGTACAAAGCCTTCGGGGCTTCAACAGACCCCAAAAACAAAAGCGGCTGCGAAGGCCTTCGGTTTTGCCAGTGCCCAGGACAAACTGTTCCGCCTGGCACTGACTCGCCAACTGCCGCTGATTACCGACAGCAGGTATGCTTCAAGACACCGCGCCAGAATGAACAAGGCACTGATGGTGCACAGTCAACAAAACCATCAGGATGCAGAACACAACCTCGGATTGCCGGAATCGCTAACCGGTTTCGACTTTAATGCACACTGTCCCTGGGAAAAAATCACCCGCTTTTATCCAGAATTCAGACTGTCCGATACCAGGGAGCTCGAATGCCGGTTTCCGGCTCTGAAAGCAGGACGGGAAATTGTGCTTCCCCAAGATGCACGGAGTGCTGAGTTAAGACTGGATGCTTTTACGGTAAATCCGCTCAGCAGAACCATCAATCTTAACCTGATCAGTTCCCACACCGCGGATCTTTCTATTTTCCAGGCCACCCTCCCTACCGTTTGGAAATTCGGGATCCCTGATGATTCTGCGTGGTTGGTGGTGACGGGCACCCTTATTTTTAAATCTGCAACGCCTCTACATACCGCCGCTGTTCACGGCAGCTCCACCTACCTTTTCGCAAAATCTGTATAGACGCAAGGCATTGCGTTTCTAAACACAATTTAAAATTATGGATCGGAAACCGAAATGTATTTGTGTCTCTAAACACAATTTAAAACTATGGATTTGAGAACGCAACGCATTGCGTCTCTACTAACTAAACACAATTTAAACCTATGGATCATTTTAATAATAAATACCGCATTTCATCTGCCCGTTTACAAAGCTGGGATTACGGTAAGGCAGGTTTCTATTTCATTACCATCTGTACCCACGACAGAGCCCATTTCTTTGGCAAAATAACCAAAGGCAAAATGCAGTTGTCGGACCTTGGTAGGATTGCAGAACGGGAATGGTTGAAAACATTTGAATTGCGCCCCGATATGAATCTATTCATGGGTGAATTTGTCGTGATGCCCAATCATTTTCACGCCATCATCGGTATTGGGGAAAATGAATATAATATGAAACGGGAATCGGGGGATGGCGATGGGAATGGTAACGGTAACGGTAACGGGGATTGTAGAGACGCAATGCATTGCGTCTCTACGGTGGTGGTGAATCCCATTGGCGTGGTGAATCCCATTGCCACGGTGGATCCCACAAATATCCCCATTACCTCCAAAAACCAATTCGGCCCACAATCCAAAAATCTGGCATCTATTATCCGCGGGTTTAAATCATCTGTCACCGTTGCAGCGCGTCAGATAAATCCTGATTTTCAATGGCAACCGCGATTTCATGATCACATTATCCGCAATGAGGGAGAATTTGAAAGGATTTCCCAATACATTATCAATAATCCCGAAAAATGGGATAATGATCAATTTAAAAATAGAGACGTAATGCATTGCGTCTCTGCGGGAATAACTGCTGCGTCTCTGCGGGAATAACTGCGTCTCTGCGGGAATGAATGAAACCGTTTTACGTCTTTATGGGCGTTGTAATTATAGACGCAATGTTTTGCGTCTTAAAAGACGCAAAACATTCTGTTTTAAAAGGAGACGCAAAACATTGCGTCTCTGCGTACTATTTTAATTTATGAAAACCCTGCATACAATAACGCCGATTTTTCAGTTCTTATAATAATAGTATTTTTGTCCCATGAATATCCGAAACTTACAATATACCGTACTGGTTGCAACAGCAATTTTCATCAATTCCTGTTCTACCCAAAAACCTGCGAAACAGGTGGCTAAAAAACCGGTGACCACCACCAAACCTTTGCCTCCGAAACCAGTCACACCGCTGCCGGATCCCGAGAAAAAAATCAGCCTCAACCTTCCGGAAGTGAACCGCGAATTCCGTGCTGCCTGGATTGCGACCGTCGCGAATATCAACTGGCCTTCAAAAAATAATCTGACAACGCAACAGCAAAAAGACGAAGCCATCAAAATTCTGGATTTACTGAAAAATGCTAATTTCAATGCCGTTATTTTTCAGGCAAGGCCTTCCGCAGATGCGATGTATAAAAGCGATCTGGAGCCCTGGTCTTATTTCCTGACCGGTTCCATTGGTAAAGCTCCGATGCCTTTTTATGATCCGTTAGAATTCTGGATCACAGAAGCTCATAAAAGAGGAATGGAACTGCATGTCTGGTTGAATCCCTACCGCGCTCACCACACCACAGGCGGGCCGATTACCGAAGAATCACTGATTAAGAAAATGCCTGACCAAATCGTCAAACTCCGCAACGGGATGTACTGGATGGATCCGTCTGACGGGAAAACCCAGGATCATGCTTCAAAAGTGATTAAGGATCTCGTAAAACGCTATGATATCGATGCAGTCCACATCGACGATTATTTTTATCCATACAGAGAATACAATGGCGGTAAAGATTTCCCGGACAACAAAAGCTGGAACGATTTCCTGAAGCAAGGCGGAAACCTTTCGCGGGCAGACTGGCGAAGAGCAAACGTGAATAAATTCATCAAAAGAATTCATGATGAAATCAAAGCCGAAAAAAGTTACGTGCAGTTTGGAATCAGTCCTTTTGGAATCTGGAAACCCGGTTTTCCGGAAGGAATCAAAGGTTCTTCCCAATACGACGAATTATACGCCGATGCCAAATTATGGCTGAACCAAGGGTGGCTGGATTATTTCTCGCCCCAACTCTACTGGAAAAATGACGGCCCCCAAAGTTTCCCTGCGCTGCTGAAATGGTGGGAAAGTGAGAACACCCAGAAACGTCATCTTTATCCGGGTTTGAACACGATTGGGCTCAATGGCGTAAGTGACCGTCCGGCAGAGATCGTTTCGCAAATTAACCTGACACGCCAGATTTTAAAAAACAGTTCGGGAACGGTACATTACAGCGTAGATGGATTATCAAAAAATGTGGACATGTTCAACGCTGTAAAAAACGCCTATCAAACGCAGGCCTTGATTCCGAGAACACCCTGGATCAAAGCAAAACCTTTGGATAAACCCAATTTGTCTGTTGAAAACAACGGCAATTCTGTAAGTATTAAATGGAATGCTTTGGATGCTGCGAATGTTTTCCAATGGATTCTGTATGTGAAAAACGGAGACACCTGGGAAACTGAAATCTTAGAAAAAGATATCGTTTCCAGGAATTTACCTTTAAATAAAAATGGCAAAAAACTGAATACGGTTGCACTGAAATCGGTGGACCGGCTAGGAAATGAAAGTGACTATGACTCGAAAAAACTGTAGCAGAAAAAGCAGAGGATTTTAGCTAAGAAAAACGATAATGAATTTGAATATCAAAATCTAAAAACTACAAAAGAGTCACAAAGGCTTAATTCAGAAATCACTAAGAAAAGCACAAAAGTAAAATCTATAGATTTTACTTTTGTGCTTTTTTGAAAGTTGGAATTTAAAATTTTCCAGCTATCTTTTGTGACTTTTATGGTTAAAAAATCAAACTTCCTCTTTCTTCATCTTTGATGATATTCAGCGAAACCGGCATTTTTTCTTTCAGTTCTTCAACGTGGGAAATAATGCCGACAATTCTGTTTTCTTTTTGCAAATTGGTCAGGGTTTCAAAAACAACATTCACCGATTCCAGATCCTGAGTTCCGAAACCTTCATCGATAAAGAAGAAATTCTTTTCCGCCTGCGCATTCGCCTGAACACTTTCTGCCAAAGCCAAAGCCAGACTTAGAGAAACCTGAAAAGATTGTCCGCCAGACAAGGTTTTTACACTTCGGCTTCTGCCTTCATTCAGAAAATCCACGATTTCAAAATCATTATTTTCATTCAGTTGAAGACTCAGTTGATTTCGGGTCATCCGGTGAAAACGAATATTCGCATGATCGCACAATTGTCTTAAATAAATGGAAGAAACATATTGCACAAAACCCGCTCCTTTAAAGAGATTCGTCATTATTTTCAGATGATCTGCACGCTTTTGAAGTTTCGCTAATTCTTTTAAAAGATCTTCTTTTTTCTTAAATTCTTTTTCAAGTCTGTCGATTTCCGAACATAGTTTTACCACATTATCATTTGCGGTTTTCAATTCATTTTCACCCGTTTTAAATTGAGTTTCCAAAGCAGCAAACTGCGATTCGTCAAAAGAAAAACCTTTTAATTTTAGTGATAATTCTTCCACTCCATTTTTCAGAGTTTCAAAATCAATTCTAAATTTCTGGATCTGATTTCTATTATTTTGAACATTGATTTCCTGCGCTAAAATGGTTTCAACTTCTTCTAAATTACTAAATTGATGATCTTCTAAATGTTGAATTAAAACAGTCCCATTTTCTGAGATTTCTTTTTCCAATTCCGCAATTCGTTTTCCCAATTGTTCGGAAACCGCTTTCTGCTCAGCAAACTTTGGCGAAAGTTCTTTTTCCTGTTGAATTAAATTTTGGTATTCGTGTTCGGTTTTCAGATTTGATTTTGAGAGATTCTGAAAACGCTCTTCCACCTCCTCCACAGATTTCTTGCTGAATTCTTCCCAAAATAAATTCTTCAAATTCGACTGACTGGTTTTGAATTTCGTCTCAACTTCCTTGTCCTTTAATTTGAAATCTTCTAAGGCTTTATTGAATTTATCCAGGCTTTCACGCTCTTTCTCCAGATTTTTCTGCTGCTGAGAAATCTCCTGACTTAGCGCTTCAATTTGTTTTTCGAGGTCAAAAGTCTGTTTTCGTTTCAGTTCAAAATCAGGTTCATTTTCAGCATTAAATTCCTTCCAACAAAAAATATTTTGATGGGTATCAACTTCCGTTTTTATCTGATCAAAAGCTTCGTTTTCTGCTTTTAACTGGCTTTCAAAGAATTTCTTTTTCGCCAGAATTTTTTCAATTTCCGAACTTGTCTGTTGCAGTTCTTTCTGCTGGTTTTCAATCGCAATAATTTGCTCAGCAACTGCAGAAAGTTCACTTTTCACATCTTCAAATTCAACAATATCCGGATGCTCCAAAGCGCCACAAAGCGGACAGGATTCTCCGTCGTGCAGTTCATTGGCAAAATGCGCCAGTTGCTGCTGAACTTCCAGTTGATTCTTTTTTTCTGAAAGACTTTTTTTCTGATTTTCTAAAGAATCATTCTTCAGTTTAAAATCATTTTTAAAAGTTTCAGCATCAATAGTAAAAGTTTTCAATTCCTCAGAAATGTTATGAATTTCTGAATTTAAATCATCTGTTTTCTTAAGTTGGGCCTGAAGAGATTCCGTTAAATTTCTCTTTTTTGAAAACCAGTTTCCGACATTTAATAATAATTGAGCATCTAATCTTTGCGATTTCAAAAGCTCTGAATTTTTCAGCAAAACATCAATTTTATTCCTGATTGTTTTTTGATTTTCAGAAACCTTTTCTACTTCTTTTACGCCATTTTCAGTTCGGGATTTGAGAATTTCGATTTCGGCTGAAAACCTGAGCATTTGCAGGATCAAACGCAGATCATTTTCCTTAATTTTAGACCGTTCCAGAACTTCATATTGAGGCAAAATTGCTGTAATGCTTTCTTTCAACACATTAAATTTCCGTTCAGTTTCTGCTAAATTTTTACCCTGAATTTCTTTCTCGTGATTTTTAGAATCAATTTCTTTTTGAAGTTTATTTTTCTCGCCAATCAAAGGATTGAATAATCTGAAAACCTGCTCAAACCGTTCTGTCTGCTTCTCTAATCCGTCAATTTCAGTTTTTTCAAGCGAAAGTTTTTTGAAGTTTTCCTGCTTCTCATTTAACAGTTCAAAATCTGTTTTAAGATTCTTTTGAATCTGATATTTCTTATCAATTTTATTAAATTCATTTTTTGCCTCCTCAAACTTTTTCTGAAGCAAGGTTAAATTTTCTTTCTGAGCAGCAATCTGTTCTTCATTTATTTCTTCAAAACCTTTCAGCTGACCTTCTAACTGATCCAGTTCAGATCTGTTTTTCGCATTCAAACCTGAAACATTATTCTGCAGATCGAACCGATACAGATTGAAAATCTCTTTCATCATATTGGTTCTGTCAGTTGCACCCAGTTCCAGAAACTCTTTGAACTGGCCTTGCGGAATAATAATCGTGCGTTTGAAATTCGCATACGTAAGATTGATTATCTTTTCTGGATTTACATGTTCCAAAGGTTCCCACCGGTTTTCTTTCCATTCATAAAAAACAACATTCGATGGTTTCACATCGTCAAAGTTTTTAGAATTCCGTTTAAATTCTCTGGTCGCGCGAAATTTCTTATTTTCAAAATTAAAGAAATCAAATTCGATAAAAGACCGGTTTGATTTCAGATTCATCATATTGTAGGCCCGTTTGTCTCTTGCATTCAGCCGTTCTGTTTCGCCGTATAAAGCAAACGAAATCGCTTCCAAAATGGATGATTTTCCGGAACCGACCGCTCCGAAAATACCGAAAAGACCGGATTCTGTAAGATTTTTAAAATCAATAGTCTGTCTTTCCTGATAAGAATATAAACCTTCGAGCGTGAGTTGAACCGGAATCATGAATTAGGATTTAAAATTTCATTAAACAAATTAAGAAGGTCTTCATTAGCCTGTTGGCCATTGTTTTTGGATTTAAAATAATCCTGAAACAAAGACTGAATATCCTGATCGAGATTAATTTGGTGTAAGTTATTTTCGGTAAATTCCTGACTTTTGACTTTCGGAATCAAATGAACAATTCCACGATGCGACTGATAAATCTGTTTGCGCTCTTCGGCTTTTAGAAAAGTTTCGCTTTCCAGTGTCAATTCAACCAGAGCATTTGCATTTTCGGTCAGCCAGTCGATTGTATTTTCAACGGAATCAAATGTTTTCCGAAACAAAGGTTTTCCGTTCTTCAAAGGAATTTTCTGAAATGAAACCGCTTGATTTGGTTGGGCTTCTATAATCGAAATATATTTGGTCTGCCCTGCTTCACTGAAACTGTAGCACAAAGGCGACGACGAATAAACGACCGGTTTTTCCGGCGTTCCGATATTTTGAAAACCGTGGAGATGTCCCAAAGCGGTATATTGAATCTGCGGCGGAATGGTTTCTGAAAAAATCAAATCTGCGTTTCCGATTTTAATCGGTTTTTCACCGTCGGGTTCTTCCAGAATCGCGGCTCCTTTTTTATTCATATACAAATGAGCCATCAAAAGATTGACTCCTTTTTCATCGCAGAATTCATCGGCAATCCTTGCCCAGTTTTCCGCTAAAACCTGATTAAGCGCCTGTTCTTTATTTTCACCAAAATATTCTTTTAACCGGACTTCATTGGCGTAAGGCGTATGCAAAATCCGGATTGGAAAATCAAAACCGTTTAATTTTAATTCTAAGAAACCTTGGGCAGAATTGGTTATTTTAAAATTTTCGAGTTCAAAAGGATGAATTTCAGCATTGGGATGCCCAATGAGAATAATACCACATTCGCGTGCTAGAGGATTGGGAGCATCGATCAAATTGGGAGCATCGTGATTTCCCGATATGGCGATAACAGGACGTTTCCCATTTAATGATAACCGTTTCAAAGTTTTATAGAAGAGTTCGATGGCTTCAACTCCTGGATTAAAATTATCAAACAAATCGCCGGCAACCAGAACCAGATCTACTTTATGCTCATCGGCGATTTCTATGATTTCATTCAAAACTAAAACCTGTTCTTCCAGACGCGAAAAGCGGTCTAACCGTTTACCCAAATGCCAATCGGCGGTATGCAGAATTTTCATGATCCAAATGTAAGGAAGAATTTTAAAACAGGATCAATTCCATAAGTTCACCAGACTTGAAAAATGGATCATCGGAAAGGATCCCACGTAATTTAGAGTATTTAAATTTCTATTTTTTTAAAGGTACTCAGAAAACTTTTAAAACCCCCGAAAAGAGCACCTGTCGGTGAAAATTGCCCACAAAAAAAGAGAACCAATTTCTTGATTCTCTTTACTTAGTAGCGGAGACACGACTCGAACGTGCGACCTCCGGGTTATGAGCCCGACGAGCTACCTACTGCTCTACCCCGCGTTATTGTGCTGCAAATATACAACTATTATCTAAACTTCCAAATTTTATCTGAAAAAACTTTATTCATCTATTTTTAGTAAATTTGTATATGGCAAAAATTCTAAAAATATATCCCGATAATCCTCAGGAAAACCTCCTTGATCAGGTCGTCCGTACGTTGAAAAATGGTGGATTGATTATTTACCCTTCCGACACTGTTTACGCGTTGGGTTGCAATATTTTTGATATCCGTGCAATGGAAAAGTTGGCGCAGATCAAAAAAATCAAGTTGGAAAAAGCCCATTTTTCAATCATCTGTAACGATTTAAGTCACCTGTCCGAATTTTCGCGACCGATTGATACCAGTACTTTCCGGTATTTAAAGAATAATGTTCCCGGACCGTTTACTTTTATTTTAGAAGCCAACAAAAATTTACCGCTTGCTTACAAAGGCAATAAGACAGTCGGAATCCGCGTGCCTGACCATATCATCCCGCAGCTGATTGTTCAGAAATTAGGCCACCCGATTGCCTCTACTTCGATTAAAGATGATGATGAAGTGATCGAGTATTCTACGGATCCCGAACTGATTGCAGAAAAATATGATCATTTGGTAGATATCGTTATCGATTCAGGTTATGGTGATAATGTGGCCTCTACCATTGTAGATCTCACCACTGGCGAACCTGAAATTCTCCGTCAGGGAAAAGGAGTTTTTTAGTTTTATTCTACTTTTCTCCAAGGTTTCCTTCTGGATTTTTCGATAAAAATTCTAGACAGGAAACTGGAATCCGCTGTATTTCCAACTGCAACATTATTATATTATTTCAGAACATGAAAATCATTACATCGCCGGCAAAACTCATGAACATAGAAAATTCAAGTGAATTTCTAAAACCAACGCAACCGCATTTCATTGAAGAGGCCGACTTTATACAACAAACTTTAAAACAGAAATCTCCCCAATATTTATCAGAGCTCATGGAGATTTCTTCAAAACTGGCTGATGAAAACTGGGAGAGAAATCAAAACTGGAAAGCCCAACCGTCTTCAAAAGAATCTGCACCAGCTTTAATGGCTTTCAGCGGCGAAGTTTACCGCGGTTTGGATGCCAAATCGCTGGACGAAAAATCAGTTAAATATCTTCAGAAAAATTACAGAATACTTTCCGGTTTATATGGTTTGCTGAAACCTTCGGATAAAGTAATGCTTTACCGTCTGGAAATGGGTCGGAAATTTGAGTTTGACCAATACAAAAACCTCTATGAATTCTGGAAAGATAAAGTAACAGAGCAACTTAACAATGAATTAAAATCAAAAGATTTTGTTCTGAATTTAGCGAGTAAAGAATATTTCAAAGTCATTGATAAAACAAAATTAAAAGCACCGATTATCGATTTTGATTTCTATGAATATAAAGAGGGAAAACTAAAAACCATCGTGGTTTACACCAAACATGCAAGAGGTTTAGTCACTAGATATTGTGCTCAGAATGAGGTGAAAACATTAGATGAAGTAAAAGGATTTAACCTTGAAAACTACCGTATTGCTGAAGAACTTTCCACAGAAACAAAACTTGTTTTTACAAGATAAGATGAAATAAAAGAGTGCAGGAAGCAACACTCTCTTTTTTAAACATTAAGAAATGAAGAGCAATTAGGATTTCCTTTTGGAAATTGAACTGGAGTTTAAATTTTCTTTGCTAAAATAAGAGTCTTTATACCATAATCACTTAAATAATAATACTTTATAATATCTTTGTACTGAAAATAATAAGTATTAATTAGAAATAAAAAAAATGAATTACCATACCAGAAAATGGATCAAACCAGAAGATTTAAATCCTAATCATACTTTATTCGGTGGCCGGCTCCTGCAGTGGATCGACGAAGAAGCAGCATTATATGCGATTGTACAGCTCGAAACGCCGCGGTGCGTCACCAAATATATTTCTGAAATTAATTTTGTGAGCTCAGCAAAACAAGGCGATATTATTGAAATCGGGATTGAAGCCATTGATTTTGGGAATACCAGTATCACTTTAAGGTGCGAAGTCCGCAATATGATGACACGCCAAACTATTATTACCATTGATAAAATCATATTTGTTGGAGTGAATATGGAAGGAAAACCGACAAAGCACGGGAAAACAAAAATTGAATTTATTGCCGACCGGTTAAAAAATAAAGATGAAGATCAATATTAAAAATATGGTTTGTGACCGCTGTATCTCGGCGGTTAATACCCTATTTGTGGAGTTGAAAATCCCGGTTTCCAATCTGGAACTGGGCGAAATCGAAACGGTAAATGTACTTTTGCAGGCAGAATTGAAAATCCTGAATGAACATCTCAAAAAACAGGGTTTCGAGATTCTGGAAAATGCGGTAAAAACTCAGACCGAACACATAAAGAAAATCATTATTCTTAAAATCGCTGACTTAGACATTGATGAGGATTTTATTTTGTCAAAATTCATCAGTGCACATTTTGCAAAGGATTACAGTTTGCTTTCAAAGACTTTTTCAACGCATGAAAATTTCACTTTGGAACAATATTTTATTCTGCAAAAAATTGAAAAAGCCAAAGAACTTCTCTTATACAACGAATTTACACTGACTGAAATTTCCCAAAAATTAGGATACAAAAGTGTTCAGCATCTTTCTGCTCAGTTTAAAAACTGCACAGGATTCAATCCTACTTCCTTTAAAAAACTGAAATCTAAAAACCGGATCGCTCTCGATCAGGTTTAATTTTCATTCCTCAAACGAGAGATTAAACAAAAGGGACTAAAAACCGGATTAAATTAAAGAAAAAGAAGGCAGTACTTTTAATAAATACAATTCTTTGAATATTAGTTTGGTCAAAATTATTTTCTAATTTTTATATTTATGAATCAGAACTTAGATTTATTGAGGGAACAGTGCGGTTTAATGCATTTTGCCCTGAGCAGAATGAACTAATTCTAAATTTCATAACAAACTTCCTTATCTTTATAACAGCTTTAGAAAAAAAAGCCGGAAAATTGTAAATAAAATTTAAAATGTCTCCATCAAACATACCTCCGTCCGAAAGGATTTCACCAAGTTCCGTTTATTATTGCCCCATGGAATGCGAAGGCGAAAAAGTGTATTTTACACCGGGAAAACGTTGCCCAGTGTGCAATATGTATCTGGTTCCCATCGAAGAAAGAGCTGATTATCAAAACAAACCACAGACTTTTTCAAAAACAAATCTGCCTGAAAATTTCGAAAATAAAATCGGGGAATATTTTTGTCCGATGTTCTGCGAAAGCGATAAAACTTATGCCTCTGATACAGGCTGCCCGGTTTGCCACATGCATCTCGAAGAAATCACGCAGGATTTGGTAAATGCGTCATCCCATCATCATCCTCATAGCGGTGAAAAAAAAGCAGCACCAGTGATCGATCAGGTAAATAACGCAGGAAAATATTACTGTCCAATGTTTTGCGAAGGCGACAAAGTTTATGACTCCAATGTCGGTTGCCCGGTTTGTGGAATGGATCTGGTGAAAATTCCGGAAAAAGGAGAAAAAACTTCCGGTGATGGCACTTACAAACTTCTAAAAAACAAATTTCTGATTTCCTTAATTTTTACCATTCCGGTATTTATTTTATCGATGGGAGGAATGTGGTTTGAATTTCCTTTTTCTAATAAGGTACAGGGAATTTTAGAACTTTTACTATCAATTCCTGTGATTTTTTACGCGGGTTGGTTCTTATTAAAAAGAGGCTGGATTTCCTTTAAAACCTGGAATCTCAATATGTTCTCGCTGATCGCGTTAGGCGCAGCAGCCGCATTTTTATTCAGTCTGGTCGCTTTAGTATTCCCGGAAATTTTACCGCACGAAATTACCCATGGCGGAAAAATACCGCTTTACTTCGAGTCCGTTTCTGTTATATTGACTCTGGTGATTATGGGACAAATGCTCGAAGCCAGAGCGCATCAGAAAACCGGAAAAGCGATCGAGGAATTAATGAACCTTTCTCCTGATGAAGCGAATTTAATCAGTAATAATGTTGAGAAGAAAGTTCCGCTTTCTGAAGTTCAAATTGGAAATATATTACGGGTAAAACCGGGAGAAAAAATTCCGGTTGACGGAAAAATAACTGAAGGGAATTCGAATGTGGACGAAAGCATGATTACGGGCGAACCGATTCCGGTAGAGAAAACTTCGGGGATGATGGTGACTTCCGGGACGATCAACGGAAACGGCAGCTTTTTGATGAAAGCCGAAAAAGTGGGCGAACAGACTTTGCTTTCGCAAATCATCAAGATGGTGAATGACGCCACCAAAAGCAAGGCTCCGATACAGAAATTAGCCGATAAAATATCGAAAATTTTTGTTCCTACCGTTATCGGAATATCCATCTTGACTTTTATTTTCTGGCGGATTTTTGGCGGAGAAAATGCCCTGATTTATGCTTTGGTCAACGCTGTTGCTGTTTTAATTGTGGCTTGTCCATGCGCGTTAGGATTGGCAACGCCGATGTCTTTAACGGTTGGAATTGCAAAAGGAGCGAAAAACGGAATCCTTATTAAGAACGCTGAAGCCCTTGAACAAATGCATAAAGTAAACGTTTTAATTACCGACAAGACAGGTACTTTAACAGAAGGAAAGCCAAAACTGGATGAAGTAATTGCTGCAGAAAATAATGATCAGAATTTGGTTTTAAAATTAGCGGCTTCCTTGAATCAGAATTCTGAACATCCACTTTCGAATGCAGTTTTAAATGAATTTAAAAAAGAGAATCAGGATTTTGAAAAGGTAGAAAACTTTAAAAACATTTCCGGGAAAGGTGTAAAAGGAATGATTAAAGGTGAAACTGTTTTACTTGGGAATTCTGCTCTTTTAAAACAGTTTAATATTGAAATTCCAGAATCTTTAAAGCAAAAAATTCAGGAAAATGAAGATCAGGCGAAAACCATTTCTTTCTTAGCAAAAGGAAATCAGGTGTTGGGAATCCTCAGCTTTTCAGATAATATTAAAGAAAGTTCGAAACGCGCTATTCAGTATCTGCAAAAGAATAATGTAGAAGTGATAATGATGACCGGCGATAACGAACATACTGCAAAAGCCGTTGCTCATGAATTGGGGATTGCAAAATATTTCGCAAACTGTCTTCCGCATGATAAATTAGCAGAAATTAAACGGCTCCAGAACGAAGGGAAAATTGTAGCAATGACCGGTGATGGAATTAATGATGCACCAGCTTTAGCACAATCAAACGTAGGGATTGCAATGGGAACCGGAACCGATGTTGCCATTGAAAGTGCTCAGATTACTTTATTGAAAGGTGATATTCTGGGCGTTGCAAAAGCAAAAATCTTAAGTGAAAAATTATTGAAAAACATCAGAGAGAATTTGTTCTTTGCCTTTGTGTACAATACGCTGGGAATTCCTGTGGCAGCGGGACTGCTCTACCCTATTTTCGGAATTCTGATGAGTCCGATGATTGCGGCGGCCGCAATGAGTTTCAGTTCGGTTTCGGTGATTTTAAATTCGTTGCGGTTGAATAATACCAACTTGAAAATCGACTAATATCATTCACCAAAAAGCCTTATTTCTATAAATGTTTTCTAATAATTTCTGAAAGAAATCTTAATAATTTCAACTTTTTAATTGAAACTCAACGCTTAAGTTGTCCATTAATATTCCTTAAAATTTTTGGGATTTTTAAGATTTGTGGCTGAATAAAAAGTGATTTATTTCAGAAAGATTTAAAACTTTCTTTCAATAACGTAATCGAGCATTAAGTGTAATGATTTCTTGGCTTCGGACTCGGGGAAACCGGCCAAAATATCTTTTGCTTTTTGCTGATATTCTTTCATTTTGCCTACCGCATAATCCAGACCGCCGGATTTTTTTACAAATTCAATGAGTTCTTTAACTCTTTTCTGGTCGTTATTGTAGCGTTTTATCGTGGTGAAAAAATACTTACGGTCTTTTTCGCTGGCAATTTTTAAAGCATGAATTAAAGGCAAAGTCATCTTCTGCTCTTTGATGTCGATTCCGACAGGTTTTCCGATAATCGTAGTCGTCAGATAATCGAACAGATCATCTTTGATCTGAAAAGCCATTCCGGTATGGGTGCCGAATTCCATCATTTTTTTGGCTAAAGTTTCATCACTGCTTGCAGAAAGTACACCGATTTCGCAACAAGCCGCAATGAGGGTCGCCGTTTTTTGGCGGATAATTTCGTAATACACCTCTTCGGTAATATCAAGTTTCCGGGCTTTCTCGAGTTGTAATAATTCACCTTCCGCCATTTCGCGAATCGTTCTGGAAATTACTGCAAGTAAATCGAAATCTTTATGATCTGTAGAAAGTAAAACCGCTTTGGATAATAAATAATCCCCGACTAAAACCGCAATCTTATTTTTCCACAACGCATTGATTGAAAAGAAATTACGGCGTTTGAAACTTTCATCAACCACATCATCATGCACCAAAGTTGCGGTATGAATCAACTCGATCATAGACGCGCCACGGAAAGATTTTTCATTCACTTCACCTACTAATTTCGCACAGAGAAATACAAACATCGGGCGCATCTGTTTCCCTTTGGTCGTCACGATAAATCGGGTAACTTTATCCAAAAGTGCCACATTGCTCTGCATCGATTCATAAAACTTCTGTTCAAAAAGTTTCATCTCTGCATTAATCGGTTTTTTTATTTCTTCTACGATGTTCGCCACAAATGATTGATAAAGGATTAGAATTTATGAATAGGCACAAAGATAATTATAAATAAAGAATATGTCAGAATTTATTGGGGCATTCAGATTGATTTATTTCAGCTTTTCAAAAGGAATAAAGTATAAGTACGGTTTTACTTTAAAAACAGGTAAATTAAATTCCTCACCGGAAATATAAATTCCTTTTTCATCAACTGCAATTCCTTCGATCTGTCCGATGCTTAAAGAACTTCCCAGGTAATATTTCTTTGGTTTTTCTTTAAAGAAAATTCCGGGTTCGGTTTCATTGAAAACAGAAAGAAACACTTCGGCTTTTTTGGTATACCCTACCAGATATAATTTGTTCTCAAAATAAGCAGCATCTGTAACAACGTAACCTGTTGAAAACGTTTCTGTTTTTTGTGCAGGCTGATTCTCTGCAATAGCGGGATCAATGGTGTAATGTGTCGTAGATTTTGAAACCCATTCTTTAGTGAAAATGTGAATTTTTCCGTTTAAAAAAATCATGGCTTCTGCATCGAAATCATTGTTTGTATTTTTCGTGGTGAAATCTTTCTGTTCGGGATAATAGAAGGAAATCTCCTGAGCGTTGATAGTGCTTGAAGCGCTAACAACGCTGTCAAAAGGAATTTTATAAATCACTAAATCTTTCCTGGAACCGACATTGTTACCGAAATCACCAATGTATACGTTGGCAGAATCTGAGGCAATTGCTTCCCAGTCTTTATTAATTAAATTGGTTTTAAAAACATTCTTGATTTTCCCTGAATTTCTGTCAATTTCGAAAATTTCTGAACTGTTTCCGCTATCGCTGATGGTGAAAAGACGGTTGTTGAAAAAATCCAAGCCAGAGTTTTCTTTCAGGGAATCGCCGAAAACTGCTGTTCTGTACCGGTTAATTTTGAACCAGTTATAATCCTGCTGAGCAGAAAAATTCAGTGAACACAATATCGAAAGTATAACAAAAAACTTATTCATTTACTATTTTTACTTATTCAGAGGCTGTTTACATTGTTTAAAAAACCACAGCATTCACATTGCTTTGATGTGTTCATCCACTTTTTCTTTTTAATAAAAGGAATCTGATTTTAATGAAATCATAAAGCAATCCGCCAATTAAAATTACGGACCCGAGAATTAAAGATTGGATGCCAAAATGCTCGAATAAAACGCCGCCCGAAACGCCTCCTACAAAGAACATGAAGATGATAGTAACCCTTAATTTTATAGATTTCAGTAATCTGCGTTTGTGGAATTGATCTTTATAAAAAAACAACTGAGAAAATTCGATGCCCATATCGGTAAAAAGTCCGGTTAAGTGAGTCGTGCGGACAATCGATTTCGATATGCTGGTCACCAACGAGTTCTGCATTCCCATGGCAAAAAGCAAGCTGTAAGCGATGACATCGGGATTTGTCTTTATCAGATAATTTCCCGTGAATGCAATGATTGTAAGTATGAACGCTTCGGTAATAATGGGGAAAACATAGGTTTCATTTTCCCTGATTCTGGAATAGATTTCGACCGTAAAATTGGCAAAAAAAGCACCGGAGAAAAAGGAGAAAACAAACAGCGCGACATGAAAGGCATTTTCGAAATTGAGTTTGAAAACTTCATCGACAAAAAAGGCGAAATGCCCTGTCACATTGGTGGTTAATTTCTGAACGGAGAAAAAGCCTACCACATTCACCAGGCCCGCCACAAAAGAAAGGAGCGAAGCGATTCCAAGGTTATGTCTGGGAGTTCTGGTTTTGCCGATGTGCGAAAACATTACTCACTGCTTTTATTGGCGAGTTGTCCGCAAGCTGCATCGATATCGCCGCCGCGGCTTCTGCGGATCATCACGGTAATCCCTGCTTTTTCTAACTGCCGAACGTAATTGTCTTCCGCTGCTTTATTGCACTGGTCATATTTTCCGTCTCCGATTGGGTTATATTGAATTAAGTTGACTTTGCTTGGAATTTGTTTGCAATATCTAATTAATGCTTTGATATCTTCGTCCTGATCATTGATTCCTTTCCAGACGCAGTATTCGAAAGTAATAACGTTTCCTGTTTTTTCGTACCAATATTTTAGGGAATCCATAATATCGGTTAAAGGGAATTTATCAGAAAAAGGCATGATTTCATTCCTTTTTTTCTCAATAGCGGAATGTAAAGAAAGCGCCAATTTAACGCGAATATCTTCATCAGCCAACATTTTGATCATCTTAGGTATTCCGGAGGTTGAAACGGTAATCCGTCGTGGTGACATTCCCATTCCTTCAGGTTCCGTGATTTTTCGGATGGATTCTACAACGTTTTTGTAATTCATCATCGGCTCGCCCATTCCCATAAACACGATATTTGAAAGTGGCCGGCCAAAATATAATTTACTTTGTCTGTCGATCAACGCCACCTGATCAACGATTTCTGCAACTTCCAGATTCCGCATTCTTTTGAGTCTTGCGGTGGCGCAAAACTCGCAGTTCAGCGAACAGCCAACTTGTGAAGAAACGCAGGCTGTAGTTCTTGTTTCAGTCGGGATCAGAACAGATTCTACCAAAAGGCCGTCGTGTAATTTCACGCCGTTTTTAATGGTTCCGTCTTTCGACCTTTGAAGTTGATCTACCGAAATCGGATTGATGATGTATTCCTGTGAAATACGGTCTCTCAGATCTTTCGAAAGATTCGTCATCTCATCGACCGAATGCATGTTTTTGCTCCAAAGCCAGTCATAGACCTGCTTTGCACGAAAAGGTTTCTCGCCTAAAGAGACGAAATATTCCTGTAACTGATCGAGCGATAAAGTTCGGATGTCTTTCAAAATGATTTTAGATTTTAAATGATAAATTTTAGATTAAAAACATCGAAATGAATTTAATCTAAAATTTAAAACTTATTTATATTTTTCTTAGATGATCAACATCGCGTCACCGTAAGAATAAAATTTATATTTGTGCTTGATGGCTTCTTCGTAAGCATGCATCAGGAAATCTTTTCCTGCGAATGCTGCAACCATCATCATTAATGTAGATTTTGGCGTGTGGAAATTGGTAATCATGCAGTTGGCTACACCGAAATCGTGCGGCGGGAAAATAAATTTATTCGTCCAGCCGTGGTAAGGTCCGATTTTTTTGTTGGAAGAAACTGAAGTTTCAATCGTTCTCATCGTCGTGGTTCCAACGGCGCAAACTCTTCTGCCTTCTGCCACTGCTTTGTTGATGATGTCTGCGTTTTCCTGAGTGATAATCGCTTCCTCTGACTCCATTTTGTGTTTCGATAAATCTTCAACTTCAATAGGATTGAAGGTACCTAAACCAACGTGGAGCGTAATTTCTGCAAAATCAATTCCCTTGATTTCCAGTCTTTTCATCAAATGTTTAGAAAAGTGTAAACCTGCGGTTGGCGCTGCTACTGCACCTTCGTGTTTTGCATAAATCGTTTGGTAACGTTCAGCATCTTCAGGTTCTACTTCTCTTTTGAAATATTTAGGAAGAGGAGTTTCGCCCAGTTCTTTTAATTTTGCACGGAATTCTTCGTAAGAACCATCGTATAAAAATCGCAAAGTTCTTCCTCTGGAAGTGGTGTTGTCTATAACTTCAGCAACCAAGCCTTCATCTTCGGTAAAGAATAATTTATTACCGATTCTGATTTTACGGGCCGGATCTACCAATACGTCCCAAACGCGGGTTTCTTTATCCAGTTCTCTTAATAAGAAAACTTCGATTTTAGCTCCGGTTTTTTCTTTATTTCCGTATAATCTTGCTGGGAAAACTTTGGTATTATTAAAGATAAAAAGGTCGTGTTCGTCGAAATAATCTACGACATCTTTAAATAATTTATGTTCAATGGTTTGAGTAGCACGGTTAAGAACCATGAGTTTTGCCTCGTCTCTGTGTTCTGATGGATGTTCTGCCAAAAGCTCTTCTGGCAAGTCAAAGTTAAAATGGGATGTTTTCATCTTTTTAAATTACGGTTTAAAAATTAGATCCGAAAAACAAAAATTTTCGGAATGCAAATATACGACATTGAAAAGGCAAAGTCAAGTATATGACGGTTTTAAAAACATTCTTGCTCTATTAAGGCTATTAATGTTCTATTAATATCAATAATTAAAATTTTAAAGTGGATATAATAGTCAAGGAATTAAAGGGCTAGAATTTTAATTTTTTAGGAATCGTAATTTTTAGGTCCACATTTTTGTATTCCTTTAAATTAGTTTGACAAATATTATTGTTAAATTTTTCTTCACTTTCTGCTACGATGTAATTTCCGATTTTAGAAAGGTCATAAGTGCTGTCAGACCAATGAAGCCAGTCTGAACGGTATAATTGAATCAAATTTTTATTGGCCTTTTTTAGAGTAAGTTCCTTCTCAACCCTTGGTTTTTTTGCTCGTTTTGAAGCGTAAATTTTCAAAGAAATGATTTTTGGAGAATCACCTGAGATTTCAGAAAATTCGTACCGGTAATTTTCATGTTTAATGATATTTTGCAACTTAGAAGTATTGACATATAAAAATTGGAATTGAATTTCGTTCCCAACTTTAGATTCTACTACTGAAAAGTGATGGGCTAAATTCCTTTCATGGTCATAAAGTGTTGCCGTAAAATCTGAATCACTCTTTCTTAACTTTAAATAATAAGAAAAATCATCTGAATTGTTATAACTAACAAACTCATTAGACCGTTTATTTTGAAGATTCGTACTCATATATTTGGTAAGAAAATCGAATTGGTAAGTTTGAGCAAAACCGAAACTGCCCATCATCAGTAACAGTAAAATAGAAATTTTTCTCATAACATGATTTTATTAGGTACCAGTACTCCATTTTATCTTTAAATGAAAATTATCAGTCAAAACAAATATAGAAATTTTGCATTGAAAAATGATGAATGGAATGATAAATGCAACGCTTCTGAAAAATCAAAATTTATTATTATGAAAAAATTATCATTGCTCACCGGAATACTGGTGCTGTTTTTCACAACAAGTTGTCGGGATATTGTGAATTCGGTTTTAGATGTCTTACCACCATTTGATGTTCCTTTTGGGGCAACAGTAGACGTTCCGTTTGCAGCTGTGAATACAGCAACATATACCAGAACTCCGGAAATCCCGATGAATATTGATTTAAATGCGAAAATTAAAGAGAATAACCCCAATTTTTCCATCAATAATCTGAAATCGGTAAAGCTCAATACATTGAGTCTGGATTACGTAAGTTCCCAAGGAGGCAACAAACTGGATGTCATCAAAAATGCCAGAATCTACGTAAAATCTCCTAATCAAGCGGAACGGTTAATTGCCACCGCGTATAATAATACCAATCCAAACACGATTTCCTTTACTTTGGAAGATGCAGAGATTTTAGAATATTTCCGAACCAGCCAAAATTATTTAATCATCGAGATTCAGGCAAGCAGGATTACGGCAGATCAAATCAAAATGAAAATGAATGCCGGCTTTAAAATAAAAGTTCAGCTTTAGTGAATTTTTAAATTTGTGCTGAGTCTTTAAGCGACACATAACCTTCAAATATTTTCATTTGAAACAGTTTTCGGTAGAAGAAAAATATTGAATTTTCGTTCTACCGTAAATTGTTTTTTATTTAAACAAATGATAAATTTAAAGCACAAGCTTTATTTCATGCTTTCACTCATTTTTATGGCCGCTTATAAAAAGGTTGTCAAATAAAAATAGACAAATGAAAACATTTGTCTATTAAATTTTTGAAACAATTTGTGGATTAACCACCAAATTTATTTGCGTAATCTTTCTGCGAAGCCTGAATCACCTTTTTCGCATGTTCTGCACCGTAAACTTCGTGGATGGTACATTTTGCAGGCTCATCCGGAAGGTTTTTGTAGGTAAGGAAATAATGCATTAAACGCTTTACTTCTGCCTGAGGCAATTCGGTAATGTCTCTGAAATGACCAAAAGCGTGATCCCCTTTCATTACGGCAACAATTTTGTCATCGGCCTCGCCTTTATCAATCATTTTAAAACCACCGATCGGCAACGCTTCCATAAGCATTCCCCCGGAGTGGATATTATGAGAGCTCAGTACACAAATATCCAAAGGATCTAAATCACCTGTGGAAACGTTTTCTGCACCGCTTTCAAGGGCAAGTTTCAGTACTTCATCATGACAGTAAGTTCTCGGAATGAATCCGTATAAAGCAGGAATAATATTGGAGAATTGCTGCGGACGGTCAACTTTTAAATAACCACTCTGTTTGTCGATTTCATATTTAATGGTATCACTTGGTACAATTTCCACAAAGACATTGACAACATTTGGCGCTTCATCTCCAACAGGAATCCCGTGCCATGGATGTGCTTTAAAATTCGGTATCATTATTTTATTTTAATTTATAATTAAGTTTTCTTTTCTCAGGTCTTCAATACAGGTTGAAATATAATCCTCTCCGTTCATATAATTCATCAAAAAAACTGTTTTGTAATCCTGAAGTGTACTTTCATTGCTCAGATTTTCATAGGTTTTATGGAGCAAATGCAGTATATTATTTTTACAGTTTACGACTTTATTCCAGGAGTTTTTAGTTAAATAAAGCTGTTGAGAGGCATTATAATCGAATTCTTCGTTAATGGTTTTTTCAATCAAAAACAGGTATTCGTGCGCTGCTAAATTCTCATCAAATTTGGTTACTAAATTAGCCGGCTTTATTCTTTCCAGAAAAAGGGTAATTCTTTCATACGCATGAATTCTCTGCTCCGATTGTCCTTTCACGGTTAAAAAATTAAGTTCCTGTTTTTTGAATTTGATATAGCTGTACACAAACTGTCTGGTATATATCAAAAAAGGAACTGCAATCAATAACGCAAATGCATAGGGAAAATAAGGTTGAGAAAATAGGTGGTCTGTCATCTGCGTGAGGATATTTAAGTTTGCAAATTTACGGAAATTTCCACTTATAAATACTAATAAATTCTAACTCAATCACAGGGAAATTAATTCTTACTTATCTTGTAAATAATCTCTCGTTGACCATTTCCCAGCGACATTTTTTTTCTGTCATTTTTACTGAAATTTCTTCGATAATCAATTTCTTCAACATGTATATTTTTTCTCCTTATTCTTTCAATAAAATCCCTCCCATAAAGTCGTTCCAAATCTTTTTCCCCGTAAGCATTAAGTTTTTTTTCGGGCGTATCAAATTTTTTATTTTCAAGAGTTTTCGGAGACGAAAGATCCATTAATGAAAGTAAAAATAGACTACCACCAGGTTTCAGTACTCTGTAAAGTTCACTCAAAGCAAGATTTTCATCAGGAATATGACCTAAAACATGAGAACAAATAATGTAATCAAATTTATCGTCTGGGTATTTTAGATTGGTAATATCCATTTGATAAGTAGCGAGATTTGGATTAATATCCACATCAATATAATTGGGATTTGATTTTAGCAGTTTTTTTAAAGCGGCTTCCGGAGCAAAATGAAGAATTGAGGAAATTCCGTGAAAAATTTCAGTTTCCCTTTTAAGATATAAATAGAGCAACCTAGAACGTTCCAAAGATCCGCATCGGGGACAAACTGCATTTTTTCTACTATCAATTCCATTGCCTTTAGATAAAAACATAGATGAACTTTTACCACAACATGGGCAGTAAAAAGCATCGCCTTTTAAATAAAAAGATTTTATTTTACGAAGATTGATGTGCACGATATTACGCCATTTTTCGGGGATTATGGCTTGATAAAAATACTTAATCATCTTCTGGTTTTATTTTTATTAAAAAATCTTTTCATGAAATAATACAAATATTCAAATTTTATAATTTCTTCAGCTTTCCATTTTTGGTCTTCCATTAAGATTCTGTGATAATGATTTTTATGACCATCTCTTTTGAGACCAGAAGTGCCAAAAGATTTCAAAATATCAGCTTCCAAATACATCCAATCAAATAATTCATTAGGCACTAAATCATCACCGTATGGAAAACAAAAATATAAATATTCAATATTCAACTCTTTTAAAAAAGAATTCGCCTCAAAAATATCTTTTTTTTGCTCTGCAAATTTAAGGGAGCTAAAACGAAAATGTCTTGTGCTGTGATTACCGATAGTAAATCCCATTTTTGCCATTTCTTTCAAATTATGCGTCGTTAGATATGGTTTTTGGGCCTTTAAATAATCTTCAAAATTCAAAAGAAGTAAACTGCCTAATTTATTGACCGTATTTTCGTTGTTTTCCATTAACAACACACTATCAATGTTTTTTTCTTCCGTTTTTAAATACCCGGATAGTAAAGTCCTGCAGGAGGGTGATTTTTTGGCCTCGCTCATAATCAAACTTACTTTGTGCCTGATAAACATTTCTTTGTTGTCTATAAAATTTGAGTTTACAAAAAATGTAGCATGAACTTTTTGTTCATAAAGTAATTGAGCGACAATCGAATAATTTTCTGCGAGCCCGTCGTCAAAAGATAGATGAAACGTTTTTCTACTAAAATCGAGATTTTCGATACCAACGCTTTGAAAATTATTTTGAAAAAAATCCAGATCCCGGATAAAGTCATTCTTATCTCTAAAGTAGCCTAAATTACTATAATGCGGTTTTGGGGAGTCTGTTACTGTATGATAATAAGGAAGAATCATTTTATGTGGAGACATTTTAAAGCACGTTTCCATAGGCAAAAACTTGGCAGCTTTCTTCATTCTGTTGCGAAATTTCATTCTTACTTCTTTATCCATTTTTTTAACATAGCCCACTTTGTATTTTCTATGACTGCAAACGGCTCAAGTTGAGCACCAAAGCTTTTAAAAAACACTTCGATTCCTCTAACATTTCCGCCCATAAAATCGATTTTTTTCAACCTAATATTGTGCTGGATAATGTCATCAATTAAATAGCTGGCCCCATTGAGATATTGATAATTTGGATCATTAACAAGAGCAAGCAAAATCAATTCGTGATTCTCATCTGTTAACACAGCCACCGATATTATTTTATTTTCGCTAAAGTAAGCATAAACACGTAGCTTACTAAGATCATTCAGAAATTTAATAAAATCGAGGAAATTGATAACATCAGAAGTTTTGTCTAAACCCTTAAAGTGAGTTAATAAAAAATTGTGTATATCATTATTATATCCCACTTTTTCACAAACTAAACCTTCTGCTGATTTTGCGAGAATTGCTTTCCGACCTTTCGAATAGCTTTTTCTGAGCAATTCATAATCCTGTTTCTCAATAATATAATTTTTTTTTGAAACAGTTGCTTTCCCAAATAAATTGTAATAATTAAAGGGATAGTAGCTTACCAAATAATTATTTTTAAGATAGGTAAGAAATAAATCATTAATAGACTGATTTTCCGCTTTACTGAATATCCCGATCTGTTGGCAAAAAATAGGGGCTACAACGACAGGAATCCCCATTTTTTTTTTGATAGGAATGGGCATCAAATAATCATAATTGCCATAAACCAGGATTTCCCATTCTGCACAAAGATGGTCCATAATAAACTTATTAGCGTAAAAATTTTTTTGAATTGAGCTCTCTATACACTCATTGTATTTCTCAAAATCAATATCACCGTATCTTATCTTTTTAATCATAATAAATTTTCGTCTGCAAAACTTAAATAAGAGTTTTGCGCAATAATCAAATGATCCAGCAACTGGATATTTAATATTTTGCCTGCTTCTGCGATTTGTTTGGTAATTCGTAAATCTTCTGAACTGGGTTTCAGATTCCCCGATGGATGGTTATGAGCGATAACAATTCCGGTGGCAAGATGTTCAAAAGCTGTTTTAAAAAGAATTCTGATATCGACTACCGACTGATTAATTCCTCCGGAAGACAATCTACCTTTGCCTACAATTCTGTTATTCTGATTTAGATAAATTGCCCAAAATTCTTCTGTATGCAGATCTGACAAATACGGAAGTAAGACTTTATAACTTTCGCTGCTACTGCTGATTTGCATTTTTTCAGGAACCTCCTGCGCGGCTCTTCTTCTGCCAATTTCCAGCGCAGTGGCGATTGAAATGGCTTTGGCTTCTCCTATTCCTTTAAATTTCATTAAATCAGAAATTTGTAAAAGTGACAAATTATGCCAGTTATTCCCCACCGAACTTAAAATTTTTCTTCCCAATTCTACGGCCGAATCTTCTCTGTTTCCGCTTCCCATAATGATGGCCAACAACTCTGCATCCGAAAGTGCATTTTTACCTTTTAGTAAAAACTTCTCTCTCGGCCGGTCGTCTTCTGCAAGAAATTTAATAGACATTTCAAAAGGATTTTCAGAATTAACTTTTAAATTTAAGCAAAATAAACCGATTGCGATTTTCTTACAAAAAGATCTTAATAAATAATCTGTCCGTCTTTCATTACCAATTTGCGGTCGGTTGTATCTGCAAGATGTATGTTATGGGTTACAATTACAAAGGTTTGATTATACTTGTCCCGTAAATCGAAGAATAGCTGATGTAAATCGTCAGCATTTTTAGAGTCTAAATTTCCGGTTGGTTCATCAGCGAAAATAATCTTAGGAGAATTTATCAACGCTCTTGCTACCGCCGTTCTCTGCGCTTCGCCACCCGACATTTGATTCGGTTTATGGTGAATTCTGTGGGCAATATTCAAATCTTCAAAAAGGGAATAGGCCTTATCTATCGATTCCTTCTCGTTTTTACCGGCTATTTTCGTTGGTAACAAAACATTTTCCAAGGCTGAAAACTCAGGTAAAAGCTGATGAAACTGAAAGACGAACCCAATATTTTCATTTCTGAATTTCGACAGTTGCCGGTCACTCATATTAATGAAAGACTGTCCTGCCAGTTCGATTTGGGTGTCAAAATGTTTAATATTAGTGGGTTTATCAAGGGTTCCCAAAATCTGTAGTAACGTTGATTTTCCGGCACCGGATTCGCCGACAATGGAAACAACTTCGCCTTCTAAAATGTGAACATCAACTCCTTTCAACACTTCTAAATCACCGTAGGACTTATGAATATTACGCGCTTTAATCATGGTTTCAAAAATAGTGAATTTGCTTTAATTTATTGCAAATTTCCCGCAGTTTTAGAATTAAAAAACCTTTCAACATAAATGATGAAAGGTTTATATTAAAATAGAGTCAATTTTGCCTTAGAGAAGTAAGGATAAAGGCTGTTCCAAATACGTTCTCAACGTCTGTAAAAACTGTGCTCCTGTGGCACCGTCAACTACTCTATGGTCACATGCCAAAGAAAGTTTCATGGTATTTCCTACCACGATTTGACCGTTTTTCACAACTGGTTTTTCAACAATCGCTCCTACAGAAAGAATTGCGGAATTCGGTTGGTTGATAATCGAGGTAAAAGTTTCGATACCAAACATTCCCAAATTAGAAACGGAGAAAGTAGAACCTTCCATTTCATTGGCTTTCAAACCTTTAGATTTCGCTCTTCCTGCCATATCTTTTACGCCGGCAGAAATTTGATTGTAATTCATCTGATCTGCATTTTTCAGCACAGGAACCACTAATCCATCAGGAATTGCCACAGCAACACCTACGTTGATATTTCCGTGATGAATGATTTTATCTTCTTTCCAGGTAGAATTCACTTGAGGATGTTTTCTTAAAGCCATCGCTGTCGCTTTGATTACCATATCATTAAATGAAATCTTGGTATCCGGTAAAGAATTGATTTCTTTTCTGGCTTCAATCGCTTTATCCATATTAATTTCAACAATCAGATAATAATGAGGCGCCGTAAATTTACTCTCAGAAAGACGTTTTGCAATAATGTTTCTAACCTGCGAATTTGGAGTTTCAGAATCTTCACCCTGAACGAAATTCATAGCAACCTGCGCCGGAGCAGCCACTGCTGCCGAAGCTGAAACTTCCTGTTTAGCTGATGTTGCACTAGGCTGATAATTCTCAATATCTTTTTTTACAATTCTACCGTTTTCACCTGTTCCTTTCAAAGAATGAACATCAATTCCTTTGTCTTCAGCCATTTTTTTAGCTAAAGGAGAAATGGCCAGTCTTTCGGTAGAAGAATTTGCAACGGTTTGTGCGGATGTATTTTCTGAAACGGAAGCATTTTCTGAAGTTTTTTCAGCGGCAGGTTTTGAGTCTGCTTTTTTTGCGCCACCGGAAGTTAAACCGGAAACATCTGTTCCTGCAGGTCCGATAATCGCTAAAACAGTATCAACCGGACTTGCTTCACCTTCGCCAACGCTGGTGTAAAGTAAAGTTCCATTCACTTCTGATTCGAAATCCTGAACGGCTTTATCGGTTTCAATTTCTGCTAAAACATCACCTTCTTTTACAGTATCGCCCACTTTGAAATGCCATTTTGCCACTTTTCCTTCCGTCATTGTATCAGAAAGCCTTGGCATTGTGATTACTTCAACACCGGCAGGAATTTCTTTGGTGCCTGTAGACTGCGTTTCTGTGGATGGTTGTTCGTCTGTTTTCTTTGCTTCCGTTTTTTCTGGAACTGCGGTCTCGGTTTTTCCGCCAGTTAACGCAGAAGTATCTTCACCTGGATTTCCTATAATAGCCAATACGGAATCAACAGGTGATGAGCCACCTTCTTCTGTACCGATAAATAATAATGTCCCATTCACTTCTGATTCGAAATCCTGTACGGCTTTGTCAGTTTCGATTTCGGCCAAGATATCACCTTCTTTTACTGCATCTCCTACTTTCTTGTGCCATTTCGCCACTTTACCGTCCGTCATCGTATCTGAAAGACGGGGCATTGTAATCACTTCTGCCATAATATTCTGTTATTTTAGATTCAATAGATGAAATCTGACTTTAATAAAAATCAGATTTCAAATGAATTATTTTTAGTTATTTTCTAATTTATTGATGAAAGGATAATCTTCCTGCGCATAAACGTAATCGTAAACTTTATCCAAATCCGGATAAGGAGAATTTTCCATAAAGTCGACACATTCTTCAACGAAATCTTTGGATTTATCATCCATCGCCATCAGTTCGTCTTCAGTAGCCCAGTTATTATCTAAGATTCTTTTCTTAACGATTTCGATAGGGTCTTCTTTTTTATACTCCGCAACTTCTTCTTTGCTTCTGTAAGGTTCTGCGTCAGACATAGAGTGTCCTCTGAAACGATAAGTTCTCGCTTCGATGAATGTAGGCCCGTCTCCTCTTCTTGCTCTTTCGATTGCCTCAAAAGCTGCCTCAGCCACTTTCTCAGGATCCATTGCATCTACCGCAAGGCAAGGCATTTCGTAACCTAATCCTAATTTATAGATATCTTCGTGATTGGCAGTTCTTTTTACAGAAGTTCCCATTGCATATCCATTATTCTCAACGACAAAAACCACTGGAAGTTTCCAGTTCATCGCCATGTTGAAGGTTTCATGAAGAGATCCCTGTCTTGCAGCTCCATCTCCGAAGAAACAGATATTTACCGCTTTTCTGTCAAAGTATTTATCGCCAAAAGCAATTCCTGCTCCTAATGGAATCTGTCCGCCTACAATTCCGTGGCCACCATAAAAACGGTGTTCTTTGCTGAAAATGTGCATAGATCCACCCATTCCGCCAGAAGTTCCTGTAGCTTTCCCACAAAGTTCTGCCAAAATTCTTTTCGGATCTACCCCCATCGCCATTGGATGAATGTGACAACGATACGCTGTAATCATGCTGTCTTTGGATAGATCCATCGCATGCGTAAAACCAGCTGGTATTGCTTCCTGACCGTTATATAAATGTAAAAATCCTCTGATTTTTTGTTTTAGATAAAGAGAACGGCATTTGTCTTCAAACCTTCTCCACATTGTCATTTCTTCGTACCACTTAAGGTACACCTCTTTCGAAAATTCTTTCATGTGATAACTATTGCTTTTTTATAACAGCATGCAACCGCTCGGTTTCATGTTTGTTGGAAATATTCAGCAAAAATAATAAAAAACTTTGTCTTTATTGGTAGCATAAGAAAACATTGTTCTGATTTTAGTCATTAAAAAATATTACTTTTGAAAGAATAATACAATTTATGTTAAAAACTCCTTCATCTGTCCTGGTAAAAATCTCAAAATATCTCTCGGATTTTTTCAATCCTATGAATTCTCTAATCATCTATTTCATTTTATACAGTGTTCAGAATTTTTCCATGAAAGAAACACTATCTCATTTTTTACCGATTTTATTAATAATGGTTATTCCTGTTTCATTCTGGATTTTCTATCATGTAAAAACAAAAAAATATACAGACAGGGATGTCTCGGATCGCAAACAAAGAACAGGACTTTACTTTTTTCTTGCAGGAAGCATAATTGCTTATCTAGCCTTTGTCTATTGGCAATTCTCAAAAGTTGATTTTGTTCTGTTATTTCTTTTGATATTATTAATCGTAATGCAGGTAAGCAATTATTTCATCAAAAGTTCGATGCACACTGCTATTAATATATTTGTGGCTGCTTTGATGTTTACCTTGAATCCTTTTTATGGATTTGTCTGGCTTGCAATTTCTACCGCCGTTGCATACAGCAGAATCATTTTAAAAAGACATAGCCGCGCAGAAGTCCTCAGTGGCGCGGTTATCGCGAGTATCGTTTCTTTTATTTACCTTTATACACATATTCAACTTCAATAATATATTATGAAAATAAGTCATTTGACTCCCGGAGAAGAAATTTTAATGAATGTTTTGTGGCGGCTTGATTCGGCTTATATGCGCGAGATTATTGAGCAATATCCTGAACCAAAACCGCACCCCAATACCATTTCAACTTTTCTAAAAATATTGGTTGAAAAAGAATTTCTGACTACGCACAAACACGGGCGTGTTTTTCAATATACGGTGGCGATTCCTTTTGATGACTATAAAAAGTATTTACTGAAGATTTTCCTGGAAGATTATTTTAATAATTCCCCTTCCGAACTTATAAAATTATTACGTGAAGAGCAGCTTTTAAAGGATTCCGATTTAAAGCGGTTTTTCGAAATAAAAGAGACCGAAATCTCTAAACAGGAGAAAGATGAGAGTTCAGAACTCAGTGAATTTCTCAATGAGATTACCGCTCCGAAAAAGAAGAAAAAGAAAAAAGAAAAAGACGATAAAAAGAAAAAGAAGAATAAATAGCGATATCAAACAGCTTTAATTACAGTCTTCATTCTTAAACTTTAAATTAAAAATCTAAGATGGTTGAAAAATTAAAAGAAGTTTTCGGGAAAGCCGGCGCAGTAATTCGGGAATATCCAATGGTTTTGGTCATGGCTCTGATCGCCGCAGCTTCAGCGATCTTTTATAATAGCAATGATTATAGCCGGCAGGATTCATTTGTCTACTTAAAATCTGGATTGGTTGCGTCATTAGGAATTTCGCTAATGTTTGCTTTGAAAATGCTTTCACAACGAATCGGGAAAGAACTTCTGCTGCAGGTATCAGGAATTCTCTTTCTGATCATTTTTTATTTTCTTCTGCCACCAGGTGAAAAGCAATTTACAGAAGTGTATGCTTTCTTACTCCTGCCCACCTTTTTATTATCACATCTTTTAGTTTCCTTCATTGCGTTTATCGGAAAAAACCGCGAACGTAATTTTTGGCAGTACAATAAAAATCTCTTTATCAACTTATTCCTTACCGTCTTATTTACAGGGATTTTAACAGCTGGAATTATGCTTGCGATTTTAGCAGTAGACCATCTCTTTGATTTTAATTTTAACAGCCGTTACTATTCCTATACTTTCAGTTTTTTAACTATTTTCGGGAGTTGTTTTATTTTTCTCTTATTTAATGAAAAAGGACTGTTTTATTTAGAGAAAAATGGTGATTATCCTGTGATTCTGAAGTTTTTCACGCAGTATGTTTTAGTTCCACTGCTTCTTATTTATGTGGTCATTCTTTATTTTTATTCCGCAAAAATCCTTATTAACTGGGAATTACCGAGAGGTTGGGTTTCCTATTTGATCCTCGCCTATTCCGTAGTCGGAATTTTAGCCATCCTTCTGGTGCATCCATTGAAGGAAGATTCCACCAAATCGTGGGTCAGAATTTTTTCTAAAATTTTCTATTACGCATTGGCACCATTGATTGTCCTTTTGTTTATTGCGATATTTACGAGGATTTTAGAATACGGCTACACCGAACCGAGATATTTCGTTTTGTTGCTCGCTATTTGGCTCACAGCGGTTGTTTTTTATTTTATTTTCATTCGTAAACAAACCATCAAATTTGTACCTGTCAGTTTATTTGCATTCGGATTATTTTCTTTGACATTCCCCTATCTGAATACTTTTTCTGTAGCCAAAAGAAGTCAGAAAAGCGAATTGATGAAAACCTTAACTGAAAATAATTTACTGGAAAATGGAAAGATCAATTTCAATAAAAAAGTTTCTGACAGTTTGGTAATAGAGCTTTCCGACAAATTTGAATTTCTGGCCAGAAGAAATGAAGAAGAATTCTTGTTGCCGCTCCTTCAGAAAAAAGGTCAGGCGCAACTTGTAAAAACAACTGATGACGGTAATTTCAATGAAGTTAGAAATATTACGCGCGATCAGTTCAAAAATGTGACTTATAACCTTTCGGATAAAAAAATAAATCCTGTTTCACAAAATATCACTTTAATTGCAAAAGACTTTAATGCCGATCTCACCGGTTACCATTATCTCTTCAAAGCGTATAATTACAAAGACAATTTCTTTGAATTCGATCATAATATTGTTGAATTAAAGATGCCGGTAAGCCAGTTCAAATCCGAATTATTTCTAGTTTTCAATAATCAGAAAGTTAATCTGGTTCCAGATTTGCAAAAACTGTTTGCGAATTTCCCGAACGATGGAGAAATAAAAGTTAATCAACTTTTTATCACCAAGAAAATCGGGAATTATGAATTTAAAATAATGTTTGACACATTGATTTTAATAAAATCTGCGGGCAAAGAACCCCAATTTCTTATCAATTCGGAATCTGTTTTAATTTTAATTAAAGGCAATTAGGTTTTTTATATTTAAAAAAGACCTGTGATTTGTAATGAGCCCTGTTTGCGAAAGGTTCCCCAAAGGGCAAGAAGCTGCAAATTTCATTAATTATAATATAGAACAAATATTTAAAAGGGATTGTTTTCAGGTAAGAAATCCAACTTTCAAACACAAAAAAAAGCGACTTTTTTTAAAAAAGTCGCTTAAATTATTCAGGTAAAATCTTACCAGTTAGAACCGCCACTACGACCTCCGCCGCTGTATCCGCTTCCACCACCACGATTTCCACCTCCGTAACCACCACCGCCTGAACGGTTGTTGTCAAAGCTTCTTCTTGGTTTGTCTTCTCTTGGCTTAGCTTCAGAAATGTTAAGTTCTTTACCATCCAATTCTTTTCCGTTTAGAGCTTCGATAGCATTCTTGCCATCTTCATCGCTCATTTCTACGAAACCGAAACCTCTTGATCTACCGGTTTCTCTGTCAGTGATAATTTTGGCAGACGATACGTCACCAAATTCTGAAAATAAATCTTGCAACGACTGTTCTTGGGTTGCATAGTTAATGTTTGAAACAAAAATGTTCATCTTAAAAAAAAATTAATTATTAATACTGTTGAAATTATAAATGAAACTCAATGAATGCGATGAACAATGATTGACTTCGGATATAAAAACGAGTGCAAGTTACAATTATAATTTAAACCTGCAAGTTTTTTGTGAAATATTTCACATTATTTCTTTTCCGTTTTTGGCCTGTAAGAGTTTAAACCAATCTTCGTGTTCCAATTTGATACGTAAACTTTCGTGAAGTTTTTTAATATTTTCCCAACGTGAAGTACCGATAACAGGAATAATATTGGCAGGATGTTTTAAAATGAACGCGAGAAGAATCTGATTTTCTTCAGCAGCATATTTTTGGCAAAGTTGCCCGAGTACTTTTTTAATTCTTTCGTTCGCCTCAGATTTTTCTGTGAAATAATTCCCCAAAACTGACCAGCCCATTGGCTGAAGCTTCTTAAGCATCATTTGATCCAAAGTTCCATCGAAAAAGGAATGGGTGTGATTGAGCGAAATTTCCACCTGGTTCGTAATCAAAGGAAAAACATCATTGATCAAATCAAATTGAGACGGTGAAAAATTAGATACTCCGAAATGCCGGACTTTTTTCTGTTCACGCAAAATCGCAAAACTCTCACCGATTTCAGCTGGATTCATCAATGGTGACGGCCTGTGAAGAAGCAATAAATCCAGATAATCGGTTTTTAAATTTTTTAAACTCTGATCGACGGATTTTAAAATATGTTCCTGCGAATAATTATAGGATTTCACTGTATAATTTCGGTTAGAACAAGGCATTTCGATCCCGCATTTCGAAATAAACTGCACCTCTTCCCTCTTCACATTCATTTCTGCAAAAGCATCACCGAAGAGTTTTTCAGTTGTGTAGTCTCCATAAATATCTGCATGATCGAAAGTATAAAGCTTTTCATCAAGAGAAATTTCAATGAGTTTCTGCACTTCTTTTTGGGAATGATTGGCTCCCCAAATTCCCCAGCGCATCGTTCCTATAATAATTGGTGAAAAATTCATTGTATATATATAATTTTCTCAAAAATAAAAATTTATATTTCAATTTTACTATTTAAAATTCTCAACTGTGTGTATTTGTAAAAATCATTTATGTTTGCCTCTACTTTCGATAATTGTATTTTTTTTATTTTTCTCCGAATAAATTTCAATGCTCACAAATCTGTCTTTATGGTCAAAATCTGTGAATGGTTTTTATTTTTGATCAGAAATCTTGATTTTCATCCTGCCCGCGACCCAGCTTGAGCGGAGCTCTTTTTGTGGAACATCGTGGAACAAAAAAGCGGGAGCGGAAGATGGAAATGGTCGCCCTAAAAAAGAATATAAGATTTATTTAGAAATTTTTGTAACCTTTTGCTCTCTGAGATCGTATAATATAATGCAGTCCTAAAGTGGACCTTATTTTATATGAGACAATTAAAAATTACCAAACAGGTTACCAACAGAGAAACCGCCTCTCTCGACAAGTATTTGCAGGAGATTGGAAAAGTTGATTTGATTACAGCCGACGAAGAAGTTGAATTGGCACAAAAAATACGCGCCGGAGACAGAGTGGCACTTGAAAAACTGATTAAAGCCAACCTCAGATTCGTGGTATCTGTTTCTAAACAATACCAAAACCAGGGACTTTCTCTACCCGATTTAATTAACGAAGGGAATCTAGGTCTGATGAAAGCTGCGAAAAGGTATGATGAAACAAGAGGTTTTAAATTTATCTCTTATGCAGTTTGGTGGATCCGTCAGTCGATTTTACAGGCTTTGGCAGAACAGTCTAGAATTGTAAGATTGCCATTGAATAAAATCGGATCGATTAACAAGATCAACAAAGCCTACGCGCATTTGGAGCAGGAAAACGAAAGACCACCATCTCCAGAGGAATTAGCGGAAGTTTTGGACATGAGCGAAGACGACATCAAAGAATCGATGAAAAACTCCGGAAGACACCTGTCGATGGATGCACCGTTGGTTGAAGGTGAAGATTCTAACTTATACGACGTTTTGCGTTCCGGGGAATCCCCAAGTCCGGATAAAGACTTGATGTTGGAATCTCTTCAGATTGAAATCGAAAGAGCGTTGCAAACCTTGACGCCAAGAGAAGCTGATTTGGTTCGTTTGTATTTCGGACTGAACGGAAAACATCCGATGACTTTGGAAGAAATCGGTGAAACTTTTGACCTTACGAGAGAAAGAGTTCGTCAGATTAAAGAAAAAGCGATTAAAAGATTGAAACACAATACGAGAAGTAAGATTCTGAAATCGTATCTGGGTAAATAAAATACCGCTGATGCACACGAATCGTCATTCATTTAATTCATGAATTTGGCGCTGAAAAGCATTCTTAAAAATAAAAGGAACTCCAGACGAGTTCCTTTTTTTATGAAGTTTTGAAATTTTTACGGGCCAGTTCTTTTCGGACTCTGCTCAAACTTTCCGGTGTAATGCCGAGATATGATGCAACCATCCATTGTGGGACGCGCAGTAAAATATTGGGATACATCTTGATAAAACTCATGTACCGTTCTTCGGCGGTATCTGCCAAAAGTGAATTTACCCGATTCTGTAAATTCCGGATGTGTTTCTGCAGAAGCATATCATTGTTTTCGGCAGTTTGTGGATATTTCTCAATCATATTGGTGAAGAAATCATTAGTCAAAACAAAAACCTCTGAATCTTCAACTGCTTCAATATAATATTTTGATTTCTCATTAAAATTAAGCGAGCTGCGGTCAGAAATCAGCCAGTTTTCCGGTGCAAACTGTATGATATGTTCTTTTCCGTTCCGGTCGAGCGAGTACATTCTAAGCAATCCCTTTTCTACAAAAAAAGTATCCGAACACACTTCTCCTTCATGGAGCAGAAATTCGTTTTTGGCCACTTTTTTCAGCGTGTAAAAACTGCTGCATCCCGAAATTGCTTCTACAGGAACTTCAAGGATTTCAGATAAATAATTATTGATATTTTGAATAGCATCCATAACTAGCCTTTAAATAAGATTAACGGAAATACTTTGATGAGAAGCGTTTTTCACTGCCTTTCCATTTTCTAAAACAATCATTTGCGGACTTTGATGTGTGACGCCTAAATCTTCAGCCATTTTGTTAGAAATCGGCCGGTATGAAATTAAATCCAAGAAATAATATACTGCATCATTTTCTGCACCAGCTACTTCATTTTCAAAATTTTTCAGAACCATTTTACTGATATGACACCTCGTGGAATGTTTAAACACAACCACTTTCTTTTCAAAGGACTGATCGATAGCTTTTTGCAGATCTTCTTCGGATTCAATTGCATTCCAAAAGGATGGAGATGATTTTTGTGGCTCATCACTGCCAAATATTTTATTAAAGAAACTCATATTTTATCGTGTTTTAAAAACCAATATACTCAGTTTTGTTTTACCAGTTGTTTTCTAATTTCAAATTATTAATATGCGCAAAATGATGGTCACAATGCCAGGCACAAAACGCCAGATTTTCTTTTAAAGTGATATCGCGGTTTTGATCCGGATGATGAAATGTACTCTCATATTCTTTGTTGGTCAGTGATTTCAGTTCATACACCCATCTTTTATGAATTCCCTTCAGCATTTGAAAAGCGGGTTTTACATCGATGCTGAAACTGTCCTGCAACTCTGCCCACTGTTGTTCATTATACGTTTTTATCGTAGGATTATCTTCAGTTAAAGCGAATTTAAAGCGCGTATAACTGTTCATGCTGCTGTCCGATAAGTGATTAATCAGCTGGCGAATCGTCCAACCTCCGGTGCGGTATTGGGTATCCAGTTGATCTGTGTCCCAGTTTTGAACAAGGTTTTTCAGCCTTGCCGGAAAATCATTTAATGTTTTAATATGCCGGTCAATATCTTGATCTGTAATTTTTTGAGGTTCCTCAAATTTCCCGATCGGATATTTTTTATATTCTGAATTGTCCATATTATCTGCGTTTTTTGACGATTTGGCCTGTCAATTAATTTGGCTGAACTTTTGCGTTTTACTTTGTAAATTTACTACAAAATAAGTTGAATGCAATACAACTTAAAAAAATAAGAATATGAAAAAAGCCCTGATTATCGTTGATGTACAGAATGATTTTTGCGAAGGTGGCGCACTTGCGGTTCCGAAAGCCAATGAAATTATACCCTATATTAATCTGCTGATGCAGGATAATGATTATGACCAGATCGTGCTCACTCAAGATTGGCACCCCGCTGATCATAAAAGTTTTGCTTCCAAAAACGGAAAAAAAATTGGCGACACGATTATTCTTAACGGGATTCCACAGTTTATGTGGCCGGATCACTGTGTACAAGGAACTTTTGGTGCAGAATTTCATCCAGATTTAAACCGTGACAAAGTGACCCACATCATTCAGAAAGGAACCAATGCCGAGTTTGACAGTTACAGCGGATTTCAGGATAACAACCATTTTAGCAAAACTGGTTTAGATGATTTTTTGAAATACCACGATATTCAGCTTCTTGAAATCGTAGGTTTAGCCTTGGATTATTGTGTGAAATATACGTGTTTAGATGCCGCAAAATTAGGGTATGTCACCTGTTTGCATTTCAATGGAACACGTGCAGTCAACGTAAAACCGGAAAGCGGCAGAGACGCCATTTTTGAAATGCTGCAAAATACAGTAACGATTTTAGGGTAAAATAATACACTTTAAAAAACGGCAACTTCTCATTTTTAATGGGAAGTTTTTTTGTTCGTTTATTTCATTATAAAATTTTATTTTTAGCAAAAATTATACTTTGAAAAAAATCATCCTGTTTTCGCTGTTTTTAGTCATCTCCTCTTGTGTTTCCGTAAAAAAGTACAATGCGAAATCAGCGATTCCTGTTTCTGCTGAAAATTTAAGAAAAGATGTTGATTTCACTCAACATAAACTTGAAGAACTTCACCCAAAACTGTATTGGTATATTTCTAAGAAAGATCTTGATTATCAATTTGACAGTTTGAAAATGACGATTCAGAAACCATTGAAGCCGAATGAGTTTTATGAAAAACTCGCGCCCGTTATCGCCAAAATTAAAGAAGGACACCTGAGATTATATCCATATGACAAACGACTGACCAAAAAAGAAATCAAAAACCTTAAAAATCAAAAAGGTTTATTAAGCCGCTATAATTTCGTGATTGATCATGACAGAATCTTTGTTAAAGATAATCCTGCAAAAATCCCAAATATGAATGTGGGAACGGAAATTTTAAAAATTAAAGATATTCCGGTAAAAGATTTACTCAAAAAATACAAACCAATCGTGAACAGTGACGGCGATAATACAACGTTTCAAAAATATTCGATGGCGCGAAGATGGCCTTCTTTTTTCACCGCCGAATATGGGATTTTAGACAGTGTGAAAATTGAAACGACCTATCAGAATGAATTAAAAACCTTTTATATCCATCGGGAAAAAATCTCCAGAGAAGAAAAGAAAAAGACGGAGCAGGAAAATAAAAAACTGACAAAAAGCGAAACCGGAAAAACAAAAGATTATAATATTGTCACCAAAAGTTTCAACCGTGATTTACAGTTTCCAACCAAAGATTCTACCATTGCATACATGAAAATCAAAACCTTTTCAGGAACTTTTTCACGTAAATTTTATAAACAGAGTTTTGCAGCATTAAAGAAATCACCGGCGAAATATTTAATTTTAGATGTCCGGGATAATCTCGGCGGTTCTTTATCTGAAATTAATAATTTATATTCCTACCTCGTTTCTGAAGAGTTTAAATTCATTGATGATATGGAAGTAACCTCTCGTACATCAATGTTTCATGCGAATTATTTCACCGAAATCCCGACACTAGCCCAACCGTTAGCTGCAGTAACGTATCCGGTTTATTTGCTGGGCACCGCTTTGTCTGTTAAAAAGAAAGACGATAAATTTTATCTGAAAAACAACGGCATTTTCGCTCTTAAAAAACCGAAAAAAAACCACTTCAACGGAAAGATTTATGTTCTGATTAATGGAAGCAGTTTCTCGGCCTCATCAATAATTTCCTCAAAATTAAAAGATGCAAAAAGAGCTTTCCTGGTAGGTGAAGAAACCGGCGGCGCCAATGACGGGACAGTTGCCGGGAGATATTCTACCGAAAAATTACCGCACTCCAAATTAAAATTACCCATTGGACTGATGCTGGTTCAGCCCAATATTCAATTTACAGAAACAAAAAAAGGCGTTCTTCCTGACTACGAAATCATCCCTACTTTACAGCAGGTTTTACAGAAAAAAGACGTCCAGTTAGAATGGATTATGGATCAGATAAAAAAGAATGAAGGCAATCACTAAGATTCTGCAAGTTCTTTAACTGCATTCAATGCGCGGGGAAAACTGTTGGAAAAATAGGTAACATATTCTTCTTCGGTATGGATGTTCACCGTTAATTTGGTGCCCTGCTCCGTTTCATATAAATCATAGTATTCAATAGAGTTTTCAGAGAAGGTTTTGCCCTGAGAAATCCCGTCGAGCACCAGTCCAAAATGCAGAAAATGCATGGATTGAAACGGAATTACCTTTTCCACTACTGCAAAAAGGCCGTGTTGTCCCGGCGACAAAAAACGAATATCATTACCCTCCAGAAGTTCACCTTCATAGTAGGAACCCGGTATAAAGACGGCAGTCCATTTACGGTAATTCTGATCACTCCAGAGCGCATCCCAAACCTTTTCGCGGGAAGCACTGATCTCGATGGTAAACTCTAATTTTTTCATGATGCATTCAATTTATAAATTCAGAGATAAGTTTTTAGATTTTGCAGATAAGCTCTCTAAAATCCCAACAAATAAAAATAATTATTTCCCCGATAAGGTTGCGAAGAAAATTCCGAAAAATTTCATCAAAAATAAAACCAAAAAAAACAGATAGTAAATTTCGTGATTACCATCAGAGTCTTTTTAAGTTTTTTTTAAAATAATAATCCTCATAAAAGCGATATTTTTTTAAGTTTTTCAAAAGATAAAAAAAAAAACTCTGACATTGACGCCTGATTTAATACAATTAAACCACTTGAAATTTTCGCTAAATAAAAGAGACTCACAAAAATTGTGAGTCTCTTTTAAAAACAATAGGAATTTATTAATTGTAATGTTCCACTCCTAAAATTTCTATTTTTTTATCACCATCCTCGAATGGCCAGGTGATAATATCACCAACTTTATTTCCGACGATTGCCAGTCCGATCGGCGATAAAATGGAATATTTTCCTTTTTTTATTTTTGCTCTGTCCGTCTGGACAAATAGATATTTTTGTTCTTCGTTGGTCGAAACATCTTTTACTTTCACTTCACAATTCACCGTTACGACATCGTCTGGCAAATCTTTTCGCAGAACCTGTTTGGCAACTTTTAACTGATCTAAAAGAATCTGTTCTTCCTGTTGAGTTGTTCTTTTTCTTCTTAAATGATCTTTGATCAAATCGTAAACTCCAGTGGTTAAAACTATATTTTCGGACATAATGCTTTATTTTAAAAGTGAGTTGAAGAATACCTGGGGTCAGATTCAGTAAAAAATGCAAGCACAAAAATTGTGTTTGTATTTTTATAAAAAAGTATTCAAAATTATTGAGTATTTAATAAAAGTAAACGACCCTGTCCTGAATCTTGACAGGGTGGATTAAATGAACTCTTTAGAATTTTTCAGAAATTTGTCATCATGCAGATACGACAAAAACAACCACTTTGAATCATCGAAAGTATTCGTTAAAGGAAAGTACGAAGGTTTTCTTTTTGCCAGCATAGTTTCAAATATAGCAAATTTATATGACAATTCCAAAAATAAGTTATATATAGACGCTTTTGAGAGTATTGATTTTAATGAAAAAAAGATTTTTAAATTTATTGCAAATACATCAGTCTCTCCTATTTTTCATTAGAAGAAATGACCTGTTGGACGAAAATCAAAAATTTTCTACATTCCATGAATTAATGCTGTGGATTTGTGTGAATCTTAACACAAAATCGGATGTCGAAAATCGGCGTAAAATTTAATCCGGACACTTCTTGATTTTTTTTCTTTACTCACAAAATAAATTTAGTAGGTTGGTGTCATTTGTAGATTTAAATGTTAATTTTAACTTAAATTTGCCAAATGCCTATTGAAATATTATTTAAAAATGAACATTGTGAATGGATTGATGTAGAAAGTCCAACAAAAGAGGATTTGACTTTTCTGCATGAGCGTTACGATATTAATTCACTTCTTTTAGAAGATACGATCGATGCGAATCACCTGCCGAAATTTGAACAGGACGGAAATGTTAATTTTTTCCTTATGCGGGAAAATACCCAACTGGAAAGATCGAATTTGAATACCATCAGTGATATTTCTACCAAACTGGGAATTTTTTTATTTGATCATGTCATCATTACGATTCACCGGCTGAAGAACAGAAGCGTATACGAATTAAAAAAAGAAATCGCACTGCCGCAGAACGAACATATCGCCCGGGATGAAATCGCACTGAATTTAGCTTTAAAAGTGATGAAGTCGTACGATGACGAATCGACAAATCTGCTGGAAATCATGGATCAGATCGAAAGCGAAGTTTTCCTTAAAACGACCAATCAATCTAATCATATCCGCCGGCTGTACCGGTTGAAAAGAAAGTCGGGTTTGAATACCAGAATTCTTAATATTTCTACAGTTTGGGTTGAAAAATTTAAAGTGCTTCAGCTCGATGATACTGTCGTAACCGATTTAAAGGACAAACACAAAGACGTCATCGCAGACTTCGAACATCTGAATGCGCAGGTTACCAGTTTAATTTCCATGTTTCTGGCGATGAGCGATCAAAAGGCGAATCAGGTAATGAAAGTGCTTGCCATTTATTCGATGTACTTTTTTCCAATTACTTTTATTGCGGGAATTTATGGAATGAACTTCGTTTTCATGCCGGAACTTAACGTGAAATACGGTTATTATTTCACTCTTGGACTGATGGGAATTATTTCCCTTATTACTTTTGTATATGTTCGGAAAAAGGGTTGGTAAATTTCAGACAAAAAGGCAAGAGATCGCTTCGCTGATGGATAATAGATAAACGAATAGGTAAGAAAAGGAATTCTGCGTAAGTGCATTTCAATAAATAAAATAAATCCCAACTTTTCAGCTGGGATTTATTATTAAATAAAACTTATCCGGTTTAAAAATTTAAAATACGGACATCAATTCTTCTGTTTTGTGCTTTGCATTCATCGGTATCATTTTCGGCACAAACCGGATGTTGAGAGCCATAACCTTCTGCCTGTACTCTGTCTGCTGCAATTCCCATTTCTAATAATTTGAGTTTTGCGGCCTGGGCACGTAAGTTCGATAACTTAAGATTGGCTTCTTCGGTGCCGGTATTATCGGTATAACCTCCTAATTTCACTTTCGCGGTAGGGAACGCATTTAGAATTTCAGCTAAATTATTGAGCTGCTGCTCTGAACCTGGTTTTAAATCGCTGCTTCCTGTCCGGAAGTGTAGATTTTCGATCGTAAACCACTTTGTATTGTCTAAAGCTTTTTGGTCTTTAGACTGAAGCGCATTATACAAAGAAAGCAACTGGCTGTTTTGCCCCATACCGATTGATTTGTCAGTTAATTTAATTTCCTGAAGATTTCCGGTATCGTAAACGTAATCACCTTCTTCATTAAGTGTTCCTGTAGCTATTCCCGGAGCAATCTCCGTAACGCCATGTACCGCAGCTGCTGATGCCGTGATTCCTGACATTTTCTGTAAAGATTCTAATTTAGCCCTTCTGTTTTCGATAATTTTATCTTTGTGTAGAACCGCTAAAGTTGGAGCAATAACCAAAGAAATAATCGACATTAATTTAATTAAAATATTCATTGACGGACCGGAAGTATCTTTAAAAGGATCTCCTACTGTATCACCGGTAACCGATGCTTTGTGCGCATCAGAACCTTTGTAATGCATATCGCCATTAATTTCAACTCCTTTCTCAAAAGATTTTTTGGCATTATCCCAGGCTCCGCCGGCATTATTTTGAAACATTCCCATCAATACTCCCGAAACCGTAGCTCCCGCTAAGAATCCTCCCAAAACTTCCGGACCAAAAATAAAGCCCATCACTAAAGGAGCTACAAGAGCAATCCCTCCCGGAAGCATCATTTTTTTAAGGGAAGCATCCGTAGAAATGGCGACACATTTTTCGTATTCAGGAACCGCTTTTCCTTCTAAAATTCCGGGGATCTCGCGGAACTGTCTTCGGACTTCTTCTACCATTGCCATCGCTGCAGTACCTACCGCTCTGATCGCTAAAGAGGAGAAGATAAACGGAATCATGGCTCCCACAAATAACCCTGCTAATACGTCGGCTCTGTAAATATCAATTCCGTCAATCCCTGCGATACCCACGAAGGCCGCAAATAGGGCTAATGCCGTTAAAGCAGCAGAAGCGATTGCAAAACCTTTTCCGGTCGCTGCAGTTGTATTACCAACGGCATCTAATATATCTGTTCTTTCACGAACTTCTTTGGGCAGTTCGCTCATTTCTGCAATTCCACCTGCGTTATCTGCAATAGGACCGAAAGCATCAATTGCCAACTGCATCGCGGTAGTCGCCATCATTCCTGCTGCTGCAATTGCAACACCGTATAATCCTGCACAAAGATAAGATCCGTAAATACCTCCTGCCAATACGAGAATCGGTAATAATGTAGATTCCATACCAACTGCAAGACCTCCAATGATATTGGTCGCATGTCCGGTAGATGACTGTTTGATAATACTTTTAACGGGTTTTTTACCCATCGCGGTGTAATATTCAGTGATAATACTCATTAAAGTTCCCACGACTAATCCAACGATAATAGCACCAAAAACGCCCATTTTGGTAAACTCATGACCTCTTAAAGTCATGGTTTCGGGCATTAAATAATTCACCAAAAAGTAAGATGAAACAGCAGTTAACACTATACTTCCCCAGTTCCCCAGGTTCAAAGCGTTCTGTACCGGAGTAATATCTAAACTCGTTGTTTCGCCGATTTTAACAAATAAAGTACCGATCATAGAATAAATAATTCCGGTTCCTGCGATTAACATGGGTAAAAGAATGGGAGCAAAACCTCCAAAAGCGTCTACCGATAAAGTTTCTCTACCCAAAACCATAGTGGCCAATACTGTTGCAACATAAGATCCGAATAAATCGGCGCCCATTCCTGCAACGTCTCCTACATTATCTCCTACATTATCAGCAATCGTGGCCGGATTTCTTGGATCATCTTCCGGAATACCTGCTTCTACTTTGCCCACTAAGTCAGCACCAACATCAGCTGCTTTGGTATAAATACCACCACCAACTCTTGCGAAAAGGGCAATAGATTCTGCACCGAGAGAAAAACCGGTCAGAATTTCGATTGTTCTTTCCATCTCATGGGAATCTACCCCAGCACCGGGTGCAAATATTTGTTTGATAATAATGTACAATCCTCCTAAACCTAAAACGGCTAAACCAGCAACGCCCATTCCCATTACAGAACCTCCGGTAAAGGACACTTTTAATGCTTTAGACAAAGAAGTTTTTGCCGCTTCTGCAGTTCTTACGTTGGCTTTGGTCGCAATTTTCATTCCGATAAAGCCAGCCAGCGCAGAAAGAATCGCCCCTAAAACGAATGAGATACCGATGCTCCAGTGAGAATTGGTACTTGAGGCACCCATTACGGCCAATAAAATTGCAACAACTACGACGAAATAGGCCATCACCTTGTATTCCGCTTTCAGGAAGGCCATGGCTCCATCAGAAATATAACCGCTGATTTCTTTCATACGGTCGTTTCCTGCATTTTGCTTACTTACCCAGGCGCTCTGAATAAAAGTGTAGATTAAGGCAATAATACCAAATATTGGTACGAGATAAAATAATAAATCCATAAAGTACTTTTTGATGTTAATTTGATTAATGTTAAATATTTGTTAATTAAAACATTACTCGAAAATACACTTTTTTTTTGAACTTTGAGTTGTTTTTCATAAAATAGAGATCTAGTCTTTTGATCGGTGTTAGTCTCATTTTGAAAAAGATCAGCATGTTGAAATTTTATTCACTTAAATAGTTTTCTGGACGCCTTTATTATCTGGCCATTGCTATCTTGTCATTCTCCTGAGAAAGCACTAATTGGAGATTAAATCCCTTAATGATCTTGTATGCAACATTATTAAGGCGAAATAGCTTAGCGGAATTTGGTATTGGCATGGCTGGCTGGAAAAGAAAAAAGGACTAACCGTAGAAGTTAGCCCTTTATCGTAAAATATATCGTCGCTCAGCAGTTCTTTTGGGATTATAAAACTTTACACTAAACTATTTTTTTAATAGATAAAACATCGTTATCAAAAATTTATAAAATTTTTGTCATCCTTCTATCAGAACGGAATTTTACAACGTTTCTTTCAACCATTCAAAAAATTCTCTCTGCCACACCAAACCGTTTTGCGGATGCAGAACCCAGTGATTTTCATTGGGAAAATAAAGGAATTTCGCTTTCAAACCTTGCAGTTTAGCAGCCTGGAAAGCTTCCTGACCTTGCTCATAAGGAACTCTATAATCAATTCCTCCCTGAATAATCATCATTGGTTTATTCCATTTATTCACATAGTTCGAAGGATTGAATTCAGTGTATGATTTCGGAACCGGATTGTCATAAGGAGAACCTCCTAAATCCCATTTTGCGAAAAACAATTCTTCGGTGGTTAAGTACCAGGATTTCATATCGAAAAGACCGTCATGAGCGATGAAAGTTTTAAAACGGTTTTCGTGGATTCCGGCTAGCATCATAGCGCTGTATCCTCCGTAACTCGCTCCCACTACTCCCATTCTGTCACCATCAACGTAAGGTAATGTTTTGGCAAAATCAGCAGCTGCCAAATAATCCTGCATTACCTGTCCGCCCCAATCTTTAGAGATGTCTTCATTCCATTTTGTACCCCAGCCCGGCATTCCTCTTCGGTTTGGTGCAACCACGATATAATCGTTGGCGGCCATCAAAGCAAAATTCCACCGTACGCTGAAAGTCTGTGTCAAAGCAGATTGCGGTCCACCCTGGCAATATAATAAAGTTGGATATTTCTTATTCGCATCGAAGTTTGGCGGATAAATAAACCATACGCCCATTTCTTTTCCGTCGGTGGTTTTCACCATTTTCAGTTCAGTTCTGGAAGGTGTAATGCTTTCATAATTCTTCTTATTCACTTCCGTTACCTGTTTCATCGATCCGTTTTTCACATCTACGGAAAATAAATCGGGATTGTGATTCATGTCGTTTCTGGAAATCAGTAACGAATTTTTCTGTTGCGCAAAAATATCATTCAAATCAAAATCACCTTTGGTAATCTGCTGAATTTTAGAGTTTTTCGGATTTAATGAAAACAACTGCTTGGTTCCTTTCCAGGCTGTTGTAAAATAAATTTCTTTAGAATTGGTTGCCCAGAAAACAGAACCGGTGATGCTTTCATCCCAATCTTTGGTAAGATTAGTGGTTTCCCCCGATTTCCAGTTCATGATTTTTAAATCATTTTTGTCGGCTTCATAGCCATCTCTTGCCATAGACATCCAGTATAAATACTTTCCGTCTGGTGAAAACTTCGGCGAAACGTCATATCCTTTATTAGTTTCGGTAAGGTTTTTTAAAGTTCCTGTAGCCAAATCGTAAGCGAAAATATCGGTATTTGTGGAAAATGCATACTCAGCGCCGCTCAATGGTTTGGTCACATACAACAGTTGTGCAGAATCTGGTGTCCAAATAAAATCCTCTGTTCCACCAGAAGGTCTTTGCGGAGAATCCCAAGGTTTCCCTTCCAATAAATCTTTGGCTTTATCAGCGGTTTCTGTAACATTAACTACAAAAACATGATTGTATTTTCCTTCATTAAAATAATCCCAGTGACGGTGATTCAAGTCGGTGTAAATATGAGCGGTAGATTTTGGAGTATCAGCATATTTATCTTTTCCCAATAATTTTTCTACCAAAACTTCTTTACTGAAAGCCACTTTTTTGCCATCGGGAGAAATCACGATATTATCTGCTTTTCCGACAGTGTAAAATTCTGTCCAGGTTTTTCCTGCATCTTTAGAAAGATAAATTTTCTCTTCTTCCTGAGCGTAAATTCCGTTGGCATCCCATTGAATTAAAGATTTTTTCCCTAAATCCAGTGCGGTTGCTTCACCATTTTTGATTGTAAAGAAAAAGTTTTTCTTATTGTTTTTCTCGGTTTTCAAATCGGTTTTTCCGATATTGTAAATCAGTGAATTCTGATCTGGCGAAACGGCAGAGACTCCGATTTTATTCAGGGTCCACAATATTTCGGGCGTCATCACATTTTGCGCGTTCATGAGGAACGGTGCCGCCAGAGCAACAAGGGTGTGTTTTATTTTCATTTTTAAAATTAAATTTTTTAGATATATAAAAGGTTTAAAAATCGGTAATTTTCTTTAAACTAATCATCGAAAATTAGGCGCTTACAAATATAGAAAATTCAGGAAGAAAGCAACTGCTAAACCATTTCGCTCATTCTCCGGTGAACTTCCTGAAGAAAATTATCAGGATTTTCGGGACTGATCATATAAATTTTTCCGGATTTTAAAATCATCTTTACTTTTTTATGAATATTGGTCACATACCACACATCGCGACCATTAAAATATCCAAAATAACCGAACAAACCGCCGACTCCGAAAGTTCTCAGATTTAATCCGGTTTTTTCAATTTTATCTGCTGTCTTGATTTCGTTGATATTAATAATCACCGCTCCGAATAAATTTCTAATTAAAATTTGATCATCCGATATTGCAATTCTTTTCGGTACCAAGCCGTAAGAAATCACAATAACCGAAAACAGTAAAATTGTCAAAACCACAGAAACGACAGGTTTTGGCGGTTGCATAAAAAATGAACTTAATGCCAATAAAGGGAGAAGCACGAGAAGAATCAATGTAAATATTTTCGTTCGGTCATCCATTTTTGCAGTAACGAATTCTTTCATAACTGTACTTTTTAAAAGTTAAATAAATTATTAGCCGGCGTATAATCCATGAAAATTCCACCGTCGATTTTTACCGATTTCAGTTTTTGATTTACTTCGATTTGCGTGGTAAAAGATCCGCTGTTTTTCCATACTTCCGGCGTAAAATGTTTTACAGAAACTTTTCCATCCTGACCAGTAATTTCTACATCGAACGGAATGGCAAATCCGCCTGCATTTTCAACCGTCAAATTCAGATTTTTACCGGAAATAACTGCTGAATTAATTTTTAAATCGATATAATTATTGCTGAAAAACCAGTTGTTCCAAAACCAATTCAGATTTTGTCCGCTGCCTTCATTCATGCTGTAAAAGAAATCCCACGGCGTCGGATGTTTTCCTTTCCAGATGTTCATGTAATAATGCAGCGTTTTTTTGAACAGCTCGTCGCCCAGTAGATTTTTCAAAGACAGATAGGCAAAAGCCGGTTTGATATAAGCGTTGCTTCCGTAGCCCATCCCAGACAGTTGGCTGCTCATCGAAATAATCGGCTGATCCTGCTCCGTTGACGGATCATTAATATATTTTTTCACCCGGAAATCGGTGAACATTTTATCATTAAAAGCTTTTCCGTTTTCAGCTTCACCAATCAGATATTCGAAAGCCGTCACCCAACCTTCATCCATAAAAGCGTATCGTGTTTCGTTGGTTCCCATCATAAAAGGGAAATACGTATGGGCAATCTCATGATCCACCGTTTGGCGGGAGTCAGCAAAATCATCAGGAATCGCAGTATCATTCACCATCATAGGATATTCCATATCGGCAAATCCCTGAAAACCGGTCATGGTAGGGAAAGGATATTCTATTCCCGGCCAGTTTTCAGAAAACCATTTGATGCTGTATCTTTCCCATTCCACATATTTTTCAAAATCAGCCGTTCCCGCATTATAAGTTGCCTGCGTGCTCACTCTTTTCGATTTCAGCTGAACACTTGAAGCATCCCAGACGTAAGTGGAACTTAAGCCAAACGTAAAATCGGTAATGTTTTCAGCCTTAAATTTCCAGGTATTAAATGGATTCTGTTTGGTTACTTTTTGTTTTTGGATTTCGTCTTTCGTGGCAACATGAATAACCTGATTGGATTTTAATGAATATTTAAATTTCTTTAAAATTCCCGGCTGCAGAACTTCTTCCGGATTCTGCAAAACTCCCGTCGCATAAACCACGAAATTTTTTGGAACCGTAACGGCAACTTCATAATTATTAAAGTCATTATAAAATTCATTTCGGCCGTTATGGGCCAATTTATCCCAACCATTATAATCATCGTAGACCGAAATTCTCGGATAGGCATACGCACAGAAAAACGTGGTTTCATCGATTTGCCCTTCTCTTCCACTCTCTTTTGATAACGGAAACTCCCATTCTATTTTAATGGTATTTTTGGAGTTTGGCAACAAAGATTTATTTAATTTTAAATCATAGAATGTTTCCCAGTCTTGAGAATTTACTTTGTAATTTTCACCATTGACAGAAAGCGATTTTATTTTTAAACCTTCACTTAAAAAATCAGGTGAAGCTTTAGCCGCTCTGGGCGAAGTCGGTTTATGGACATTATTCACAAATCTGATCACCACCGATTTCAATTCATCAGGAGAATTATTTGAATAAATAATCGTCTCATTTCCGGAAACGATTTTAGTTGTTGGATTTACATTGAAATCAATCGTATAATCTCCCGAATTTTGCCAATAATTTTCGCCGGGTTTCCCATCCGACGCCCGGGTTTTATTTTCATAAGCTTTGGCAATGTTCCGCGGAATATATAATTGCTGAGCGAAAATCTGCACAGAGAAAAACAGCAGCAATAAAGAAGTAAGAGTGGTACGCATTAATTTTTATTTTAAAATTACTAAATCTGATGAACATTTTTCAATCATCGGTTTCCCGTTGTTAATGAAAGTGCATCATCCGCTATGAATTAAAAAGCGGTTCAAACATAATTGAAACCGCTATGACATTTTCTTATTTTTAATAAATTATTTATCGGACGTAATAATTCCATTTAATAATGAAGTAATTAAGGACAAAGCGATACTGAAAATAAAGGCCCACCAAAATCCGTCAATGGCCATTCCGTCTACAAATTTCGCAGCCAGTAAAACCACCAGAGCATTAATGACCAAAGAGAAAAAACCTAACGTAAGAATGGTTAAAGGCAATCCTAAAATCTTCAAAACAGGTGTAACAATCAAGTTAAGGACTCCTAAGATCAAAGCGAAAATTACGGCAGATCCAAAGCCATCAATATGAACTCCACTTAAAATTTTCGTTAATAAAAAAGCGACAATCGCAGTCACTAATAATCGGATAATTAAATTCATAATCTATTTTTTTATAAAATTAAAAAATTAAAGCGAGTAAGCAAGAACTTCGCCGGTATTTTATTTTATCCCATGAACAGACAGTTCCTTAGAATAAATTTTATTATCTTCATCGCAAAAATTATATTCAATGAAGAACTATGCTAAATTATTGATGGTTTCTACGGTTTTTGCTGTGGGTTTAAACGCTCAAACCAAAGACCAAATGGTAAAATCTATTATGGATGAAACCTATCAAAACTCTCAACTCGAAACCCTTGCTTATGAATTGATGGACGACATTGGGCCAAGACTGGTGGGAAGTCCAAAAATGCAGCAGGCACATGACTGGGCCGTAAAACGTTTTCAGAACTGGGGAATCGATGCCCAAAACGAAAAATGGGGCGAATGGAAATCCTGGGAAAGAGGACCATCATCCATAGAAATGGTTGCTCCTTATGCGAAATCAATCGAAGGAATGCAGTTGGCTTTCAGTCCTGCAACTTCTGCTAAAGGCTTAACCGCCGATGTGGTGATGTTGCCCATGTTTAAAAACAAAGAAGAATTTGCCGCCTGGCTGCCAAAAGTAAAAGGAAAACTGGTGATGGTTTCCCAATACCAGCCAACGGGAAGACCTGAAAATAACTGGAAAGAATTTGCAACGCCGGAATCTTTTGAGAAAATGAAAAAAGAATCCGCTGAAGCTTCTGAAGAGTGGAGAAAATCAATTGCTGCGACAGGAGAAACCTCCAGAACGTTAAATGAAAAATTAGAAAAAGCCGGTGCAGCCGGAATCGTCTCTTCGTATTGGTCCAGAGGATTTGGAGTGAATAAAATTTTCGCTGCCGGGACGAAAACCATTCCTGTGGTTGATATTTCTTTAGAAGATTACGGACAGTTATACCGCATGATTCAGCACGGAAAAACGCCTAAACTGAAAATTAACGCTCATTCGAAAGACAGAGGAACTGCTCCAACTTTCAATACAGTTGCTGTTATCAAAGGTTCTGAGAAACCAGAGGAATATGTGATTCTTTCGGCGCACTTTGATTCCTGGGATGGCGGAACCGGCGCTACCGATAATGGCACCGGAACCATCACCATGATGGAAGTTGCCAGAATTCTAAAAAAATATTATCCAAATCCAAAGAGAACCATTGTGGTTGGACTTTGGGGAAGTGAGGAACAGGGCTTAAATGGTTCACGCGGTTATGTCTGGGCACATAAAGACCAAATGCCAAATGTTCAGGCGGTTTTCAACCAAGATAACGGAACGGGAAGAATCGCCAATATCAGCGGGCAGGGATTTTTGAATTCGTATGATTATATCGGAAGATGGTTAAGCGCTGTTCCGAAAGAATTAACCAAAGGAATCGAAACTTCTTTCCCAGGATTCCCGGGTGGTGGAGGTTCTGACCACGCTTCATTTATTGCAGCCGGCGTACCCGCATTTATGTTGAGTTCATTAAACTGGAGTTATGGAAATTACACCTGGCATACCAACAGAGACACCTACGATAAAATCGTTTTCGATGATCTTAAAAGTAATGTTGCGACGATCGCGATTTTAACTTATATGGCGAGTGAAGATCCGGAAAAGGCTTCATCGGAAAGAATAAAAATGCCAATCAATCCAAGAACCGGTGAACCTATGAAATGGCCGGAAGTAAAAGAACCAACCCGTAAAGGAGGTTTCGATTAAATGTAAATCTTACCAAAAATAACCTGTAATAAGCCGGTAATTTCTAACGTTCAGCGTGAAGATTTTGCCGGCTTTTTTGGATTATTGAACCGGAATTTAATGATGCTTTAGCCTTTAAAATGGAGGAACAGACAGTGAATTTTAATCTAGTTTTAAGAATGGTTAACTTTTTGATGGGAAATATTTATGAAAAATCAAAATTATCAAAATCACAAAAAATTCTATCCGCCACATCATTTCATCTATCTTCCTCTTGTTTTTATTCTACAAATTATTGGAATCTGGAAAATTTTTAACGATGAGCAAAACCAATTAATCTGGATTTTATTTTCAGCCGTTATTTTTCTAATTCTTTATTTAGCATTAATGATCCGGCAGCATTACGCACTTGGAAATCAGGACCGTATTATACGATTAGAGTTTAAGCTAAGGTATTTTGAACTTTTCGGTAAAAGCGCGGATGAAGCAGAATCTAAACTTTCTTTTGATCAGATTGCCGCTTTGCGCTTTGCCTACGATGACGAATTTAAAATTTTGCTAGATAAAGCGCTTCAACAAAATATTTCTGGTGACGAAATCAAAAAATCAATCCACAACTGGAAACCTGATCACCATAGAGTTTAAATAAAAAAATAATAATTAAATTATCATTAATAAACCTTAAAAAATAAAATTATGAAAAAGTTTACATTTCTTACTCTGGCTGTTTTTGCTTTATTGAGTTTAACCGGTTGCGACGCGATCGGCACCATTTTCAAAGCCGGAATGTGGTGGGCATTTTTCCTGGTTGCATTGGTAATCGGTTTAATCGTTTGGTTATTTAGCAGAGGGAAAAATTAAACAGGATGAAAACCGAAAATCCTTCTTTAGAACTTATCACTAAAATAAGTCCTTCAAAAATGGTGAAAATCATGAAGGATCCGGAGAAATCTGCAACTGCAGTAAATTTAGTTTACACCAGCGACAGTGAAAATCAAGGAATCGCACGCCGAAAAAGAGGAGATAAATTCATTTATTTTATTGGCGGTGAAAAGATTAAAGACAAAGAAGAGATTCAGCGGATTAATCAATTGGCGATTCCTCCCGCCTGGGAAAACGTATGGATCTGCGCGTTGCAAAACGGCCATTTACAGGCCACAGGTCTGGATGCTAAAAAACGCAAACAGTACCGCTACCATCCCATTTGGAATGCCTTACGGAATCATACGAAGTTTTACAGAATGCTGCACTTTGGCGAAGTTTTGCCCGATATCCGACTGCAGTTAGAAAAAGATTTGAATCACCGCACCTTAGACAGGCGCAAAGTTTTGGCATTGGTGGTAAGTCTCATGGAACGGACCAATATTAGAATCGGCAATGCGATTTATGAAAAGTTGTATGGATCTTTTGGCTTAACGACTTTGAAAGATAAACATGTAGCGATTAACGGTCAAAAAATAAAATTCTCTTTTAAAGGTAAAAAAGGCATTTACCACGATATCGATTTAAAGAATGCCAAATTAGCAAAAGCCGTAAAAACCTGCCGTGATATTCCCGGAAAAGAACTCTTTCAGTTTTATGACGAGGATGGAAAACGACACGCCATAGAAAGTGGAATGGTCAATGATTATATTAAAGAAATCAGTGGCGAAGATTTCACCGCAAAAGATTTCCGGACGTGGTCTGGCACGGTGAATGCGTTAATTGCCTTTAAAGAAATTGAAGCTCAGGAAATTGATGGTAATCAAAAATCCAAAATAAAACGGGCCATCGATCTGGTAGCCGCCGAACTGGGAAATACCGGCACCGTTTGCCGAAAATACTATATTCATCCACTGATCATTAATCTTTACGAAAACGATTCTATTGAAAAATATTTAAGAGAACTGGATGAAATAGAAATTGATGACGGAAAATCCGGTTTGACGAAAGAAGAACAGATTGTGATGAAAATTCTAAAAAACGAAAAACCGTAATTATGCCAGAAGGTCCCTCCATTGTTGTTTTTAAGAAACGACTTCAAAGATTTGAAGGTGAAACCGTGACCGAAAGCGGTGGCTACAACAATCCTTTCGCCGACTCAATTTCCGGCAGAAAAGTGGTTTCGGTTGAAACCTATGGAAAATACCTTTTACTCGATTTCAAAGACTTTTTAATCACTGTTCATTTTGGATTATTTGGAAGCTTTTTGATTAATGAATCCAAGAAAGTCAATACAAGTTTTTCGCTTTTTTTCGGGGAAGACCACATCAATTTTTATGTGGTGAAAATTAAGAAACTCCAAAAAGATCACGCGTTTGATCAGGAAATAAATGTATTTTCAAAAAAATACAAATTAGAAAAAACGAAAAAATTTTTGCTCGAAAAATATGGCGACAAGAGAATTGGAGATGTACTTTTAAATCAGGACGTGTTTCCAGGTTTAGGAAATATTATCCGCAATGAAGTTTTATTCCTAAGTAAGATTCATCCTGAAAGTACGGTGGAAAAAATTCCTTCGAAAAAAATGAAAGAATTACTTCAAACAATTAAAGAATTTTCCAAAGCTTCCGTAGAATTAATTGAGCAAAAAATATGGAAATCCTCAAGTTCAGTTTACAAGAAAAAAGAATGGGAAGACCAAGAAGTTTTAGAATATGTCGCTCCGAAAATTAAACGAAAAACCTACGTGGTTGAAAAAGTGCAGAAAATCTATTGATTTTTTAGTTTAGAAATAGTATGAATTCCCTTTAATTGAAGGGATTTTTTTATTTATCAGAACATCAGTTTTATAGGCTGTTGAAAAGTTAAATAAAGAAAAAGTTTATGGGATATTCATATTGAAAAACATAAAAAATTGATTGTCATTTTAGTAACTTATTGGTTACTGGGCTAATAAAATTATGATGAAAAATTTACTCTACAAACAAAAAGCTCTTATTATACTCCTTATTTTTACAGTAACCTATGGAAAAATCACCGCGGTGAAAATAATAAATCACCGCGGTGAAATTTAAAAAAGACCGCGGTGTTTCTGATTTTAGGTTTTAAAAAACAATTTAAACAGGCTCTTAATATTGAAAATTTTATCTGTGACTAAACCAATTTTTGAAAAAGAAATATCTTTTTGAGTTATATTTGTTAAATTTTCATAACCATTCCTAAAATGTGTTAAGAATATTAAAATATACTTCAACAAAAACTTTATATGAAGAAACTTTATCTTTTTTTATTTCTTGGATTATTCTCGGCTTTGTACGCTCAAACTAAAATTTCGGACACCACCAATTATCTGCGGAATGGAATGTTTGAAAATGCAAAAGGGAAAATAATTACGGATCATTCAGAAAAAATTCAGTTTCTCAAAGAAAGGAATCGGAAAATTCAGTTGGAGCAATCTCATCTGCAAAAAGGAAGTTCGACCGCTGTAGAAATGTGTACCAATGGTGGTTTTGAACAAGTTGAAACTATTAATGGTAAAAATTTTATCAAAAATTTTCTTTTTAATATTGGTGACCCCCCCGGACCGACCCAATGTAAATCTCTTTCTAACAGTGCTGTAAACAGTATACCACAGTATAATCCGGGCAATAGTAATTTGATGGCGAGTTCGGTTCCGGCAAATCTGTTTGATCGATATATGGGAGATCTTAAAGCATTCGACCAATATGCGCTCAAAATAAATTACGAAAATTCCGGAACATACGGTTCAATTGTTCAGGGACAAAGGTTTAAAACAAATAATGAAAATTTTTTAAAATTTAATTACAAAGCCGTTCTACAATCCGTTTATGACGATAGCCACCGGGATAATCAACCATTTTTTAAGGCAAGAATTATTAATAAAAACAAAGTGGTGGTTAGCGAGTTTTGTTTAGTCGGTGACGAGAAGAACTGCATTTTCACTAAAGTTTCTGATGGCAGTTCAGGGTATGTTACTTTGTACACTGAGAAATGGCAATCCGGTATTTTGGATATTTCTTCGATTCCCAATAATGAAGAATTCACTGTAGAATTTATGGCTTCCCGTTGTGGTTTAGGCGGGCATTTCGGATATGCTTATGTAGATGATATTTGTCTTTTACAATCCAACGAAAGCTTTGTTGGTTCGGTCACTTTGGATCCTTTGTACGCAGTTTGTCCGACACTTCCGGTGACGGTTTGCGGGAATTATACTTTACCAAATTCCGGAGGAGTTACCTCAACTTTAAAAAAATTAACCTTAAAGGTTTATGATGAAAATGGGTCGGTTGTTCATACGACCACTACAACTTCTTCGCTGGATCCGATCACAAAAAAATTCTGCTTCACGCTTTTACCTCAGAACTTTCCCAATATTTCTACGGGCAATTACAATGTTGGGGTTACAGCAGATTTTGATGTGGGAACTTCCAGTGGTGGTAATGGTTGCGGAAGTAGTGGAAATACACAGGTATTTGCCTCGGCAAGTGATCCAGATGCGAATGATGGCTGGGACATCAGTTTTTTGAACTGTTCTTCGGGTTGCAATATTCAGGTAAATACTGCAAAAATTTCAAAATGTGATGCGAATCACGATGGAAAAGAAGATTTTAATTTAACCGATTTTAATGCACAGGTTGTTAATTCTACAACTGGCTTTACTTTCAATTATTTTAAGGATTATAATTCCGCCTTTAATAATACGGGCGCCATTACCAATTTCACGGCGTACAATTCCTCTTCTGCGGTAATTTATGTGCGGGTTTCGCAGAGTGCAGGATGCTATAAAATTATTCCGGCAAATTTAGAAGTTAGAAATCCCACTGCTACTATTTCCGGGATTTTAAATGTTTGTTCCGGAAGTACAGAATTAAAAGCCTCAGCAGGTTCCACTTATTTATGGAGTACTGGAGAAACTAGCCAAAATATCATCGTAACATCAATTGGCGTTTATTCAGTTACCGTTACCGACAGTTTTGGATGTTTCAGCATGGCAACCGTAAGTATTGAACCAAGTCAGACTGCGGTGACCCCGACCTTAGAAATAACCCAGCCTTCTTGTTTTGTTTCATCGGGAACGATAAAAGTCACCTCGGCGGCGTCGGAATATAGTTTTGATAATGGAGTAACCTGGGGAACAAATCCCATTAAATCTAATCTTTATCCGGGTGATTATTCTATTATGATTAAAACGGTGAAAGGTTGTACTTCGTACGCACAGAAGGTTACTATTAAAGCTTCACTTTTACCTTATCCATATTATGATGCTACGCAGCCTAAATTCTGCGGTGACACGGGAAGCATTACGATCACTTCTCCTGCGGCGAATTATAGTTATGACAACGGGGTGACCTGGGTCAATAATTCTACGATGGATAATTTAGCTCCTGGGCTTTATACGATTCGGACAAAAGATGCATCCGGATGTATTTCTAATCCGCAAGGAGTTGTTATTTCCAGCGACACTTTAGGAGATCCCGATTTTACGGTTATAAATCCAGCGTGTACTGTTTCCGGAAAAATAACCATCAATACTTCCGCAGATTTCTATACTTTCGATGGTGGCCAAACCTGGGGTACGACCAATGTTTTAGATAATATTTTTACTGGAAATTTCTCCATTGGAATTAAAAACAGTCTGGGATGTACTTCTTATTTGGAGAGTGTTTATCTGCAGAGTTTTCAGACGATGTATCCCATCTATGAAACCATTCAACCCACCTGTGGTGAAAATGGAACAATCTATATTGTAACAGAAGCAGATTTTTACAGTTTTGATAATGGCGTCACCTGGACGACGAGTAATATGAAGGATTTACCTGCCGGAACCTACATTATCAAGTTAAAAACTGCCGCAGGTTGTATTTCCAGAGAAACTTCCGTTTATTTATATGAACCTCGCATAGACCAACCTTTTGTTTCGGTTGTTCAGCCAACTTGTGGCGCTGATGGATCAATCAGTATTAATACCGTTTCAGATTTTTATAGTTTTGATAATGGCGCAACCTGGGTAACCACTCCTACTAAAACATTACCCGCCGGGAGTTACCAAATCAAAGTTAAAAACAGTATTGGCTGTATGTCTAATCCGCAATACATTTCTCTGTATCCACCTAAAATTGAAACTCCTGAGGTGAGTATCATACAACCAACCTGTACGACAAAAGGAACGATTACGATAACTACATCCTCAAGTTTTTACAGTATTGATGGTGGACAAACCTGGGTGACCTCTAATGTTTTCAGTAATCTTACCGGCAACAGCTATAATGTGATGATTAAAAATAGCCAGAATTGTGTATCTGAAACTAAGTATGTTAATTTTAATCAAATTTATCTTCCTGAGCCTACCTATACAGCGGTAAGCCCAAGTTGTGGGAATATCGGAAATATCACTTTTACTTCTACTGCAGATTTTTACAGTATTGATGGTTATACCTGGAGTACCAACCCTATTTTCAATAATCTGAGTGCTGGTTATTATTATTTAATGGTGAGAAACAGTGCGAATTGTAGGTCAAACAGTATTTCAGTTTATTTGAACACTACCAATCTCGCAAGTCCAACCGTGAATGTAGTACAGCCAACTTGTGGTACAAGTGGCAGTATCACCGTAACTTCGCCGGGTACTTCATTCAGTTTTAATGGCGGCAGTACTTGGAGCACTTCGCCGGTTTTAAATAATTTATCATCGGGGTATTATTATGTAATGGTAAAAGATGGAAATTGTTCTTCTACAACAACCTCTGTAAATATTCAACAGTTCTATTTACCTAATCCGACTTATACCTTTACGAATCCAACCTGTGGCGTTGGAGGCACGATTTCTATAACGACTCCCGCGTCACAATACAGCATCAATGGTGGGCAATCCTGGAGCACTTCACCCAATTTCACCAATCTTGCAGACGGATATTACTACGTTATGGTTCAAAATGCAGCGGGTTGTAAATCATCAAACTACGTTTCTTCTTTAAATTTACAGAAATTCTATCTTCCAAAACCAAATGTTTCGGTGGTTCAACCCACATGTACGGTGAAAGGAAGTATTAAAATTACCACCGTAGCCTCAGAATACAGTTTTGATGGTGGCCAAACCTGGAGCACTGTTAATGAAAAAACAAACCTGACTTCGGGCTACTACAATATTATGATTAAAAATGCACAGGGTTGTACTTCAAATCCTTATGAAATATACGTTCCAATTAATACGTTCTATTTACCGAGACCTTTACTAAAAGTTGTGCAACCAAGCTGCGGAGACAATGGAAGTATAACGGTAGTCTCTCAAGCTGCACAATATTCCTTTGACAATGGAACAACTTGGGTAACAAATCCTTCCTTACTTAATCCTACCCCTGGGTATTATTATATTTTAATAAAAAATTCTGCAGGATGCATTTCACAAGCAGCTACCGCTTCAGTCAATCAATTTTACCTTGCACAACCAATTGTTACTATAATTCAGCCAACCTGTTCAGTACCGAAAGGTTCGATTTATATAAATACTATTGCAGATTTATACAGTTTTGATAATGGAGCAACCTGGACAACAAATCCCGTAAAAACGAATCTCAATTCAGGAAATTACAATCTGTTAATTAAAAATGCAGCCGGGTGCATTTCGCAACGAGCTTATGTGAATATTTACAACGCCCCGGCGCTTCCGCCAACACCTGTTTTTACTGTTACACAGCCAACAGCATGTGATGCAACGGACGGAAGCATTACCATTACAACGCCCGGCAAAAGTTTTAGTTTTAATGATGGCGCATTCTGGAGTACTGATCCGGTAAAGAAAAATATTGGATCAGGAACTTATATTTTGAAAATTAAAACCAATTCTTCCTCTTGCGAATCGGTTTCTGTACCGGTAACGTTAGATTCGGGAATAAATATTGCTGCGCCAGCGGTCTCCGTAGTTCAACCGACTTGCAGTGTTTCTACTGGTTCCATTACCGTAAGTACCACTGCTGCAACCTATAGTTTTGATGATGGTTTGACTTTCATTTATGCCAACACCAAAAGTGATTTACTTCCTGGAACTTATAAGATAAAAATTAAAAATGCTGCTGGCTGTATTTCTTATGCGGCATCAGCAACGGTTACTACTCCTGCTCCATTGCCAAGTCCTAATTCAGCCATAACTCAACCGGATTGCTTTGTATCACTAGGTTCTATAAAAATAACCACAGCGGCTGCAGAGTATAGTTTTGATAATGGTCTTACTTATGGTTCTTCAGACACCAAATCTAATTTAAGCCCCGGAACTTATAATTTGATGATTAAAGATCGTTTCGGGTGTATTTCTTTTGCTGGAATTGCCACCATCAATCAGCAGCCTGTAACTCCGTCTGCACCTCAAGTTTCGGTAACACAGTCTTCTGGCTGTACCAATGCTTTTGGAACGGTTGCCATCATTTCTGCGGCTGCTTATTATAGTTTTGATGATGGAGCGACTTGGGTCACCAATTCATCGTCTAATTTAAGTCCCGGAACTTATAAAATTAAAATCAAACTAACTGCAAGCGGTTGCAGTTCTCCATCGACGACAGCTACGATTGATCCGCCAGCGAATGCACCCACTCTCCCATTATTTACCGTTACTCAACCAACTTCATGTATAAATCCTTATGGAACAATTGCGATTACTTCCACGGAAAATCAGTATAGTTTTGATGGTGGAATTTCTTATTCTTCTGCCTCAACTTCCAGTTTACTGTCACCGGGAACTTATGTACTTAAAGTGAAAAATAGTGCTGGATGTGAATCTGGAGGAGTCCCCGTAACAATCAATATTCCGGCAGATACTCCAAAAAAACCAACGGCAAATATTATTCAAATTGATTGTGCCAATCGTTTTGCACAGATTACAATTAATGAAAATGCTGCACAATACAGCATTGATGATGGTTTAACTTGGCAAAACTCAAATGTTTTTCCTGCATTATTGCCTCATTCATATTCTCTTAAAATTAAAAACAGTTTAGGTTGTGTTTCTGTTTCTACCCCGGTTGTAGTGAATACATTTATCAATCCTACACCGAAACCTTTGGTTAATAGTATTCAGGATTTTTGTCTACAGCAAAATGCTACCGTCGGAAATATTTCTGCAACTGGAAGTGGTTTACTGTGGTACAATTCGGCGACGGCGACTGCTTCATTAGCCTTGAATCAACCTTTAATTAATGGAAATAGTTACTTTGTAACGCAGACTATAAATTCCTGTGAAAGTGAGCGAGCTTTGGTCAAAATTAATATAATTACGACACCGCCTCCGACTGCAAATCATTTACAGGAATTCTGTATCAGTCAGGCTGCAACGGTATCAAATCTTATGGTTACCGGTTCCCAAATCAAATGGTACAGCAGTAATTCTGGAAATACAGTTTTACCAAACAATACAAAATTACAAGATGGTGTTGCTTATTTCGCCTCTCAGACGGAAAAAGGTTGTGAAAGCATGCAAAGAGTTTCCGTCACGGTCTCTTTGGTTACGACTAATATTCCAGCGACTGATTTTGCGGCTGCCGCTTTGTGCTCTGATGAAGATGGAACGAAGAAAACCGATTTGACGAGCTACCAATCAAATGTAGTTTCAAATTCGCAAAGTTATACCTATGAATTTTTTGATCAGAATGATAATTTGATATCCGATTTTAAAAATTATACCTTAAAAACTGGCCAAAATATCGTTTTTGTAAAAGTAAATTCTGCTGCTGGTTGTTCCGCTAAAGTAACTTTAACAATTAAATTAAATGCTGCTCCAGTGGTAAATGTTCCGTCAAGTGCGGAATATTGCCCAGAAAACACCGTAAAATTAGATGCCGGAAATCAGCCAGCGTCAAGTTCTTTTACGTGGACTTTTAATGGAAATCCATACAGCAATCAGCAAATTATCAATGTGAAAGAAAGTGGGATTTATAAAATTACAGTAACCAATAATTTAGGATGCACCACTTCAAAATCGGTGGTGGTTAAGAAAGTTGGTTTACCAATGATTACCGATATAAAAATCGAAAACAATACGGTACAGATTTTCGCAACAGGTATAGGGATTTTGGAATATTCGATTGATGGTATTTTCTGGCAAACCTCAAATCTATTTTACAATCTACCAAACGGAAATCATATTGCTTTTGTAAGAAGTGGTTTACAAACTTGCGCAATCACAGAACGTACCTTTACTATTTTTAAAATTGTGAATGTTTTCTCACCTGACTATGATGGAATTAATGATGAGTGGAAAATTGAAGGCATCGAAAACTATCCAGGATCCAAAATAAAGGTAATCGACCGTTTTGGAACTGTGGTTCTGGAAAAAACCGTAAATGGTATTTTCTCCTGGAATGGCGAATATTTAAGTAGAAAATTACCAACCGGAAATTATTGGTATCAAATTATTCTAACCGACAATCGAATTCTGTCGGGATATGTAATGATTAAAAATCGAAATTAAGAACGGTTAAAAATCCTTCAATACCACATTGAAGGATTTTTTTTGTCTTATTTTAAAAACGAACTGTAGTTTCGAAAAAAAAAGGTACTAAAAGTGATCCAACTCGATCCAGACAGGAACATGATCACTGGTTTTTTCCCAACCGCGAACTGCCTTATGTACGCCACCACTTTTCAGATGAGGTGCGATGGCCGGAGAAAGCAGAAAATGATCAATCCGCATTCCGGCGTTTCTTTCGTAGGCTTTTCTAAAATAATCGTAAAAAGTATAAATGGTTTCTTCCGGATAGATTTGTCGCAAAGCATCGGTCCAGCCCTGGTCAATCAAACTCTGGAAAGCTGCCCGGACTTCGGGTAAAAAAAGAGCATCTTTAATATATTTTTCCGGTTTATATACGTCGCTCTCGGTAGGAATGATATTAAAATCTCCCAGGATGATCACCGGTTTCCCGGAACTGATTAAAAGCTCGGCTTGCGCATCGAGTCTTTCCAGCCACTTTAATTTATAATCAAATTTTTCACCGGGCACGGGATTTCCATTAGGGACGTAAACGCATACAACCGTTAAACCGTTCAGCTTTACTTCTAAATATCGGCTTTGTTCATCAGTTTCATCGCCCGGCAATGCCGTTCTGATAACCGTAGGTTTCTCGGATTTGGTTAAGATTGCCACGCCGTTCCAGCTTTTTTGTCCGACCCAAACCGCGTGGTAACCTGCTTCTAAGATTGCTTCTTCGGGAAATTTTTCCTGAGGTGCTTTCAGTTCCTGCAAACAGACGATATCAGGGTTTTCTTCGCTCAGCCATTGCAGAAGTACCGGCAACCTGCCATTAATTCCATTGACGTTATAAGTTGCAATTTTCATACTGAATATTTTATTCAAAATTATTAATAAAATCTGGTCAGAACTATAATCTTATAAATACAGGAAACTCAATTTAAATATTTTTTAAAAATAATTTCAGATTCTTTTTTCATTAAGATTAAAACTTCTCTTTACCAGTTTGTAGATTTCGAACCACATTACAGAAATAACCGCTGCTGCTGTCGCCGTTAAAAGTTGCTCTACATTCAGTGAAGTCAGTTTAAAGAACATGGAAACCGGATCGAAATAAAGCATGACCATTAAAACAATTAAGGTTGCTAAAGTAATATAAATCAAAAGATTATTTTTATTTCTGAAACTTTCAAATACCGTATAGTAGAAAGACCGGTTGGCGAAACTCAACAGAATATTGGCGAAAATTAACGTCGTAAAAACCATCGTTCTGGTCGTATCTTCATCACCTCCATTTCTGTAGGTTAATTGATAGATGAACAGGACTCCGGCGGTAATCATTAATCCCTGAACAATACTGATCATTAATTCACGCCAGGTGAGAAAGGTCTCTGAGATCGGCCGGGGCTTTTGCGTCATCGCATTTTTTTCCATCGGTTCATTTTCATAAACGATCGAGCAGGTTGGCCCCATCACCAGTTCCAGGAATATCACGTGAACCGGCGAAAAAATCTGCGGAAAAGCCCAACCCAAAAATAAGGGCAACGAAACGGTAAGAATAATCGGAATATGAATCGAAATAATATACTGAACTGCTTTTTTGATATTGCTGTAAATTCTTCTTCCTGCAGCGACTGCGGTCACCAATTTTCCCAGATCATCATTGGTCAAAATCACTGCGGCAGCGGCTTTTGCGATCTCTGTTCCCTTTTCCCCCATCGCGACTCCGATGTGCGCGGCTTTCAGGGCAGGACCATCATTGACGCCATCGCCGAGCATTACCACCACTTCATTATTCCTTTTCAAAGCATTGATTACCCTGAGTTTTGCTTCAGGAAACATTCGGGTAAACAACACTTTTTCATCCACCACTTTCATCAACTCTTCTTCGCTGAGATGACTTATTTCGTCACCGTTTACCGGATTTGAAATTCCCGTAATTTCTGCCTGTAAAGCAATGCTTTTGGTCGTTTGGGCATTATCTCCCGTAATCACTTTTATTTTAATTCCGGCCGCATCAAATTTTTTGAAAACTTCGTTGATTCCTTTTTTGGGAGGATCATAGAAAACGACCATTCCCAGAAATTCAAACGGAATATCCTGTTGTCTCTGCGGAAAATCATTTCCCTGAAAGTTGGATTTGGCAACGCCAAGAATTCGGTAACCTTGTTTTCCAAAAGTTTCAATTTCAGTTTTGATTTTTATCTGCTCTTCACCGGTAAGTTGACAGACCTTGATGATGGCTTCAGGAGCGCCTTTCGCGGCAATAATCCGTTCCCCTTTTTCATTTTCAAAAAGATGGGTCATCATCGGCGGTTTCCCACCCAACGGATATTCATGAAACATTTTAAACACTGAACGAAGATCATCTTTTATGGTTTCGCCATACACTTGATGAAGCGATTTTTCCATCGGATCAAAAGGTACCGGTTCGCTGCTCCACATCGCGTATTGAATGAGTTCTGCAATCGATTTTTCACTGAAATGATGTTCATCAAAAACCTGATCAGTTTTAAAATCATATATGGCTTTCAAATGCATTGAGTTCTCGGTAATTGTTCCCGTTTTATCGGTGCAGATTACGGTGGCACTGCCCAAAGTTTCTACAATACTACTTTTCTTAATAATGATGCCTTCCCGCATTAATTTCCAGGCTCCGAGCGCCATAAAAGTGGTAAAAGCAACCGGGATTTCTTCAGGTAAAATTGACATTGCCAACGTCAAACCGTTTAATAAAGAATCTACAATATTTCGAGTATGGTAATAATTAACGGCGCAAACTAAAATGAAAACGGCGAACCCAATAATCGCCATATATTTGAGAAACTGTTCTATTTGATTTTGCAGCGGTGATTTTTCCTCTTTGATAGATAAAATAGATTCTCCAATCTTACCGAGCTTTGTTTCCTTTCCTATATGTTCTACCTGGAAAACGGCCAATCCGGAAACGGTTAAGGTTCCGTTATAAACCTGTCGGTCTTCGGAACTGTTATCTTTAAAAACAGAAAAACTTTCTCCAGTGAGCGAGGATTCATTGACGGAAAAATCATTGCTGTGCACGATTTTTCCATCCGCATTAATCATCCTGCCTTCATCGGTAATGCACAAATCCCCGACTGCAATTTCATGCGTAGGGATTTCTACAATCTTACAATTTCTGATGACGCGGCTTAAAGGTTCATTGAGTTTTTCTAATTCCTCTAACGCTTTTTTACTTCTGTTATCCTGATAAAAAGAAATTCCGGAAACCAATATAATTGCAGCCAACATAAAAAGCGCTTCTCCGTAATTCCCGACGGCCAGATAAATTACTGCGATGATAATCAACAGAATCAACATCGGTTCGCGCAGAATATTGAGAAGCAATTTCAACCAACTGCTTTTCTCAATTTGTTTCAATTGATTAAAACCAAATTTCTGATGAGAATGCTGAACTTCTTCATCAGTTAGACCTTTTAAATGTTCGGGAATATGAAATGACATCCGGTGAATATTTCTTAACTAAAGATAAGAAAAGTATTCCTCAATTTCCAGAAGTTTCCCGAAAATAAAAAAGGAAAGAAAAACTCAATTTTCTTTCCTTTTAACTTTTATTAAAAACGATGTGCGTTATGGATAAGGTGCGATTGCAACTTCTAAACCGTCGATTTCTGAAGTGATATGAATCTGGCAACCCAAGCGGCTGTTATCCTGAACATGAAATGCTTCACTCAACATCGCATCTTCTTCAGCTCCCATTTCGGTTAATTTATCTGAACCTTCCACCACATAAACCTGGCAGGAAGCACACATCGCCATACCGCCACAAACTCCGATGGTTCCTTCATCCGCCAATTCGTAGGACCGAATGACTTCCATTAAATTCATCGACATATCAGTGGGTGCGACCACTTCATGTAAATCTCCGTTTCGGTCAGTAATTTTTAAGGTAATATCTTGCATTGTACTCTACTTGGTTCTTTGTTAATCGATTTTCATTACTACCGCTTTCTCTGCTTCTTTACGGCTACCGTCGAAACCATCGATTCCACTTACGGTCGTGTATTTCAAAACGAATTTTTTCCCAGGATTCAGCATGTTGTAAATGCTTTGACACATCAAAGTTGCTTCATGGAAACCACATAAAATCAACTTCAGTTTTCCCGGATACGTATTGATATCACCAATGGCATAAACCCCCGGAATATTGGTTTGATAATCCAGTGCATTATTTACTTTGATTGCATTTTTTTCAATTTCCAATCCCCAGTTTCCTAAGTCTCCTAATTTTGGTGTTAATCCGAACAGTGGAATAAAGTAATCCGTTTCGATATCAAAGGTCTCCCCTTCTTTTATCACGGTAATCGCGTTCAATTTGTCCTCTCCTTTTAAGCCGATCACTTCTGCGGGAGTCATCATGTGGATTTTCCCCTGATTTTTTAAAGCCTGAACTTTTTCTACAGAATCCAAAGCTCCGCGGAATTCATTTCTACGGTGAATCAAGGTAACTTCACTTGCGATATCTGCAAGGAAAATACTCCAGTCTAAGGCAGAATCGCCACCTCCTGCGATGACTACTTTTTTATTTCTAAAATGTTCAGGTTCTTTAATGAAATATTCAACGCCATTTTCTTCGTAATCAGCCAGGTTTTCCAGCGCAGGTTTTCTAGGTTCAAAAGTTCCTAAACCTCCCGCAATGGCCACTGCTTTCGCATGATGAACGGTGCCTTTATTGGTGATTACTTCAAATGTTCCGTCTTCTAATTTGGTTAAAGTCTGTGCGGTTTCTCCCAAAGTAAATCCCGGTTGAAACTGCTTGGTCTGCTCCATTAAATTATCAACTAAATCACCAGCGTTTATAGAAGGAAATCCCGGAATATCGAAAATAGGTTTTTTCGGATACAATTCTGTCAGTTGACCACCAGGCTGCGGAAGAGCGTCGATGAGATGACATTTTAACTTTAATAAACCTGCCTCAAAAACAGTAAAAAGTCCGGTTGGGCCAGCTCCAATTATCAATATATCTGTAGTAATCATTAATTAAAAATTAGGTAATAAGAGCACAAATTTACAAAAATTAAAAGAATGTTGAAGACGCGTTTTATGATTTATGTCATAACCAAATCCAGTCCGGTCAAAGTTTTATCTTTGTGGCAAATTATTTGCAAAAGGAAACCCATGAAAAAGATTTTAGTATTATTTGGACTTTTATTCCTCACGCTCGGCAATGCACAGAAACTTCAGAACATCATGTCTGGCGAGGTTTTACGTTACAGGATTCACTATGGAATTTTGAATGCCGGAACCGCGAGTTTAACGACTTTAAAAACGACATACAAAGGACAACCTCATTATTACGTTAAAGGTTATGGCAAAACAACCGGTGCGGTACGGGCCTTTTTTAAAGTAGAAGATAATTACGAAAGTTTTATCAACTATAACACGGGCTTACCAAGTTTTTATGTGAGAGACGTACAAGAAGGCAATTATACCCAACATTATGAAACCGTTTTTAACCATAATAATCAAACCCTGCTTTTGACAGATAAAGAAAAAAACACCACGCAATCTTTAAAATCAGTTTCTGGAATTCAAGATATGCTGTCGGCTTTTTATTACTTGCGAAGCCTGGACGATAGCGAGCTGAAAGTCGGAAGTGTGAAAAAACTCAATGTTTGGATTGATGATGAAATGTTTCCTTTTCAGTTAAAAGTTGTGGGAGCAGAAAATATCAAAACAAAATTCGGCTGGATCCGCAGTCTGAAAATCGTTCCACAGGTCATCAGCGGAAGGGTTTTTAAGGATAAAGAAGGGGTGACGCTTTGGGTAAGCAACGACAGAAACCATATTCCGCTTGCCATCAAAGCAGAATTAGCGGTTGGCTCTCTGAAAGCTGATATCGATTCTTTCTCGAATGTAAAATATCCGCTCAATTTTTCGAATTAAATACAGGAGATTTTCTCTGTGAATTAAATAAACGAATTGTGGTTCGTTTATTTTTTTTGACTTTTTTTTAAAACGCATGTAACATTATCCCACTTTCCGTTGTCTTATTTCTAAACTATTAAATGAAACTTATATTCGCCGCATTCCTGCTTTTATTTTCTGTCACCAATATCTATTCCCAAAAGGCAGAAAAAGACAGCATCTCCAGAAAGAAAATTACGCTCATCAAAATAAACGATGCCCCAAAAATCGATGGAATTCTGGATGAAGAAGTCTGGAAAAATGCTCCTGTTGCAGAAAATTTTATCGAGAGAAATCCTGAGAACGGAAAACCTGAATCGCCGGATTTCAAAACAACCGTAAAAGTTCTTTATGATGACACCGGAATTTATTTTGGTGCAACGATGATCGATCCTCATCCGGAGAATATTCAAAAACAACTGGCAGAACGCGACGATATTGGAAATGATGATGTTTTCGGAATTACCATTAATGGCTATGATGACCATCAGCAAGCGGTTTTATTCTTCGTGCAGGCTTCAGGCGTGCAGGCTGACGCAAAAATAATGTCCACCGCCAACGATGACTTTTCCTGGAATGCCGTGTGGTTTTCGGCCGTTAAGATTAATGAAAACGGATGGACTGTTGAAATCAAAATTCCTTATTCAGAACTGCGTTTTCCGAAGAAGGAGGTCCAAACCTGGGGAATAAATTTTATCCGGATGATCCAAAAAACCAGACAAAATTTAACCTGGAATTTCGTGGATAACAAAAAGGCAACTTATTTAATGTACGACGGGATTTTAGAAGGAATCCAGAATATTCAGCCTCCTTTAAGATTGTCACTGACTCCTTATTTTTCTACTTATTTTAATCATTTTAACGGGAAGTCCACGGCTAACTTTAATGGCGGAATGGATATTAAATACGGAATTAATGATGCATTTACCTTTGACATGACTTTGATTCCAGATTTCGGACAAACCAGTTTTGACAATTCTATTTTAAATTTAGGTCCATTTGAGCAGCAGTTTGAAGAGCAACGTTCATTTTTCACTGAAGGAACAGAACTTTTCAACAAAGGAAATCTTTTTTATTCCCGTAGAATCGGTGGCCACCCTTCTGTTGATCCCGAAACTTCAGTTGACGAAAAAGTCACAGAATATCCTTCTAAAGTTAAATTATTTAATGCTTTCAAGATTTCAGGACGAACAAATAAAGGGCTGGGAATCGGATTTTTCAACGGAATCACTGAAAAAATGGAAGCTCAGATCCTGAATGAAAAAACCGGTGAAACCCGAAACGAAGTTGTGGAACCATGGACAAATTATAATGTTCTGGTGCTGGATCAAAGATTTCATGAGAATTCTTCCGTAACCTTAGTCAACACGAATGTTGTTCGGGACGGCAATTTCCGCGATGCCAATTCTACGGCTTTCCTGTGGAACATCAATGATAAAAAGAATATCTACAATTATTTTGGAGCCCTCAAAGGAAGTTGGGTGATGGATGACGGGACGAAATTCGGTTCGAGAGGGCAGGTTGGTTTTGCCAAAAATTCCGGAAAAAACAGATTTAGTTTTGATGGTAATTATGTAACTAAAAATTGGGACATCAATGATTTAGGGTTTTCCACTTCCACCAACTTCGCGAATTATAATTCTTATTACGGTTATCGAATTCTGGAACCGACCAAGAAATTCAATAATATTTATCTTAATTTTAATGTTAATTATTACCATCGGTTAGCGCCGTATTTATTTACCAATTTGGTCATCAACCACAATAATCAGTTTACGAATAAGAATTTCAGAAGCTACGGCGGCGGTTTTGAATTGACGCCCTTCGGCGAAAATGACATCTACGAACCTCGGACAGCAGGACGTTTTTCTAAAAAACCATCCTACTTGAATACCTGGATTTGGACCGAAAGTGACAGCCGAAAAAAGTTTCAGTATAATGTAAATTTTGATTATTACGCTTATAATGAAACAGGGAGAAATCTTGTAAATCTTTCGTTTTATCTAAGATATCGTTTCTCTGATCAATTTAACACAATCTGGAGGTTCAATCCTTCTTTCAGCAATAATGAAACGGGTTTTGCAGGAAAAGAAGGTACCGAAATTTACATGGGAAAAAGACAGCGCAATACGTATGAAAACAGTTTGACTTCCCAATATACGTTCAACGAAAAAATGTCGCTTTCATTAGCGTTTCGCCACTATTACTCAGATGTTACCTATAAAAGTTTCTTTACGTTGAATGAGGACGGGACTTTAACACCAACCAGTCAATTTAATAAAAATCTGAATGGAACTTATAATTCCTGGAATGTAGATTTGCGTTATTCATGGTGGTTTGCACCGGGAAGTCAACTTACTTTGATGTACAGGAATGCCGTTGACGATTATTTGGAAATTTCGAGAATGAAGTTTAAAGACAATTTCAACACTTTATTTAATGAGCCGATGGTCAATAATATTTCTTTGAAATTAACCTATTACCTCGATTACAATCAGGCAAAACACTGGTTTAAAAAGAAAGATTAATACACTTACCTGCCCTTTTAAAAACGAAAAACTTCCAGATTATTCCGGAAGTTTTTCTATTTTATTTAAAGCCGATTCAGAGAGGAATCAACTTCATTTTTTTATCATTAAAGGCTTTTAAACTGCTCCAACATTCTTTTATCATTTTCAAAGAACATTCTGATGTCGCTCATTTGATACATCAACATCGCGATTCTTTCGATTCCCATTCCGAAAGCGTAACCGGAATATTTATCGGCATCGATATTCACATTTGCCAGAACGGCAGGATCTACCATTCCGCAACCCATGATTTCTAACCAACCTGTTCCTTTGGTGATTCTATAATCGGTTTCAGAATTTAAGCCCCAATAAACATCTACTTCTGCACTTGGCTCTGTAAATGGAAAATAAGAAGGTCTCAGTCTGATTTTCGATTTCCCGAAAAGTTCTGTGGTGAAGTACTGAATGGTTTGCTTTAAATCAGCAAAACTTACGTTCTGGTCAATATATAAACCTTCGATCTGATGAAAAATACAGTGTGAACGGGAAGAAATCGCTTCATTTCTGAAAACCCGGCCCGGAGATAAAATTCTCATCGGCGGTTGATTTTCTTCCATATAACGGATTTGCACCGAAGAAGTATGTGTTCTCAATAGTAAATCCGGATTGGTTTCGATGAAAAAAGTGTCCTGCATATCTCTGGCCGGGTGGTATTCCGGAAGATTCAATGCGGTAAAATTATGCCAGTCGTCTTCAATTTCCGGTCCGTCTGCAACAGCAAAACCAATCGATCTGAAGATTTCGATAATTCTGTTTTTTACCAGATTAATGGGATGACGGGTTCCTAATTCCGACGGGAAACCCGGTTTGGTTAAATCATCTTTTTCAAAAAGAATGGTAGAAGTCGTGGCATTCTTTAAACCTTCCAGCTTTGCTTCTACAGCTTGTTTCAGCGTATTGATCTTTTGTCCGAATTCTTTTTTCTGTTCATTTGGAACTTCTTTGAACTGCGCCAAAATATCATTGATAATTCCTTTCTTACCACTGAATTTGATTCGGAACTGCTCAATTTCATCTTTATTCGCTGAACTAAAATTTCCTACTTCAACCAATAAGTCCTCAATCTTTTCTAACATTTGATTTTAATATAAGTGAGTGCAAAAATACGATTTTTCGTTTAAAATCAGGTAGCGGTTTTAGACTAAAATTTTAAATTGCAGAATCTACAAGCCACGAATTCACCAATATGTTGAAATTTGTGGGGAAATTTTTGAAAAACGTTCCCTTCCAAAACTTCATCAACTTTTGCTAAACGTTGTAAAGCCGTTGTACGTATTCGTGAATTCGTAGCTGGAAAAATTTATTTTATAAATTCTAAAAACTGCTCGATCGCTTTTTTACGGTGGCTGATTTTATTTTTATCTTCCGCTTTCATTTCAGCAAAAGTAATTTCGTAATTATCCGGAATAAAAATCGGGTCATAACCGAAGCCTTTTTCACCGCGGACTTCTTTGGTTAAATTGCCATAAACCCTGCCTTCAAAATAGTTTGTGCCGGTTTCATCAACCAAACACATTACCGTTACGAAATAGGCTTTTCGGTTTTTCTGGTCTTTCATTTCCTCTAAAACTTTCGCCATATTTTTAGCAAAGTCGTGATTTCCGGCATAACGTGCAGAGTAAATTCCGGGTCTTCCATCCAAGGATTCAACGACTAAACCAGAATCATCTCCCAAACTTGGTTTCCCTGTTTTGTTAAAACAATATTGAGCTTTGATTAAAGCATTGGCATGAAAGGTTTCGCCGTCTTCCACAATTTCGTCGTGAATATCATAATCGGTGAGCGAAGTCACGGTAAAATTTTCACCTAATATCTGTTGAATTTCTTCTTTTTTGTGTGCGTTGTGCGTTGCGATAAGGATTTCCTTTTTCATAAATAATGGGTAATGAGCGATGAGTAATATTAAGACCTGATGATGAACTTTAGTTTTTTAAAGCCAGTTAATTCTCGTTGTAATGAACACGGTATTTTTTAGTAAACAGAAAATAAAAGGTCGAAAAAAGTACGATTCCGACAGCCAAAATCAGCCATTCTGAAACTTTAAAAGTATCGGCGAAACTTTCTGTTTTATTATAAAAAATTAAAATAGAAGAAATTAAGTTATTGAAAGCGTGCAAAAGAATCGGTAAAAGCAACGATTTTGTTTTATCATAAACCAAACCTAAAACACATCCCAACAAAACCGCCCCTACAAATTGCCAGGGATTCATATGAACCAATCCGAAAACTACGGCAGAAATGATAATTGCCGTTTTGGGTTTCAATCCTTTATTAATGAGCCCTTTCTGTATTATTCCGCGGAAAATTATTTCTTCGAATATCGGTGCCATAATGACCGCAAGGATAATCAAGGTGGCTTTGTCATTGCTCATCTGATCCATTAATCTCGAAAAATATTCATAATACCCGCCAAAGAAAGGTCCCGTAGTAGGAATTTGCGAGGTTATAAATTCAGCAATAAACATCATTCCGAGCATCATGGGAAAAATCAAAAGATAGGTCACCAAATTAGTCCGTGAAAAATTGAAATCCAGTTTTTTTCCCGTGCTTGGCCGACATACAAAATAATCAAAGGCGAAAATCGCCGATAAAAATCCCGCTGCGTTGGTCAGTAATAAGTAATAATCTTGGTACTGCATATTGACATTAAAAACGAACATCGATATGACATTTAACATTGACATAAAGAAACTTCCTGCCAAAAATCCACCCACCAAAGCAAGAACTCCTCTACCATCAAAAATGAATTTTTTCCAAACCGGTTTTTCTTCCATGAATTTTTTATTTGCGCAAAGATAAATCTTTAAATAAATACCGACGAAGACCACGTGATTATTTGTCAGTTAAAATTTAAACCCTACAAAAGAAACAAATTGTTTCCATTTTCATTTTCGGTAAAAAAAAGCGATTTTTGCAGTCTCAAATTTAATTATGTCAGATTTACTCAAAGAAATAGGGAAAAGAAAAACCTTCGGAATTATCGCTCACCCCGATGCCGGAAAAACGACACTTACAGAAAAGCTCTTGCTTTTTGGAGGTGCAATTCAGGAAGCCGGTGCGGTAAAATCGAATAAAATTAAGAAAGGAGCGACGTCCGATTTCATGGAGATCGAAAGACAGAGAGGGATTTCCGTGGCAACTTCCGTCTTGGCATTTGAATACAAAGGTCACAAAATCAATATTTTAGACACGCCAGGTCACAAGGATTTTGCAGAAGACACGTACCGAACTTTAACCGCGGTGGATTCTGTAATCGTCGTTATCGACGTTGCAAAAGGAGTTGAGGAACAAACCGAAAAATTGGTTCAGGTTTGTAGAATGCGGAATATTCCGATGATTGTTTTCATTAATAAACTGGACCGCGAAGGAAAAGATGCTTTCGATTTGTTGGATGAAGTCGAACAGAAATTAGGTTTAACCGTAGTTCCACTTTCTTTGCCGATTGGTATGGGAGGGGATTTTCAGGGGATTTATAATATTTGGGAACATAATATTCAGTTGTTTTTGGAAGAGAAAAAACAACGGGTTGGTGAAGCGGTTAAGTTTGATGACATCAATGATACAAAAATCGATGAGGCGATTGGCGAAAAAGCCGCGGCGACTTTAAGGGAAGAATTAGAACTGATTCAGGAAGTTTATCCCGAATTTAACCGTGAAGATTATATGAACGGTGATCTGCAGCCGGTTTTCTTCGGTTCTGCTTTGAATAATTTCGGAGTCCGGGAATTGCTGGATGCTTTTATCGAAATCGCACCAAATCCACAACCAAAAGAAAGTGATACCAGAATCGTGAGACCGGAGGAAAAAGATTTCACCGGATTTATCTTTAAGATTCACGCCAATATGGATCCGAAACACCGTGACCGATTGGCTTTCGTAAAAATCGTTTCAGGAACTTTTAAAAGAAATGAAAATTACCTTTTGGTAAGAGAAAATAAAAAAATGAAATTCTCATCTCCGAATGCATTTTTCGCAGATAAAAAAGAAGTGGTTGACGAAAGTTTCCCGGGAGACATCGTGGGACTTCACGATACCGGAAATTTCCGGATTGGTGATACTTTGACCGGTGGTGAAAAAATGAGTTTCAAAGGAATTCCGAACTTTTCACCGGAACATTTCAGATACATTAATAATGATGATCCGTTAAAAGCGAAACAATTGGCGAAAGGAATCGACCAGCTGATGGACGAAGGTGTGGCGCAACTGTTCACGCTGGACATGAATAACCGGAAAATTATCGGAACGGTTGGAGCGCTTCAGTATGAAGTTATTCAGTACCGTTTGGAACATGAATATGGTGCAAAATGTACCTACGAACCCCTTTCCATTCATAAAGCATGTTGGATTGAAGCCGATGAAAAATCGGAAGAATTCAAGGAATTTGCGCGTTTGAAACAGCGTTTTATGTGCAGGGATAAATACGGACAACGCGTGTTTTTAGCCGATTCTTCTTTTACGATTCACATGACGCAGGAGAAATTCCCGAACGTCAAACTGCATTTCATCAGTGAATTTAAGCAGGATTAATTTGTAAACTTCTTGTAAATTAATTTGCAAAACACAGATATACAGTCACTTCATTCATTGGAGTGACTTTTTCTATTTTTAAAGGAATGCTATTTGATTACCTTGCACCGATTAAAATTTAAAAATAAAAATGAAAAAAATAGTTGCCAGCTTCATTCTTTTGTGTGTCTTAAGTTCTTGCAGCAAACAGGAATTTCAGCAGACGACCGATTCATTTAAAAGAGCCGACAGTCTTTTTACAAAGGCCAACAACGGCTTAAAAACCCTGGACTCCATTTCGAAAAGAATTAATGATTCTGATGGAATTGCTAAAAAAGTTCTGATTCCACAAATTGAAAAACAGACCAAAAGAATAGACAGCACGCTGAAATCCGGCAGTTGGAAAATGGATTCTATCAACAAAGATATTTCCGAAATTACCAAAAATGTAAAAGTTGGAACCGACGTTGCGAAAACTTTAGATTCTGCAAATAAAGCGCTTCAAAATGGTGAAAACGCAATTTCAGTTTTAAGTAAAACGGCTGATAAAATTCTTAAAAGAACGCAAACCCAAAAAGCAACTCCTCCATCAAATACTGAAAGCCAAAATAATACAGTTATTGTTCCGCCGATTGTAGATAAAAACCCTTTAGTGAAAAAGGCAATTTTAGAGATTCAGGTAAATAATATTTCTGAGGCAAAATCAGTTTTAAAACAAAAATTCCGGGAAGGCAATGCTGATTTGGTTTCTGAAAATCTCAGTCAAAAAGAAGGTTTTGAAAGAGAATATATTACGGCAAAAGTGCCGCTGTATAATTTCGATAATTTGGTTGCTAACTTATCAAATGAACTTGGGGAAGTGAAATCGAAATCTACAGAAAGTGAAGGAACCGATTATGTGTCCAACCAGATGTGCGACATCGAAATCACTTTAGTTCAGAAAGAATTAATTGCATCAAATCAGACAGTTGCGAATGATCCTAATAGAAATCCCGACTCCTTTGGGTCAAAATCTTCTTCAGCATTTATGAGTGGTTTTAAAGTTCTTGGAGATGTGATGATTGCCATTCTACCCTTTTGGCCGGTCTTCATTATTGCAGGTTTAATTTTCTATTTTGTGAGACGAAATAAAAAAAATAAGGAAATAAAATCTTTAGAAAATCAAGGTAGCAATTCTGTTCAGAAAACAGAAACAACTACTCCATTGGAAACTGCGAAAAATGAAAATAAAGAAGATTCTGACGAACCGGATTATTCAAAATATTTACCGAAGAATTAAGATCTCACAAATAAGTTTCGGATGAAGCCGATTGGAATTTAAAAATAAAGAACGGGCTAATGCCCGTTCCAATTGATATTTAAATTTAGTGTAAAATATAATTTATTCTTCACTCAAAGCGTACACTGCAAAACTTGCCAGCCAGTGATCGCCGCCATAATTGCCCTGAAAAAGCAGTGGCAAAGCGTTGGATAAGAACTTATCTGATGTTGTAGCAAACTGTTTTTTAAGCGGATGATTTTCGGGTAAAGATTTCGAAATTCCTTTCATCGTCCAGGCTCTGGAGAATGAGAGTCCGACCAAATGAACGGTTTGGAAATCATTAATATCACTGATGATGGGGATTTCAGAAATATTGGCAATACTTTTTTTATCATAGAAACCATTGAACCATTTTACAAATTCTTTTTGTGGAAGAATTCTCCGCATCAGATCTGCAATTTCAAGACTTGGTGAAAAGAAATCACTTCCGTCCGGTTCAAGATACGCCGGCGTTTTATGGTCTTTTAAATAAAAGTATTTTGCTTTTTCCATCAATTGATTTTCGAAAATTCTGTCGCTGGATGTTCTTGCCCAATCAAGTGCAAACGCCATAGCAAAGGCAGAATTGGGATGAACTCCGGTTCGGTTCGGGTACGTTTGTTTGGGCAGATAATTTTTCCAAAGTCTAAGAATTTCGTCGGTCAACGGTTTTAAATTCTGATGCCAGATCTTTGCCTGCGGATGATCCCAGGTCATGAGTTCTTCGTCTAATTTCAATAACCACGCCCAGCCATAAGTCCTTTCAAAGTTGGCAGAAATCTCGTATTTTGTGAAATAGGCGGCTTCTTCTTTAATTTTTTCCGGTTGAAAAGACGCTTCTAAAATTTCAATAATTTCTTTTTTATTGGCCAAATCCGGTTTAGATTTTAGCAAGCGAACCAACATCCAATGTCCATGAACAGACGAATGCCAATCAAAACAACCATAAAAACTCGGGTGTAAGGCGGCTGGAGTTAATGTTGCTTCCTTTTCATTATTAATGATATGCGCCGTTTTATTGGGATATTCCTGATTGATGCATTTCAATGGCTTTTCGGCCAGTTTCATCGCAATATCATCTGTGAATTTTGGCAGGTGTTGAGCGTTCACACTGAAACTGAACAATACTGCAATTGGAAAAAGTATTTTCATTTTTCTTTAATTAAAATTGCTCTTTTAGAAATTCAGCTTTCCGTTGGTCATTAAATAATAGAAAATTCCGGCTGCGACAAATAAAACCAAATAAACAATCACCAATATTTTCTGTTTTTTAAGGGCTGACAAAGCCAACAAGCCCAGAATTCCAGTCAGCAGAACGATTAATTTCTGTACAGGCTCCTGGATGAACATCGACCCGGCGATTAATGCCAGAGACAAAAAATGAAAAATCCTTTCCTTCTTTAATATAAATTCTTTCATTTTCTAAAAATAAGAAATCCTTTCAGATTGCCGAAAGGATTTTCTCTTTATTTCATGTTGACCACTTTATCAACAATATATTTCGTGTTTCCACGCCATGGGATTACACCATTGTATTCTTTGTAATGCAAGTCGAACTGCTTTCCGCTGTTTTCTTCAAGTTGTTTAAAGATGGCTTCATTTTCCACAGAAAACTCGAATTCATAACTGGTTAAAGCACCGGTTTTGCCGCGGCCGAAACCTTCCTGAATCAGTTTTCCTTCGTAGGTTTTAAAAATATAGCCTTTCTTATTCGCATAGTTAAGATAACCGGATTTTACTCCTTCAGCGAAAACAAAAAAATATTTATACCATACAAAACTTCCTAACACAAGCAGAACGGCAATGACAATGATCCAGATTTTCTTCATAGCGTGATTTTTACGATTAACTGTTTTTAGCGATGCTTCTGGAAATTACAATTCTTTGAATCTCAGAAGTTCCCTCATAAATTTGGGTAATTTTCGCATCGCGCATCATTCTTTCTACGTGATATTCTTTCACATAACCATAACCACCATGGATTTGAACTGCTTCGATAGTAGTATCCATCGCAACCTGTGACGAATATAATTTTGCCATTGCACCGATTTCAGAAATATCTTTTCCTTCATCTTTTTCTACAGCAGCTTTGAAACACAACATTCTGGCTGCCGTAATCGACGTTGCCATGTCGGCTAATTTAAAGGCAATCGCCTGGTGATTGATAATTTCAGTTTTAAATGCTTTTCTGGTTTTGGCATATTTCAAAGCCAGTTCATAAGCGCCAGAAGCGATTCCTAAAGCTTGAGAAGCGATCCCGATTCTACCACCATTTAATACTGCCATTGCGAAATTGAATCCGAAACCGTCTTCACCGATTCTGTTTTCTTTCGGTACTTTCACATCTGTAAATAATAAAGAATGGGTATCACTTCCGCGGATTCCCAACTTATCTTCTTTCGGTCCGATTTCAAAACCTGGCCATCCTTTTTCTACGATAAAAGCGTTGATTCCTTTGTGTTTTTTTTCAGGATCGGTTTGTGCAATAACGATATAATACGTTGCTGTACCACCGTTGGTAATCCAGTTTTTAGTACCGTTCAGGATATAATGATCACCTTTGTCGACCGCAGTTGTTTGCTGAGAAGTTGCATCTGAACCCGCTTCTGGCTCAGACAGGGCAAAAGCTCCGATCACTTCACCACTTGCAAGCGGTTTCAGGTATTTCATTTTCTGCTCTTCGTTGCAATATTTTTCTAATCCTGCGCACACCAATGAATTGTTAACGGACATTACTACCGCTGCAGATGCATCTACTTTTGCGATTTCTTCCATAGCCAGAACATAGGAAACGCTGTCCATTCCTGCACCGCCGTATTTAGGATCCACCATCATTCCAAGTAATCCCAATTCTCCCATTTTCTTTACCTGTTCGTGCGGAAACTTCTGTGCGTTGTCTCTTTCTATAACTCCTGGTAAAAGCTCAGTTTGTGCAAAATCTCTTGCCGCCTGCTGAATCATCAACTGTTCTTCAGATAAATTAAAATTCATAAAGTTTAAAAATTGTTTGGTGGTAAAAATACAATATTTCTAAAACTTAAAAAATTAAATTAATACTTAGTTTCAATTAGGCATTGTGGGGTTAAATAAAAATGATATTTTTACATTAATTCAATATTATATTTAAATTAAATAATAGTATTCATCAAATAAAACTATCATATGTTAATAAAAAGAACTTTTGATTTCGCGCACAATGCATTGGAAAAGTATTCAAGAGAAGATATGTTCGTTACCAAATATAATGGTAAATGGGAAAAAACATCGACTAGGGAATTTATTGCTTTAGGGAATAAAGTTTCACGGGGCTTACTGAAACTGGGAATTAAACCCGGCGATAAAATAGCCCTTATTACCACGGCGACCAGAACGGAATGGGCGGTAATGGATTTAGGAATCTCTCAAATTGGAGCCGTATCTGTGCCTGTTTATCCCAGTATTTCTCCGGATGATTATAATTTCATCTTTAATAATGCGGATGTAAAATACTGTTTTGTATCGGATATCGACTTGTATGAGAAAGTGATGAAAATTAGAGACAATGTACCTACTTTGCAGGGAGTTTTTAGTTTTGATGAAATCAATGGTGCCCCAAACTGGCGGGAAATTACCGATCTGGGAAGCGATGAAGCCACACAAAGTGAAGTGGAAGACATTTCTAAATCGATTAATACCGAAGATTTGGCAACGATTATTTACACTTCTGGAACCACCGGAAAACCCAAAGGCGTAATGCTTTCTCACCTTAATATTGTATCGAATGTACTGGGCTCTAATCCGAGAATCCCAAGAGTGAAAGGACTGGAATTCAGTGATATAAAAATTCTGAGTTTCCTTCCTATCTGTCACATTTTCGAACGGATGCTTTTTTATCTGTATCAATATAATGGCTATGCAATTTATTTCGCAGAAAGCATTGAGAAAATGGGCGATAACATCAAGGAAGTTCAACCGCACATTATGTCGGTAGTCCCAAGATTGATTGAAAAAGTGTATGATAAAATTTATGATAAAGGAACCAGTGCCGGCGGCCTAAAATCTCAAATATTCCTTTGGGCATTAGGCGTAAACAAAGCGAAAGAAAAAATAGGAAAACCCTCCGGATTAAAGGAAATCATCGCTGACAAACTGGTCTTTTCTAAATGGAGAGAAGGTTTGGGTGGCAACATCATCACGCTTGTTTCCGGATCTGCAGCTTTATCGGCAAGACTGAATAAGATGTTTCAAAATGCCGGAATTCCCATTTTGGAAGGTTATGGTTTAACGGAAACTTCGCCGGTGATTTCGGTGAACAGTTTCGGGAAAATTAAAGTGGGAACCGTGGGTCATCCGCTCGACAATGTGCAGGTAAAAATTCAGGAAGATGGGGAGATTACCGTAAAAGGCCCGTCTGTTTTTAAAGGTTATTTTAAAAATGAGGAAATGACCAAAGAAGCATTTACCGATGAAGGTTTCTTTAAAACAGGAGATATCGGTCATATTGATGAAGAAGGTTATCTGCATATAACCGACCGTAAAAAAGAAATGTTTAAAACTTCGGGCGGGAAATACATTGCCCCGCAGGTGATTGAAAATTTAGCGAAAGCATCGAAATTCATTGAGCAAATAATGGTCGTTGGTGACGGTGAAAAAATGCCGTGTGCTTTTGTTCAGCCAGACTTTAACTTCATTAAAAACTGGGCAGAAAGAAAAGGACTCAATATTGGAACGACTCCTGCAGAAATGGTAAAAAGTCCTGAGTTAATTGCCAGAATAGGAAAAGAAATCACTTATCTGAACACCAAATTAGGAAATTGGGAACAGATTAAAAAATTCGAGCTCACCCCGGAAGTATGGTCTATCGAATTAGGACTGCTCACTCCTACTCTCAAACTGAAAAGAAAAGCAATCAAAGAAAGATATCTCAAACTGTATAACAAAATGTACGGACATCAGGAATAATTATGATGAGAAAAAGGAAAGCACGGTTTTTAACTGTGCTTTTTTTAATATAAATTTAGACACTTTTTGTACCATTAAAAACACATGCCATGAAAAAATTCCCCGCTTTACTTTTATTGATGGTTTTTACAGCCAATTCTTTTGCACAAGATCATGAGATTAAACTCTACAAAAGCATTTTAACGAAGGGAGATTCTTTGAGCAAAGTAAAATTTGATAAAACAACGATTTTTAAAGCCACCAAAAATCTCGATAAAAAACATCCTTCCCAATATTTCGACCAGATGGCAATTTATCTGAGCAAAGAGAAATTCAATGAAGCCTCTTTTCTGTTTTATCTCGGCCAAATGCGGTACAGATATTATAATGCAGCCAATCCCAAATACCAGCTGGGAAATGATGGGGCATTATTCGCTTCTTTGAAGGCGGTTTTAGGAGAGCCGATAAATCTGTATATAAAAAATGATGTCAATAATTATATCGAAATTCTAAAACTGGCCAAAAATTATTTTGCTGAAAATGATTACCGTTTTTTTTCCAAAAAGAAATCCGAGCAAAAATACAGGGACCAAATTAAAAACATGGACGATCTTATTCTTTCTTTAGAAACCGACCGTTCAACTTTTGTTGAAAAATGGATCAAAGACCGCGCTGATTACAAAGCACTATTTAAGGAAGAATAAAATTATTTCAGAACAGGAAAATCACAATAGCTGCTTGGCGATTAACTTAAATTGGAAGCCTGTCACCATATTTAAAATCTTATTTTTTCAAATTATCTGAATACAAGCGCAAATCTCTGAAAGAGATAATGTTACAACTTCTCGTTTCGCTCTCTTTTATTTCATAACTTTGAGAAAAGCAAAATACTTCTGAATGATCATTCAAAAATTTTGCATGCTTGACAATTGAAAATTTGACATCAAAAAAACATTATTTGAAATTGAAAAGCTTTTTTAAAGGCCTCAAAAGAATACTTTTACAGATCTTCGCTGTTATTCGGCAAAATAATTTTCATTAAAAGATTTGCTATACATTCCAGGCTTCAAACTTTTATCGGTATCATTAAAAACATCAATATTATGGAAAAAGATATTTTTAAAGTAAAAAAAAACCTGCACACCAAAGAAGGGAATTACACTTACTACAGTCTCACCGAGTTGCAAAATAAAGGATATGATATCGAAAAATTACCTTTTTCAATTCGGATTCTTTTAGAAAATGCGATCCGCAATTACGATGGCTTTTCGGTCACCGAAGAAAATATTAAAACTTTATTAAACTGGACGCCTAAAGGAACAGACAAAGATATTCCGTTTAAACCGGCGCGCGTTTTAATGCAGGATTTTACCGGAGTTCCTGCCGTGGTAGATATTGCAGCGCTTCGGGCTGAAGTGGCACGGAAAGGTAAAAATCCGGAAGCCATCAATCCACTTGTTCCTGTCGATTTGGTCATCGATCATTCGGTACAGGTCGATTATTTCGGAACCGAAGAATCCTATTCGCGTAATATGGAGGAAGAATACAAGCGCAATAAAGAACGCTATCAGTTTCTAAAATGGGCCCAGAATTCTTTTGACAACTTTAGTGTTGTTCCGCCGGGAATGGGAATTTGCCACCAAATTAATCTGGAGTATTTCTCGAAAGGAGTCATCGAAAGAAACGGAGAAATTTTCCCCGATACTTTGGTCGGAACCGACAGTCACACGCCCATGGTGAACGGTATTGGTGTCGTCGCCTGGGGCGTTGGCGGAATCGAAGCTGAAGCAGCCATTCTTGGGCAGCCACTTTATTTTATTATGCCCGAAGTCATTGGTTTGAAATTAACAGGAAAACTTCCTTTAGGTTCCACAGCAACAGATTTGGTCTTAACGATCGCCAATCTGCTTCGGAAATTTGGAGTTGTTGGCAAGTTTGTAGAAGTTTTCGGTTCCGGTCTGGCTAATCTTTCTGTTCCGGACAGAGCCACGATCGGAAATATGTCTCCCGAATTTGGATGTACTATTACCTATTTTCCGATTGATGATAAAACACTGGAGTATATGCGCAAAAGCAACCGCTCCGAAACACAGATTTCATTGGTAGAAAATTATTGCAAAACCAATATGCTGTGGCGGGAAAATGAAGATAAAATAAACTATACCGATGTCTTAGAACTTGATCTTTCTACTGTTGAACCTACCGTCGCAGGACCAAAAAGACCACAGGATAAAATTCTTTTAAAAGACTTTAAAAATAAGTTTATTGATCTGCTCCACAGTTCTTTTAACCGAACATATATTTCCCAGGAAAACCGTGAGATCGAAAAATCCATTACACGGTTTGACAACGAAGGTGGTGACCTGCCAGTTCCCAAAGCGGAAACCAAACCATTAAATGATGAAATAGAAGCAAAAGAAACGGATGGACTTCAAACCGTCTGGATCACGCGCGGTCAGGAAAAATTCATGCTTTCTGACGGTGCTGTTACGATAGCCGCCATTACTTCATGTACCAATACTTCCAATCCTTTTGTAATGATAGGTGCCGGATTAGTCGCCCGAAAAGCAAGAGAACACGGCATTAACGTAAAACCCTGGGTAAAAACTTCGCTGGCTCCAGGCTCAAAAGTAGTGACCGATTATCTTGAAAAAGCAGATTTAATGAAAGATTTGGAAGCGCTTGATTTTCATTTGGTTGGATATGGCTGCACTTCATGCATTGGTAATTCAGGACCGCTGGCTCCCAAGATTGCAAAAGCGGTCGACGATTACAACTTGATAGTGACTTCTGTACTTTCAGGCAACAGAAATTTTGAAGCGAGGATTCATCCGCAGGTGAAAATGAATTTCCTGATGTCGCCGATGTTGGTGGTCGCTTATGCAATTGCCGGCCGTGTAGACATCGATTTAACAACCGAACCTATAAGTTATGATTCGAATCAGGAGCCTGTTTATCTCAAAGATATCTGGCCAACCGATGATGAAATAAATGAAATTTTAAACCGCGTACTTTCGCCGTCTGATTTTGCAAAAAACTATGATGAGATTTTCGAAGGCAATGAAATCTGGCGAAACCTAAAGGTTCCCACCGGGAAACTTTATGATTGGGATAAAGATTCCACTTACATTAAAGAAATTCCGTTTTTTCACGATATTTCAGCACAGACAGAACCTTTGCAAGATATTCAAAATGCCAGAGTCCTTTTGGTATTGGGCGACAGTGTAACTACGGATCATATTTCACCGGCCGGTGCATTCAGTGAGACTTCTGCGGCAGGCAAATACCTGTTGGGCAAAGGTGTAGAAAAAGAAAACTTCAATTCATACGGATCCCGCCGTGGAAATGATGAAGTGATGGTACGCGGTACTTTTGCCAATGTCAGGATCAAAAATAAATTAGCACAGAAGGAAGGTGGTTTCACCCCGTACTTACCCACTGGCGAAGAAATGTCGGTTTATGAAGCTTCCGTTAAATACAAAGAAGAGCAAACTCCTTTATTGGTTTTGGCAGGAAAAGAATACGGCAGCGGATCCTCACGGGACTGGGCCGCGAAAGGCACTTTTCTGTTAGGCATAAAAGCGGTATTGGCAGAAAGTTATGAGCGCATTCACAGAAGTAATTTAGTAGGATTGGGCGTATTACCATTACAATATAAAGAAGGTGATACCGCTGAAAACCTAGGACTTACAGGAACGGAAATCTTTTCTATCATAGGAATTGCGAGTGACATTAAACCTTTAAAAGAAATTGAAATAACAGCTAAAACAGAAAATGGCAGCGAAATTAAATTCATGGTCATCGCCCGTTTGGATTCCCTTATCGAGATTGAATATTACCGGAATGGCGGAATTTTACAATATGTCTTGAGGCAGTTTTTAGAAAAATAAAAACTGAAAAAAATTTAGTCACAAAAGCTTTCAGCATTATTAAAGTAAAAATCATGCTTTATAAAAGTTAACAAAACGGGTGACAAAAAATAAAATCTGTAATTTTTCAACCACAAAACAGTCAAAAGAAAAATGTAAAAACAATTATTCAAAAGGATAAAAATAATAAAACTTAGATTCTATCAAAGCTTTTAAATAACTTATTAATTCTGTCACGGGCTTCCAAAAAATTAATCACAACCACTTCAATATTATATCCGTTTACAAACGGATATTTTCATATATTTGATTATCAAATGATTCACATGGAAAACTGTCTGGAATGTGGCGACACCGTTATCGGAAGAAGCGATAAAAAATTCTGCAACGACGGCTGCAGGAATGCCTACAATAATAAGCACAACAAAGATTCGTCAAACCTGATGCGCAACATCAATAATAAACTGCGCAAAAACCACCGTGTTCTTTCTGAACAGAAATTCATTGAAGGAAAAGCAAAAACGACGCGTAATAAATTAATTTCCGAAGGTTTTGATTTCGAAAATTTCACGAGTCTGAAAATCTACAAAAACGGTGCAGAATACAGATTCGTTTATGATATCGGATATAAGTTGTTAGAAGAAGATTGGATATTGCTGGTGAGGAAAGAATAATTTATATTTGAGCATAATTTATTTGATGAAAAAGAAAACTGAGTGCGATACTTACAAATTCCTGAAAGACGAAAGTCAATAAGATGCCGAAAAGCTATACATTGAAAAATGCAGAAAATAATTACATGTTTCGAATCCTATCGTCGCGATAATAAAAAGAGCAGAAATTTCTGCTCTTTTTTTATCTTTAAAAGTGACTGTATAATTTAGTCCTCTGTAATCAATCGAATTTTATCTTCCAAAATTTCAATTTTTTTATCGCGGTACAAACCGCCGATGGCTTTTTTGAAATTCTTCTTGCTCATTTGCAATTCGTCCTTAATTTCCTCCGGTGTAGATTTATCTGACAGATAAATTAAACCATAATTCAGTTCCAGTTTATCAAGGATAATTTTCTGGAATTCGTCAATATTTTCATAACCTTCCGGCTGCAGAGAAACATCTATTTTCCCATCTTCGCGAATCGTTTTTATATAACCAATTTCTTCAGATAAAGGGAACAATTTTTTATAAACATCTGACGTATAAATCAAGCCGACATATTCTTTATTAATAATCACATTCCAGCCCAGTTCACTTTCTCCGGCAATAATCAGATTCACTTTTTCACCTCTTTGAAAAGGCAGATTTTCATAATGTGGATTCTTTTTATATCTGGTCGTTCCGGTAATTAAACCTAAAACATCATCGACATAAACCTGAACCAAATAACGTTTACCTTCCAGAATTTTTGCGCGCTGCTGTTTATACGGAACAAATAAATCTTTGATAATTCCCCAATCCATAAAAGCGCCGGCTGGTAAACTTTGTACACAGGTCATCACGGCAAACTCTCCTACTTCGGCATTGGCTTTTTCAGTGGTTGCTTTTAATTTGTCATCATCCTGATACACGAAAACTTCCATTTCATCACCAACTTCAGCATCTTCAGAGGCGAAAATTTTTGGCAGAAAAGCTCTTTCTCCGTTTTCATCTTCCAGAAATAATCCGGAATAGTTTTTTTCTGCGATTTTTAATAGTTGAGATTTGCCGATGTTCATAATGAAAGGTAACTAAAAGTAAATATTTATAAGGTGCAAAGATAAGGTATTTTGAAGGTTTACAAATTAAATGATACTCAAATTCTAAAGCGATCAAATTTATTTCTCAGAATAAACTGCGGAAACATTTTTTGCCAACGTTTTGAAACGGATACCGTTTTCCTGCAAAACGGTGATCGTTCGATGTCCTGTTTTACTGAGATGTAAATCCTGAACTGTTCCGGATTTTCCTTTGTGTGTTCCGCCTATAACTTGGCAAAAAACCCCATTTTTTAATTGGCTTTTCTCGTCGTCCATTTTTTTTAATTTTCATTAAAAATACAAAAAAAAGAGAAGCCAAAACTTATCTAAGCGGCTTAAATACTCTAAATTATTTTGCTGCGAATGCACGAATTTGTTTAAAAATATTTCTATGCTGCCTTTATACTTGTACAAAATTTCATATAAATTTTTTCGTTTTTTTAAATGCGATAATCTTAAGATATTAAAAAATACTTCGTGAATTAGTGGTTTTAAAAACTTTCAAACAAAAAAAGAGAAGCCGAAACTTCTCTTTAATATTATAAGTTAATCCAAACCGCCGGAAATATTTTTACTTTATTAATCCTTGGGCTCTTTTTACTTTTTACTTGGCTCTTAAAAATGAATCGCTCTTTTCCCTGTAGCATCCAGCGCTGCTTCTTTCATCGCTTCCGCATACGTCGGGTGTGCGTGAGACATTCTCGAAATATCTTCTGCACTTGCCCGGTATTCCATTGCTACCACTGCTTCTGCGATCAAATCTGCAGCTCTCGCTCCGATCATGTGAACCCCTAAAATCTCATCCGTTTTTTCGTCAGCGATCACTTTGATGAAACCATCAATATCACCTGAAGCACGGCTTCTTCCCAAAGCTCTCATCGGGAAATTACCCACTTTAATGGCAATGCCTTCCGCTTTCAATTGCTCTTCTGTTTTACCAACAGCAGCAACTTCCGGCCAAGTGTACACCACGCCTGGAATTAAATTATAATTGATATGCGGTTTTTGTCCAGCGATCAATTCAGCCACCAAAGTTCCTTCCTCAGAAGCTTTGTGCGCCAACATTGCACCTTGAACAACATCACCGATGGCGTAGATATTCGAAACATTGGTTTGTAAATGTCCGTTCACTTTTACTCTTCCTCTTTCGTCCAAATCAACACCGGCTTTTTCAACAGCAAGTCCGTCTGTATATGGTTTTCTACCCACCGCAACCAAAACGTAATCGCCCTCGAAAACTACTTCATCGCCTTTTTTATCTTTCGCCGTTACTTTTACCGTATCTCCGTTTCTTTCAACAGACTGAACTCCGGTAGAAAGGTTGAATTTCATTCCTTGCTTTCTCAACACTTTGTTCAGTTCTTTTGATAAAGCACCATCCATGGTCGGAATAATTTTATCCATATATTCCACCACCGTCACATCAGAACCGAGTCTTTTATAAACAGAACCCAATTCCAAACCGATTACTCCACCACCGATTACGATAAGATGTTTCGGAATTTCTTTCAAATTTAAAGCTTCCGTAGAAGTAATAATTCTTTCTTTATCTAAAGTGATAAAAGGCAGCGAACTTGGTTTAGAACCCGTCGCAATAATGGTATATTTTGAATCAATGGTTTCTGAAGAACCATCACTTTTAGTCACTTTAATCTGAGTCGCCGATTCGAAACTTCCAACGCCTTCGAAAACAGTGATCTTGTTTTTATCCATCAAAAACTGAATTCCTTTGGTTGTTTGTTCCACCACTTCATTCTTACGAGCCACCATTCTAGTGAGATCTGCCACAGGATCATTAATGATAATTCCGTGATTGGCGAAATTGTGTTTTGCGTTTTCGAAATGTTCAGAACTGTCCAAGAGTGCTTTACTCGGAATACAACCCACGTTCAGGCAAGTACCGCCCATAGTGGGATATTTCTCGATAATTGCTGTTTTGAAACCTAACTGCGCGCAACGGATTGCAGCAACATAACCACCAGGACCGGAACCGATTACGGTAACATCGAATTGACTCATATTTATCTTTTTATGATTTAATTAAAAGTAGAGGCAAATTTACGATTTCTAATACAAAGACACAAAGATTTTCCATGAAGTTCAGAAAACTGATTTCGTGTTCTTTGTGATTTCCTTTTCGTATTTGTGGTTAAAAATTTTACAGAGAAGTTAAACCAATTTTCCGGTTCAATCCCACTTCAAAAAGTCGGAATAAGGTTGAGAGCTGCATATTTTCCTTGCCGTTTTCAATTTTCAAAATATAACTTTTATTCCTGCCTGTTTTTCGCTGCAAGCTGTCCTGAGTCATGTTAGGCTCTTTCCGAACTTGTTTTAACATTTCAATGATAATAAACATTTACATTTTCTTCATCTTCTACAATCCCGCTACCCTACAAGACTGGGGAATTTTTCCGCCAACAATTGCACAAAACCTCACTCCATTTTTTGAGTTTTTCATTTTAAATTCTTAAATTTGAGATGCGTAACAAATTGATTTACAATTACAATCATTAAATTTAATCCGATTTTTTAAGATAAAAAAAATGAGCAGCCAAACCGGATATGCTGCACTATTACAGTTTAACTGTTCTTAACTAAAAAACAATTGATAAGAAATGAAATAAATGTGGAGACCAGAAACCACTTAAAAAAAACGGGGCAAATTCCGAAAAGCCAAATGATTTGGAAACAACAACGCAAAAACAAAATGACATGAAAAAAAACAATTTTAAAGTTTGGGCATTAATTGTAGCAGGCTTTGCATTTTTTTATAATGCATCATGCTCAAAAGCTAAACAAGATTCAAGTGATGAGAATGCTAAGGTAACTCTTAAACCTGAAGATGTTGTGAAACGAGGCAAATATCTGGTGACAACTATGGGCTGCAATGATTGTCATTCTCCCAAAAAAATGGGTGCGAACGGTCCCGAAATTATCCCGGAATTAATGTTATCGGGTTTTCCTGCTGACCGGCCAATTGTGAAATTTGTTGACCCTATGATTAAACAGGGATTTGGCATGTTCTATCCTGACCTTACGGCTGCTGCAGGACCATGGGGAGTTTCTTTTGCCGGCAACCTAACTCCTGACGAAACGGGTATCGGAAACTGGACAGAAGAACAATTCAAAAAGGCAATCACTGAAGGTAAGTTTAAAGGAGTGGACGGCGAGCGGATGCTTTTACCACCGATGCCGTGGACGAATTATACCATTTTGACAAATGAGGATATTTATGCGATTTTTATGTACTTAAAAAACATTAAACCCGTTAGAAACGTAGTACCTCCACCAATACCACCAGACAAAATGTAATTCAAGTTCATTTTATTAATTGACAAAAAAGACGCAAAAATTGCGTCTTTTCATTTTTATAGAAACATAGTTTTATCCACACTTACTATTCCCACAATTCTTGCAAGTCAAACAACCTTCCAGTTAGTTACTTGGGTAGAACAACAGTTATTTTATAAAAAAGTCAAACCAATTCGTCTATTCAATCCCACTTCAAAAAGTCGAAATAAGGTAGAGAGTTGTATATTTCCTTTCCCATTTTCAATTTTCGAAATGTAACTTTTTTTTGTACCTGTTTTTTCGGCCAATTGTTCCTGGGTCATGTTTGCCTCTTTACGTGCTTGCTTCAGCATCTCGCTGATAATAAACATTTGAGCCTTTTCTTCATACTCCACTCTACTTTCAGTTCCAAGTTTTCCGTGCTCTAAATCGATGAGTTGGTCAAAAGTTTTGATGTCTTTATATTGGTCCATTATTAATCTTTTTTTTTCTCAAAATATTCATTTTTCAATCTTACTGCTTTGTCCAGTTCTTGCTGCGGAGTTTTCTGTGATTTCTTTTGAAACGCATTGAACAGAATGACTAAATTTCCTTTATCAAAACAACAGAATATCCTGTAAATGTTAGACTGATATTCAATTCTGATTTCATAAAGTCCATCTGTTCCAGACAAATGTTTCAAAAATTTTTCAGGAACTCTCTCGACCTGCTTAATGAGCTCAAGGACATTTTTAATTTTAGATTTTACCTTTTCATCCTGAACTTTATAAAAGTCCAAAAAATGATTTTGGTAAAATTCAATTCGCCTGCTCATTACACAAAGTTAATTCAAAAGATAACTTTGTGCAAATTATATTTGAAGTTATTCGTATATTTACTTTTCTATATACATTAAACTAATCTCCAAATCAAGAAATCGCTGAATGAATAAACTTCTACTTCTCTCCATTTTATTTATAATTCTAAGTTGTAAAAAAACTGCAGAAGTAAAAAATGACGAAAATATTTTAGTGAATAAAAACTATTTTAGCGTTTCTGAAAATGATCGAAAAATTCACAGACATTCGAATTATGAGGTAGTAGATACTGTAGAAATGCCAGAAGCTATATACTCAGACAAAAGATTGAATGAAGATTATGCACTTGGAGGAATTCATTTCTTAATTGAGAATAATGAAAAATCTTATTACGTGATTAATTATCTGGAACCATTTGTAAGTATGTGTGGAACTATGGATCGAATGACAAAACAAGATTCTATAAATTCAGTAAATAGAAATATCAAAATAATTCAAAAAGCAAAGCTGATTTCAACTTCAACAATTGAAAAAATTCTTTATGAAAATCGGGAGAAAATTGTTAATATTAATTCACGAATGCCTTTACAAATTTCATTTGCTTTAAAAGATGATATTTTGAAAGGTCAAACAATGTACAATATCATTCAGTTTATGGAAGATAGTAAAATGTATATTTATACGATAAGACGAATGAATAAGGATGAGATTAGTTTTACTAAAATGAATCTTGTAAAAAGATAGCGATCCTACGGACCGCAACGTTCTTATTATTCATATTTACTACAGATATATCGTTCCTACGGAGCGAACCCTCACGTTGTAATCGGTCAGGGAAGGAAAATAAAAAAGCTGTCTCAAAAATGAGACAACCCTTTATTATTTTGAAATGTAGATTACCCACACTTACTATTCCCACAATTCTTGCAAGTCAAGCAACCTTCCTGATAAACCACCTGATCTGAACCACAGTTAGAACATCTTCCGCCGGCTTCGGTTCCATCTGGGATATACCGTTTCAAAGCTCGTGCAACTCCTGCTTTCCAGTTGTTGATCGATTCCGAATCGAGTTCTAAATGGTTGATTAATTCCACCGCATTTTCAATCGGCATTCCGTGGCGCAAAGTTCCGGAAATCAATTTCGCATAATTCCAGAATTCGGGTTTGAACTTGTGCGAAAGCCCTTCAATCGTCGTTTTATAACCACGGAGATTTTTGAACTGAAAATCATAGCGCGATTTTCCGTTTTCGTCCTGGTTTTTAATAATCACTCCTTCATTCACCCACCGTGGAAGCATAATGCCTTCTTCATCGTCTGCCAAACCGGTAAAAATCTCATAAGGTTTGCCTTCAATTAAACCAACAAAAGCGATCCATTTTTCTTTATTATTTTGAAAACGAACGACATCTGCCTGTAAAACATGCGGCCTTTTGGTAGGAAAAACAGAAGTAATCATTTCGTTTTTGTCCTCTTTTTTATCGTCCGCCGAAATGAGAACTCCGGAACGGGAACCGTCGCGATAAACTGTAACTCCTTTGCAGCCTACTTCCCAAGCTTTTATATACAGCTGATTCACCAGTTCTTCGGTCGCATCATTCGGAATATTAATCGTCACAGAAATCGAATGATCAACCCATTTCTGAATCGAGCCCTGCATTTCTACTTTGCTCAACCAATCTACATCATTCGAAGTCGCTTTGTAATAAGGCGATTTTTCAATAATTTTATTCAATTCATCTTGAGAATAATTTGTTTCGGTGTCGATCCCCTGAATTTCCATCCATTCTTTAAAACGGTGGTGGAAAACCAAATATTCTTCCCAGGAATCACCGACTTCATCCACAAAATCCACGCGGATATCCTGATCATTTGGATTTACTTTTCTACGTCTTTTATACACCGGAAGGAAAACAGGTTCAATTCCCGAAGTGGTTTGCGACATCAGCGAAGTGCTTCCTGTGGGTGCAATTGTCAACAACGCAATATTTCTTCTGCCAAATTTCACCAAATCTTCATATAATTTTGGATCAGCTTCTTTTAACCTTAAAATAAATGGATTTTTCTCTTCTCTTTTGGCATCATAAATTGCAAAAGCTCCTCTTTCTTTCGCCATTTCCACCGATGAACGGTAAGCCGCCAACGCCAGCGTTTTGTGAACCAAAGTTGAAAATTCATTCCCTTTTTTGCTTCCGTACTGAATATTTAAGGCTGCGAGCATATCGCCTTCTGCAGTGATCCCGACTCCTGTTCTTCTTCCTTCCATTGTTTTTTGCCGGATTTTTAACCAAAGATGTTTCTCGGTGAATTTAATTTCTTCACTTTCCGGATCGGCTTCGATTTTTGCAAGAATGGTATCGATTTTTTCAATTTCCAGATCGATGATATCATCCATCATTCTTTGCGCGTAACCCACATGTTCTTTAAATAAATCAAAATTAAATTTCGCGTTTTTCGTAAACGGATTTTCAACGTAAGAGAAAAGATTCACCGCCAACAACCGGCAAGAATCGTAAGGACACAAAGGAATTTCACCACAAGGATTCGTGGAAACGGTTTCGTAGCCAAGATCAGCATAGCAATCCGGCAAAGATTCTTTAATAATTGTATCCCAAAAAAGAATTCCAGGTTCTGCCGATTTCCAGGCGTTATGAATAATTTTATTCCACAAATCAGTCGCTTTTATTTCCTTTTTAAATTTCGGATTTTGGCTATGAATTGGATATTTTTGAATGTAATTTTCTTTATTAACAACAGCTTTCATAAAGTCATCATCGATTCTCACCGAAATATTGGCACCCGTAATTTTTCCCTGCTCGAGTTTGGCATTGACAAAATCCTCAGAATCCGGATGATTGATAGAAACCGAAAGCATCAACGCTCCTCTTCTGCCGTCCTGTGCCACTTCCCGCGTAGAGTTAGAATATCTTTCCATAAACGGAACCAAACCGGTGGAAGTTAAAGCCGAATTTTTTACGGGAGAACCTTTCGGACGAATATTGGAAAGATCGTGACCAACTCCACCGCGGCGTTTCATCAGCTGAACCTGCTCTTCATCAATTTTCATAATGCTTCCGTAAGAATCACTTTGCGTTCCACTACCGATGACAAAACAATTTGAAAGCGACGCAATCTGAAAATCATTTCCGATTCCCGTCATCGGACTTCCCTGTGGAATAATATATTTGAATTTTTTAATGAGGTCAAAGACTTTTTCTTCAGAAAGTGGATTTGGATATTTCGCTTCGACTCTTGCGATTTCAGAGGCAATCCGATGATGCATATCAACTGGATTTTGTTCGTAAATATTACTGTCTGAATCTTTCAGCGCATATTTACTTACCCAAACCTTAGCCGCCAGATCATCTCCGTCAAAATATTTTAAAGAAGATTGATAAGCTTCATCATACGTATAAATTTTTGATTTTTTTGCTAAAACTGCTGCTTCCATAATTTTCGTTTTTAATGAAATAAATATACAACAGTATCTTTTAATAAAAAAAAGTTCGCAAATAATTTAATTTAAGAGACTGATAATCAAAATAATAAATATTTTAAAATGTTAAAAAGTTAACTAAAACAAAAAAGTTCTTTGTGATTTAAATCATAAAAAAAGTAAATATAATCATACTTTGAGATAACAAACACTTCAGCCTTGCATGAAAGGGTTATTCCTTTAATTTTCCTATTCTCAAAAAAACATCTTCGTATTTCTTTAAAATAAAATCTTTTGCAAAACGGGAAGCGATTGAACTTTTAATGGCAACTTTATCGTGACTTTCTTTTAAAATATCGAGGATTTTCTCAGCGAACTTCTGATGATTGTCAATATTGCAAATTTCACCATTAATTTTGGGCTGAATGATTTCGGTAATTCCACCCGGACAATTATTCGCCAGAGAATAAGTTCCGCATGCTCCGGCTTCTAACAAAACATTTGGAAAACCTTCATAACGGGAGGAAAGAACGAATAAATCTGCAAATATTAAAAATTGATACGGATTTTTTTGCTGCCCGTGAAAAATTACATTTTCCAGATCTAAATCCTTTTTCATTTGATGCAGCAATTCTTTATCCCGTCCATCTCCTAAAATATGAAGCAGCAATTTTTCGTTTTTTAAGTGAAAGAATACTTTCAGCAAATTATCGAAACCCTTTCGGGGAGACAGATTTCCGATGGCTACAATATTTCTAAAATCTGATGAATAGGATTCTGGTTTCTCCAGACCTTGCAACTTTTCATTAATAAAATCAAAATCGACCGGATTGTTTATTTTAATCAATTTCTCTTTTTTGATTTTAAAATTTTCAATCAGATCATTTTGCATATCATCGCTTTGACAAATAATCTTGTGATAATTATTGTAAAATTTATAGAAAAAACGGATTTCTTTTCTGGTGACGTGTTGCGAAACAACATTGGTTTCTCTGGCAATGAATTTAGTTTTCGGGAAAAATTTAATAAAAAAAGCCAAATACGCATTCACTTCGCCAAAACCGCTGAACACAATATCGGGTTTTCTATTGCGAATTTCCTTTAAAATAGGCTTCAGAGAATGACGGATTCTGGGCGTTTTGGTATCGACAATCTCCACATCGTCTTTTAAAAATTCGAGATAACCACCTTCTTTTCTTAACAGAAGAATTTTCGGTTCAAACGTTGAACGCGGCAAATGATTTGCAATCGTAGTGACAATCCGTTCGGCACCGCCCATTTCGAGATCAGGGAGAATAAATAGAATGGAGATTTTCTTCATACTTTGTTTTTCAGAACGCTGACCAGGTTTAAAACTTTGACTTGGTTAATTGCTAATTTACAACAATTCCGGAAAGTCCTGCGAATGGTTGTTCAAAATATGGTTGATGATGAACCGATTGTCTTTTTCATCAAAGAAAATATACCAAAAAGTTTTATTGGTGACTTTATATCTGAGATATTTCCTGCCAAATTTTTGAAAAGGTGCGGGAGAATTTTTAGTTATAGGTTTATCAATGTTCTGATCAATAAAATCAACAATCTTCATTGTATATTCTACTGCAGAGTTTCTAAAACCAAAATATTTAAAATCATAGAGCAAATCGACTAATTCCCTTAATGTTTCTTCTGCAGAATCAGCATAAATAATTATTTCTCCCAAGGTAAAGAATCGATATGTTGAATAATTCTTCTTCGAAATTCTTTAGAAGTCATCCCCCGCTCAAACCGTTCATCAAAATCGTCTTTCACAGTGTACTCTGACTGCGCATCAGAAAAGGATAAAGCGGTTTGATCAGCGTTTTTCAACTCCAATAATGATTGGATGCTTTCCAAATCATCAAGGTTTTTAATCCACTCGATTAATTCCTTTTTTATTTCAATAATTGGATTTTCCATCACTCAAATTTTAGTTCGCTACATCAGAAATAAATTTAATCCGTAACATTCTCACTTCTTCATCACTCAACTCATCACCGAATTCCGCCAAAAGAACTTTCATACTGTCGCTTTCACTGTCACCCATAAATTCCATAAATTCCTCTACGATATCTTCATCAAAATTTTCATCAATATAATAATCAATATTCAATTTTGTGCCTTGATAAACAATCCGTTCCATTTCTTTCAACAGCTCATCCATTGAAATATTTTTCGCTTTGGCGATGTCTTCTAAATCGATTTTTTTATCGGTACTCTGAATAATAAAAACTTTGTGACTGGATTTATTGGCCACGGTTTTCATGACCATATCCTGCGTTCTTTCTATCTCGTTTTCTTCAACATACTTTTTAATAAAGTCTGCAAATTCTTTTCCGTACTTTTTAGCTTTCCCTTCGCCAACTCCATACACCTTTCCGATTTCTTCAATATTAATAGGATATTGAACAGTCATATCTTCTAAACTCGGATCCATAAAAACCGTGTATGGCGGAATACCATATTTCTTGGCCACCGATTTCCGCAGATCTTTTAACTGACCAAAAAGAACCTGATCCAGACTGCCACCTGCCTGGGTTTGAACTTTGTCGGAATCTGCTTTGGTCTGTTCCAGATTATATTCGCGGTCTTCAGCGATAAAAAATTCGGTATCCGATTTTGAAGAAAGTGTTTTGTTTCCTTTTTCAGTTAATTTTAAAACACCGTAAGTTTCAATATCCTTTTGCAGAAAATTTTGCACGGTCGCTTGTCTGATAATCGATTTCCAGAAATTTTCCGTTTCTTTTTTGCCGATACCAAAATATTTATTGGTTTCTAATTTATAAGATTTGGTCACGGGATTTTCTTTACCAACGATGACCGAGATAAGATCTTTTGTCTTGAATTTCTCTTCCAGTTCTTTTACTAAATTAAGAACCAGTTTCAATTCTTTTGATGCGTCTTTTAATTTTGGAGGATTCACAGAATTGTCACACATTAATGCACCGTCACCGCTAACGGGATCAAACTGTTCACCAAAATAACAGAGGATATATTGCCTTCTACTCATTGAAGTTTCTACGTAACCTACTACTTCATTTAAAAGTTGCAGGCCAATTTCGCGTTCTGAAACCGATTTCTGAGCCAGAAATTTTTCTAATTTTTCGATGTCTTTCGGATCATAAAATGCGAGGCAATGTCCTTCTCCGCCATCACGCCCTGCCCGACCGGTTTCCTGATAATAACTTTCCAGAGATTTTGGGATGTCATAATGAATCACAAAACGAACATCCGGTTTGTCTATTCCCATTCCAAATGCGATGGTTGCCACAATAATATCGCAATCTTCCATCAGAAATTTATCCTGATTCATCACTCTTGTTTTCTGATCCAGACCGGCGTGATAGGGCAATGCATTAATCCCGTTAACCTGAAGAACCTGTGCGAATTCTTCTACTTTTCTCCGGCTTAAACAATAAACAATGCCTGACTTTCCTTTATGAGAATTAATGAATTTTACGATTTCCCGATCGATATTCACTTTTGGTCTTACTTCATAAAAAAGATTCGGTCTGTTGAAACTCTCTTTGAAAACCTTAGCATTGCTCATTCCCAAAGTTTTCTGAATATCATCCTGCACTTTCGGCGTTGCCGTTGCAGTTAAAGCAATTACCGGCACATCTGCAATTTTATCGATGATGGTTTTCAGGTTTCTATATTCCGGCCGGAAATCATGTCCCCATTCTGAAATACAGTGAGCTTCATCAATAGCGACAAATGAGATTTTAACATCGCGCAGAAATTCCTGATATTCTTCTTTAATTAAAGATTCTGGAGCAACATACAGTAATTTGGTGACGCCCGATTTGATATCATCGAAAACCTGTTTGGTCTGGGTTTTATTGAGTGAGGAATTGAGCACGTGTGCTATTCCTTCCACAGAAGAAAGCCCGTTGATCGCATCTACCTGATTTTTCATCAGGGCTATTAATGGTGAAACAACAATCGCAGTTCCGTCCGAAATCAATGCCGGTAGTTGATAGCAGAGTGATTTTCCTCCGCCGGTAGGCATTAAAACAAAAACATCGTCTCCCTGCATCAGGGTTTTTATAATTTCTTCTTGTTGACCTTTAAATTTTGAGAAACCGAAATATTTCTTTAATTCCTTAGATAATTCGGTAGTTGGTGTATTCATCTTTTAAATTGACATTTTTTGAGCAGCGTTTGTTTGTAGAATATCTTCATCTTCACTCTGCCTGAAAATTTGGATTTTAGGTTATGTTCTAATATTTCTTTCCTAAATTTGCATATTAATCAAAGTTAAATAATTATTATCACATTAAAAAAAAATGATATTTAATTTTAAATAAATTAACATTTAATATTTTTGTATTTTATAGAAATCCCACCTCTTTATTATTGAATTCTACCCGATAATTTTGATTAAAGTGGTGATGATCTTTAAATAAATGATGCACCCATTTTATGAATAACCAAGAAATACTTCAGCTCGCAAAAAATGCGCTGTCGATTGAAATTGCTGAGCTTGAACTTCTTAAAAACCGTCTGGACGGACAGTTTCTAAAAGCCGTAGAAATTATTAATTCTGCAAAAGGCAAACTCATTATTGTAGGAATCGGAAAATCTGCACATGTGGGAAATAAGATGGTTGCGACCCTGAACTCCACCGGAACTCCCTCACAATTTTTACATGCTTCGGAAGCAATCCATGGTGATTTGGGTGTGATTCAAAAAACGGATGTCGTTTTATGTATTTCAAATTCGGGGAACTCTCCTGAAATCGTAAAACTCGCGCCTTTCCTAAAGCAATATTCTTCAAGTCTTATCGGAATGACCGGGAATTTAAAAAGCAAACTCGCTGAATTTTCTGATGTTATTCTCAACACATTTGTTGAAAAAGAAGCCTGTCCTATTAAGCTGGCACCCACAAGCTCTACAACAGTTCAAATGGCGCTGGGAGATGCTTTAGCGGTTTGTTTAATGGAGCTCAATGGTTTTAAAGAATCTGATTTTGCTAAATTCCATCCGGGTGGAAGTTTAGGAAAAAACCTTACAGCCAAAGTAGACCAGTTCCTGTCACCACAAAAACCGCACGTTTCAGAGGAAGCCAGTTTACGGGACATCATCATTTCCGTGAGCAGTTCGAAACATGGGATTACCGTAGTAACCAACGGGGATGATATCACCGGAGTTATTACCGATGGTGATTTGCGCAGAATGCTCATGAGCGAACAGGATTTATCGAAGTTCATCGCTAAAGAAATCATGAGTAAAAATCCGAAAAGCATCGATAAAAATGCTTTGGCAAAAGAAGCCATGCAAATTTTAAAAGACAAAAACATCGGCCAGTTAATTGTGACCGAAAACGGAAAATATTTTGGAATTATCGACATCCACAAATTACTGGATGAAGGTATTAACTAAAATCAATATTTCAACTCAGTACAGCGCCTGCAAGCAGGCCGTGCAAATTTGATTCTTTACAAAGTCAATTGAATTAAACATTATTCGTTAATAATTAATTAATTTCGCACCTTCAAAAGAATTAGTTGTTATCAAATACAACAATTATAAAACCTTAAAACAAATATTTTCGTGAGTGAGAAAAAAGAAATGTCTTTTTGGGGACACATCGGAGAATTGAGGGCACACTTGATTCGCGCAATGATTGCGGTTGTAGTTTGTGCGGTCGTAGTTGGTTTTAATGTTAACTGGATTATGGATCACATTTTCTTCGGGCCTACAAGAAACGATTTTTTAACTTTCCGCGTGGTCAACCATTTTTCCCGTGAAATTATCGGTCATGACAGCATCACGCTTCCCGCCCATTTTGCGGTACAACAAAAACAGCTTTTTCAGCAGTTTAATGTAATGATGGCGGTTTCTATCTTTGGAGGTATCGTTACCGCATTTCCCTATCTAGTGTGGGAGTTGTGGCGGTTTATTTCTCCGGCCCTGCATCCGAACGAACGAAAAAATTCGGTGTGGTTGATTAATTTTGTCTGGATTCTTTTTCTGACCGGAATTCTTTGTGGTTATTTTTTAATTCTTCCCTTTGCAATTAATTTTGGACTGTTATTTAAAGTTTCAGATTCTATCACCCAACTTTTTGATTTGAGTGATTACGCAACGCTTTTCCTTCAAATTGTTTTGGGAATGGGAATTGTTTTTTTATTCCCTGTTATCGTTTATTTCCTGACTTCTATTGGAATTCTTACGCCGAAATTCATGCGGACTTACCGTCGTCATGCAATTGTTTTAATTATGGTAGTGGCTGCGGTTATAACGCCGGCAGATGTTTTGAGTATGATGATGGCTGCATTTCCACTCCTCTTGCTATACGAATTCAGTATTATAATGAGTGCTTATACCTTTAAAAAAATAGAAAAAAGAAAGCTTGAAGAAGAAAAAGCAAGAATATAATCAATAGCCAAAAATAAAAAAACACGCTTCTTGGCGTGTTTTGTATTTTTAAAAAGTAAACGTTAATTCTCAACAAAATTCTTCAAACTTTTCCCGATAATTTCGTTCCATCCTTGGATGAAATTTCCCTTCTGAAAATCTTTTCCAAGATGGTCAAAGTTTTCTAAACCTTTGTGAGTAAGCGTTACCAGAGTTCCGCCTTCGTTTTCCTGGAGTTTCCATTTAACAATCGATTTTTCTTTTGAAAATTCGGGATATGACCAGGTGTGTTTCAATTTTTCATTTGGAATAATTTCTAAAATTTCTCCATGATGATGGAATTTTCTTTCTTCACCAGATTCATAAAAGTTGAATTCATGGTGAACTTCCAAATCAAAATCAGGAATATCAAAATACCATTCCTTCATCTGCGCTTTGTCGGTTATGGCTTTCCAAACCTTTTCAGCAGGGGCATTTACCCTTTGTTGAACAAGTACAATCTCATGCATAATTTTTGTTTTTTTTGATTGTAATAAAGTTAGTATAATTTTTAGCAGAAAGAAAAAATATTCCTATGATATTTCGCATTCATCATTTTAAACTAAATTTGAACCTATTTTAAAGTAAAATATTTTCTGAACCGTTCAAATCTAATAACAACTTTTTTATAAAACTACTTTGGAGCTATTTAAAAATATGATGATTGCAGTACTGCTTATAGCAATCGTTTTTACCGCTGCCCTTTTCCTTTTTATGCAACATCCTAAATTCGGGAAGGCGCCGACTGGAAAACGTTTGGAAAGAATAAAAAAATCGTCGCATTATCAAAAGGATAAATTCGATAATATTAATTTTACGCCGCAACTCGCAGAAGATGCTTCAATTCCGGGAGTGATTTTCCGCTTTTTATTCGGCAAAAACAAAAATTTAATCCCGAAGGAAAAATTTAATTTTGAAAAAACCGATTTGAAAAATTTGAATCCAAATGAAAATATTTATGTTTGGATGGGACATTCTTCTTATTTCATACAGATTGACGGCAAAAAAATACTTGTGGATCCCGTTTTCAGCGGAAATGCTTCTCCGGTAAAGTTTGCCGCAAAAGCCTTTTCCGGAACCGATTTATATGCGGCAGAAGATATCCCGGAATTAGATTATTTAATCATTACGCACGATCACTGGGATCATCTGGATTATGAAACCGTGAAAAAGCTCAATCCAAAAGCAAAACAGGTTATTACAGGACTAGGAACCGGCGAACATTTGGAATATTGGAATTATGATCCTAAAAAAATTATCGAACTCGATTGGGGCGAAAATTTTGATTTGGGAAATGGGTTTAAAGTTTACGCAGAGACAGCGCGGCATTTTTCCGGACGTGGTTTTAAGCGGAACCAAGCCATTTGGGCGAGTTTTATCTTTGAAACTCCGGAAAGAAAAATCTATATCGGCGGCGATTCCGGATTTGATAATCACTTTGAAAAAATTGGCAACAAATATGGCGGTTTTGACTTGGCTATTCTTGAAAATGGCCAGTATAACAAAGACTGGCGCTATATTCATATGATGCCCGAAGAATTTTTGATGGCTGCTAAAAATCTGAAAGCAAAAAGAATAATCCCTATTCACAATTCAAAATTCGCACTTGCCCTGCACGACTGGAAAGAACCTTTGCAAAAAATAATGACGCTCAATGAAAAAGAAAACTTACGCCTGATTACTCCTAAGATTGGGAAAAAAACCGTTTGGCAAAATGACTCCACCGTTTATGAAAAATGGTGGGAATCCTACAAGTAGAATCACCAGAAATCTGTATTCCCAATTTTATCGCAGAATAAAGTTCTTTTGCTGTCGTAAAATTGACTAATTTAGAGTGATCAAACCCTATAAAATTTCTTTAAAAATGATAAAAAAACTGCAAATCGCCAATGGTTTCTTTCTGATTTTCACCATTATCTTTAATTATCTGAGCAATACCGGAATATTTAATGGAAAGACAATCGCCAATGTTTCTGATCAATACCACAATTTTTTTACTCCGGCAGGTTATGCTTTTTCAATTTGGGGATTTATTTATCTGCTTTTAATTGGTTTCGTTTTTTACACGGGCCGAAGTTTATTCAATCCAGCTAAAAATGAAGCGAATGGCTTTGTAAGAAAAATCAGTTGGTGGTTTGTCGTTTCCTGTATTGCTAATTGTGCCTGGATCGTAACTTGGCTTTACGGTTTTACCGGATTATCTGTAATCGTTCTGTTGATCGCCTTTATTTCGCTTTTAATCATTGTATTGGAAGCCTTAAATCACCATTCAACCGCTGCCGAAAAATGGTTCATTAATTTTCCTTTTCAAATTTATTCGGGTTGGGTAAGTGTCGCTCTAATCGCAGCTACAGCAGCTTGGTTAAAAAAAACCGAATGGAGAGGTTTCGGAATTTCGGAAGTGAACTGGACCATTATTTTAATCATTACCGCATCTTTAATTCACCTTTTTATGACCTGGAAGAAGAATGCACCGGTGTTCGCTTTTGTAGCAGTCTGGGCTTTAATTGCAATTGCGGTGGCAAATAGAAATGAAAGTCAGCCAATTTATTTAGCAGCATTGACCGCAGCAGGAATTCTTTTTTTGAGCAGTTGTTTCAAAATTATTAAAGGAGTTTAAGTAAAGTTAGATGACAGGAAAATCATTTTAAAGAAGTCAGGATTTACATTTCCCGAAGTCTTTTTAATTTTCTTAAATTTACGCTCATTAAAAATAAAGAATGAAAAACGCCTATATTATCGATGGGACAAGATCGGCCATCGGAAATTTTAAAGGAAGCTTAGCCGCTGTGAGAACTGACGATCTGATGGCTTCTGTACTAAAAAGTTTAATCGAAAAAAATCCGGATTTACCATTAGATAAAATCGATGATGTTATCATCGGTTGCGCTAATCAAGCGGGTGAAGATAATCGTAATGTTGCCAGAATGGCTTTACTTTTAGCAGGATTTCCGGTGAATGTTCCGGGCGAAACGGTGAACAGATTGTGTGCCTCGGGAATGAGTTCGATTGTTCAGGCGATGCGTGCGATCCGTTCCGGCGAAGGTGATCTTTTTATTGCGGGCGGTGTTGAAGGAATGTCGAGAGCTCCTTACGTTCTTTCCAAAGCGGAATCTGCTTTTGGAACCGATTCTAAAATGTATGATTCGAGTTTTGGCTGGCGTTTCATCAATCCAAAAATGGAAAAAATATACGGAATTGATGCGATGGGAAAAACCGCAGAAAATTTAGCGGAAATGTTTGAAATTTCACGTGAGCAACAGGATGAATTTGCCTTAAATTCTCAGATGAAAGCCAAAAAAGCGCAGGAAAGCGGAAGATTGGCAGAAGAAATTTCTGACCTTAAAATTCCACAACGAAAAGGAGATCCGGTTGTCATTAATAAAGATGAATTCATTAAACCGAACTCTACTTTAGAAATTTTAGCGAAACTAAGACCGGCTTTTTTAAAGGAAAACGGAACGGTGACCGCGGGAAATGCTTCAGGTTTAAATGACGGAGCTGCTGCCGTGATTATTGCTTCAGATGATGCGGTGAAAAATTACAGTTTAAAACCTTTGGCTAAAATCTTAAGTTCTGCCGTGGTTGGCGTTGAACCCAGAATTATGGGAATCGGTCCGGTTGAAGCAACTAAACTGGCTTTGAAAAGAGCAAATCTTACTTTAGACCAAATCGATATTATTGAATTGAATGAAGCTTTTGCCGCGCAAAGTATTGCGTGTCTGAAAGAACTCGGAATCGCCAATGATGATGCAAGAGTCAACGTAAACGGTGGCGCAATTGCACTTGGTCATCCACTCGGAATGAGCGGAACGAGAATCACGTATTCTGCCGCTTTGGAATTACAAAAAACAGGAAAGAAATATGCGTTGGCGACAATGTGCATCGGCGTCGGACAAGGTTATGCCGTAATTCTGGAAAATGTAACTATCTAAATTTTATCCAATTTATTTAAAAACCCTTTCAGTCTTTAAAAGGCTGAAAGGGTTTTTCGCTTTGTATTAAAGAGGAACAGTAGGGATTTTTTCTACTAATATTTCCTTCCCGCTTTTGTCGTAATAAGTACACGTCATTTTTTGTAAATCTACAATCCAGCAATCGATTCCATTTTCTGCGCAATCTTGGCAAAATGTTTGGAAATTGGTTCCGCCATTTTGATGCAATTTTAATCGTTCGAGAAATTTTTCTGCATTGGTATTTTCAGAAATTAGAAGATCGTGTGTAGCTTCTGAGGTGATACTTTCCTTTTCATCATCGAAGTAATCGGTGTGACCATCTGTAACGAAAGTGATAAAATTTACAACTCCCAATAATTTTAATTGCCGAATTAAAACCGGAAATATATTTCCACTCTCTGTTTGGGCTTCGTGGATTTGTTCTGATGTAAATTTCATTGTTTGTAAGTTTTAAAAAGAAAAACTGAACTTCATTCTAGCCCCGATTGCAGCAGCATTCTTTTGCGGAACGAAGTGTAGCAAAAGATAGAGCGGAAAGCGGGACGGGTTTTGTAAGAAGAGAAAATCCTGTTGCTTCTAAAAAAATTAATGAGCCTGAACTTTGGAAGGATCATCATAGTTGACCATCCAGTTGATGCCAAACTTATCGGTCCACATCCCGAAATAAGCGCCCCAAAACGTGTCGGCAAGCGGCATTGTAACTACTCCACCTTCGGAAAGTCCGTTGAAAATTCGGTCGGCTTCTTCTTTGGAATCCGTGTTGATGGAAAGCGAAATATTATTCCCGATTTTATGATCGTGAATTCCTGGCATCGTGTCACTACCCATCAAAATGGTTTCCGCAGAAATAGGCAGCGTCATGTGCATGATTCTGTTTTTTACATCATCTGACATTGCGGGCATTCCTTCCTGTGGCGGCATGTCGCCAAATCTTCCGACCATCGGAAAATCACCACCGAAAACGGATTTATAAAAATTGAATGCTTCTTCGCAAGTTCCGTCGAAAGTTAAATACGCGTTAATTGTTGCCATGATATTGTTTTTAAATTATTGATTTTTCCAGTTCGTCGGGTACTCTAAATTGCCGTCATAACTTTTCCAGTTGCCAATAAACTCGATAAATTGATTTTCAATTTTATCGGTTTTTTTATTCCACATAAAGGTATAAATAAATTTTCCTTTTAAAATCCCGGAATGTTTTCCCGTGCCTTCTTCGGCCAATTCATATTCGCCAAAAATCGAACTTCGTTTTTGAGCGTCTTTATATTTAGTGATTTTCAGTTTACCTTCGAATTTGGTATTCGTTTTTTCTACTAAAGAAAATCCGGAAACAAAATATTCCTGATCATTTTTTTTATCCTGTTCCGAAATATTAATTTTCACCTTCATCGGAATTTTTTCCGCAGTGATGGTTCCTAAATAAGGCTCAGAATTGTTCATCCAAACGCTGGAGATATCGGGCATTTGGGCAGTAATAAAACCGCTTATTAAAATCAAAGTGAGTAAAATTTTTTTCATGGTTGTGTTTTTAAAATTAAATAATTAGGCACCGAACTGATCCAAATGATGATTTAAATGTTTCGCAAACATATTGTTCCATTCCTGAGCCTTGAGTTTCCCGAAAGAAAATGATTCTTTTCCGTCAAAAGATTCCCGCCCTAACTGCTGTGTTTTCTGAATAAAGCCGATCAACCGTTTTTTTTCAGAATCAAAATCTTTGCTTTCTTTAATTATAAATTGTGGTGCAGTCGGAGAATTCTGAGAATAGGATTTTTCGCCTACCACTTTCGGTTTTACAAATCTTTTTAAAATAAATTTCGCAATTCCGCCCGGTGCTTTATGTTTTTGCGGTTCATACACCATTTCATAAGTTACATTGCAATGCGCCAACATTTGATCGACGGACATTTTGCCCCATTTCGCTTTTGAATCTGGAGAAAGTTTATTGATTCTGTCGATGTAATTCTGCGCTTCTTTAGCATTAAAAATATCTTGCATAGTTTAGTTTTATCAAACAAAAATAGAATTATTTTAAGGAATATTTACGATTTAAATTTCACTTCTGATTCTGCTCAGCGTTTCCTGTGAAATCCCGAGATAAGATGCGATCATTCCCAAAGGGGCACGAAGGATAATGTTGGGGTTTTCCTCCAAAAGCTGCGCGTATTTCTCTTTCGCCGTCATGTGTTGAAGCGAACTGATCCGTTTCGACATCTGAGCCATTAAATTCCCCAAAAGAAACCGGCTGAAATTCGCCGAGGTCAAAGAAACTGAACACAGTTCTTCCAACTTTTTATAATCACAAAAGGTAACCGTACTTTCTTCCAAAGTTTCGATATTATAAATCGAGGGAACATTATTGAAAATCGTGTCGATGCTGCCGAATGATTTTCCCTCTGAATAAAAATTGGTGGTGATGTCTTTTCCTTTTTCAAAATAATACGTTCGCGCGAGACCATTTTCCATGTAATAAACATTTCGGTTATGAGTATTTTGATGGCTTAACAGTTCGCCTTTTGCGAAAATTCTGGTCTGCGTTTCATTGCGAAAAAAATCTTCGGTAACGGCGTCTGGTTTTATATATTTTGAAATTTGGTCGAGCAGTTTCACTTCGTATAGTTTTCACAAAAATAAAGAAAGAATATGGTAAAAAGACAGAGATTTTATATTAATCATCACTAGTAAATGAAGCAAAATCTGCAGCCCGGCTTGAGTGAAACTCTTTTTATGCAACGAAACGGAATAAAAAAGCGGGAATCTCGTCCTTAAAGACGAGCGAAATGTCTGCCAAAAATAAAAAAGAACGTCTGTACTACAGCCCAGACGTCCTCAACAAACAAACAGCATGAAAACTGTTATTACTTTAAGTCAAAATTATTCCTCGGAAGAAATTAATTCCGATAACTCGTCTTTTTCAATATTTTGCGAGATTTTATATTTTTTAAAAAGGAAATGAATTTTAATTTTCAGGGCGATCCAACCTAAAATAAAATAAACCCAACCTAAAATAAACAGATGAATCAGATGTTTTTTTGTTAAAATATCAGAACCATTTTGTACGACCATAATTTTCAACGCTTCCAGATAAGGAGTCAGCGGAATAATCGCCGTAAAACTTTTAATAAATTCCGGCATGGCGAAAGTCGGCCACGTAAATCCACTGATGATAAACGCGGGAGATGCGATGACCATTAAAACTTGCGTTGCTTTCAGCGCATCCGGTACCAGAATACTGACGAGAACGCCTAGATTGGTTGCCGCCACCACGAAAACTGCGGTGATTAAAAAGAAATTCCAAACATTGTCGGGTACCGGAATTCTAAAATATAAACTGCACAGATAGAAAAACAAAATATTGAAATTCGCGAAAATCCAGATGGGCAGACATTTAATCGCCATGACGAAAACCGCATATTTTTCTTTTCCGGCAAAATCTTTTAGGAAAGATTCTCTTTTAAATTCTTCGGAAAAAGTTACCGCCATTGCGAGTAAAATCACCTGCTGTAAAACGACCGCCATCATTGCCGGCCACATAAAAACCAGATAATTACTCGTGGTGTTGAAGAGCGTAATATAGTTCGCTTTGAAAGGTTCATATTGGGTTTTCGCCAAATCTGCATTCATTCCTTTTTTCTCCAACGCTTTAATTTCGGCTCCCGCAGAAAAGGTTCCTAAAGTCAACTGAATGGCTTTGGTGGCAAAATTCGCCGTCAAAACATTTGAAGTGTTCACGTAAACATTCATCTCCGGATATTTTTTCTGAAGCATCATCGCTTCGAAACGTTCCGGAATGATGATTGCCGCGGCAGCTTCTGTTTTGATGGTTTCGTCTTTCAGGTTTGCGGGTTCGTTGATATAATTTAATATGTTCAACGCTTTGCTGTCCTGCAGCATTTCTACCACCTGATTGGATAACGGCGTGTTGTCGTGATTCACCACGATGACGGGAATATTTTCTACTTTCCCGGATTTGTAGGTGAAACCGATGAGCAAAGCGTAAAAAACCGGTGCTAAAAAGAAAACGGAAAGCATCGTTCTGTTGGTGAAAAACAGGTGGAATTCCCTTTTCAATAAATATCTGATTTGTTTCATTTTTTGTGATTTAATTTAATTTTTGAATTACTTTAAAGTCACATTTGAATTCACCAAAATATCTTTCGCCGCCTGCTGATTTTCCGGCACCACTTTGATTTCGTAAATCGCTTCTTCCGGTTCATAATCCGGGAAAGCGGTGGTGATATCAGCGTATTTCGCCAGTTGTTTTATGGCGACAATTTTTCCCATAAATTCTTTTTTATTATAATTAACGGTCATTTTCACGGTCATTCCTTTCTGATATTTCGCAATTTTAGACTCCGGAATGGTAAATCTGAAATAAGAAGTGTCGGGAATATAACCTGTGAAAAGCGGATAACCTGCGGTCGCCAATTCTCCTTTGTTGAGAGCGATGGTTTCGATTTCCATATCATTGGTGGCGATGATATACTTTTCGGAATACGCCACATTGGCTTCCTGCAAAGCACCTCGTGCCTGACTTTCCTGTCCCTGCGCCATTTCTATTTTTTCAAAACGGGTTCCTGATTCCACATCATGAAGTTCCGCATTTACAGCATCCAACTGCGCTTTTGCTCCTTGATATTTTGCATAATATTCATCGTAATTCTGAGGCGAAAGCAAACTGTCGCGGTACATATTTTTTGCCCGGTTAAAAGATTTCTGTGCATACTGAAACTGTTCATGCAAACCTTTTTGTTTGGCTCTTAACTGACGGAGCTGATCGGCTGTCGCACCGTTTTGAGCCATTTGAACCTGCGCTCTTGCAGCGGAAGTTGCACCTTTTGCCTGCGCAATTTTTGCAGAAACTTCGGGAACGTCTAGAATTGCGAGCGTATCACCCACTTTTATGGTTTGTCCTTCTTCTACTTTAATGGTTAAAATCCTTCCTGATAATTTTGGAGCAAAAGAAATAATTTCTTTTTTGGTTTTGCCCACAATTTCTCTTTCCGGTTTTGATTCTTTACAGCCGGAAAGTGCCAGCACACTTACCAAAGCCAAAGACGTTAATACAGTATTTTTCATTTTGATTGGTTGTTTGTTATGATTGGTTTCTAAAGAGAGTCTAAATTTTTCAACCGCAAAAGAGGCAAAAGTTTTATTTTAATGGAGGTAATTCAACAGTTTGCAAAATGTAAATACCGTAAATGTCTCAATTTTTGCAGACTTTTGAAAATCTTTACTTCATTTGTCTTTTGTCTCTTTTGCGGTTAAAAGTTAAAGGTTTTGGATCTGCAAATTCTGAGTGGATTTCATCAGTTCGATTGCACTTCTTCTTTGGTTAAAAATTGCGGTTTGTAATTCCAGTTCCGCATTCTCCAAATCGTTTTCTGCGTCAATCAAAGCGGAGGAAGTTTTCGTTCCGTACCGGAATTCTTTTTCTACCTGTTCTAAACCTTCTTTTGCAATTTCGCGGGACTTTTCTTTTAGCTTAATTTGAGCATTAGCAATCGTATAATTGGTTTGATTGTTAGCTAAATTAAGATTCAATTTCTTGGAAGCGTCACGTTTTTTATTTTCTAAAATTTCCTTTTCTATTTTCGCTTTTTCCACCAGATGTTTTCCTTCATTACCATCAAAAACATCCCATTTAAATCCAATTCCCGCCTGAAATAATGGAAAAACACTTGTATTCGCAGGATTCAGATCGAGTTTCTTTCCTGTGTTCGGCAACAATTCTTTGGAAGTCGAAATGTTACTATTGAACAGACCGAAATAACTCAGTGAAGTTTGCGCCTGAACCTTCGGAACCCACCATCTTTCCTCAGCTTTAATTTTATAATCGGTGGCCTTAATGCCGTGATTCAAAGCCTGGATTTCTACTCTATTTTCAATATTCTGATCGAGAACTTCGTAGGAAATTGTTTGTAATTGCGGTTGAATTAAAGCAATTCTTTCTCTTTCGATTCCGGTTAAAATTTCGATCTGGGTAATCAAAAGTTCTTTTTTTCCTTCGTACTCTACTAATTTCGAGTCCAAAGTTGCCTGCGCCAGTTCAATTTTTTTTCGGTCGTACGGCGTAATCAATCCGTAACCTAAAGCTTTATCGGCGGTTTTTCTGTTGATGTCCAAACGTTTTTTTGCTTCATCTAAAACTTTTTTGGATTCTTGCACCAAAGCCATTTGATCATAGGCTTTTGAAACTTCGGTGATGATCTCATCCCGGCTTTTTTGCATCAATAAATTTTCAGAAATATTTTTTTCTCTGTTGGCTTCTTTCAGATATTTCACTTTCCCGCCGGAATAGAGAAGAACGCTCGCTTCAGCTTTTGCTAAAGCAGAAAGTCCCGAAATATTAAGGTTATTGTCGAGCTGACCTTCCGGAAGTATAGCACCCGGAAAAATCCCGGGGATGGGAGGAATACCAATTTCCGGAGATTTTAAATGAGCACTTGCGTACAGATAACCAGCTTTCCCCGAGATATCAACTTTCGGAAGAAAAACATCTTTCAATTTTTGATCATCCAGTTTGGTGTATTTATTCTCGAGGGTTTGTTGTGTTAAACTTCCGTCATTAACCAAAGCACTGTCAATCAGTTCCTGTAAAGTTGGTGCCTGTTGGGCGGAAAAAACCAGCGGAAAAAAGAGCAGCAATTTGCCCAGATTATTTTTAAAGGTTTTCATTTTCTCTATTTGTTTGTTTGATGGTACAAAGTTGCGGAGAATAGAAATCAAATCCTTTGACATTTGTCAAAAAATGAATTTCCTTTATGAATTTGAGGAGATAAATATTGACTTATCCACACCAACAATTCATAAATAAATTTACGAAAAAATATGGGGTTGAATTTTTCGGATAAAGCAAAAAATCCGCTTCAAAACTTGAAGCGGATCTCTTTAAAAGTTTTAACAAAAATTTTAAAACTTTGTCAAAGTTGATTATTCGGTAATTGTAACTTTCGTTCCTTTCGTATGCGCATTCATTTGCGGTGCATAATAATTCTGCAACGTCGTCATTCCGTTACTAAACGTTCCCGATGCATTGCAGATGTAATCATACTCGAAAACGTATTTCCCTTTCTTCATATTTTCGATGTAGAAGTTTGTGGACGCATCTTTCGTGGATTGATAATAACCCAAGCCATTTTTCCATTCATACCCGGAAATCACGTTTAAAGGTTCAAATCCTGCAGCACGCATATCTTTTAAATGAATAAATTCCATGTTTCTGTCCGTATTTAAAATCATTCTTACCGTGACTTTATCGCCGATTTTTAATGGCGAATTTTCCGCAATTTTTACCAATTCTTCACCGTTTACGGTTTTCACTTTTTTGTACAATTCTTTGGTGATGGAAAGATAAGATTCGGAAGATTTTATTTTATCCAAATCCTCATAATATTGCCAGAATAAGCCACCCTGAACAATTCCTGCACCAGGTTTTGTAATCGTAACGGTTCCTAATTTTTTGTCGATATTTTCATTTTTAATCGTCGATTTCACGTAACCTGTTGCTTTTGAATCCGGATTGATGAGTTCTTTTCCGCCCCAAGCAATGGTGGCTTTATCACTGTCACTTGAAGTCCATGATTTCCCTGAATTTAAAATAGTGAAGATCACTTCCGCAGTTCCCCGTGAACTTCCCCAGGAATTAACTTCTTTTTGAGTGATGAGCCAAATTTTCATTTCTTCAATAAAATTCGTATCGTTTGGCGTGAGTTTATTAAACGCTTCCAAAGCTCCTGCGTGATTCACGGTTTTGGAATTATACCAACCCCAGTTATCGAGATTCTGTTTCCAATAAATCCCCTGCGCTTCCGATTCTGTGGAAGTTTCTTTTAAATAAGTCAGGAATTTTTTTGACAGATCTTTCACTCCGTAATCATCAAATAACAGCGCCAAACGGTGCAATCCAAAGAATGTGAAATCGGTTATTTTTTCTGTTTTCGCTTTAGCAATAACTGCATTTTTCAACGCTTTTCCTTTTACATTTAAAGGATATTCTTTTTCCCAATAATTTCGGGTGTCCAAATAATCAAGAACGTAATTATTTACCACGTCTTTTCTTTCAATTGGTCCATATTTATTGACTTCAGAATCAACATAATTAATGAGTTTCGAAACCATTTCTTTCTCTTCCTTAGATTGATAATCTGCCACGTTTCCTTTCAGCCATTCATTAATTTTCCCTAAAGATTTAAGAATATAAAGCGAGTTATAATACGAACTCGGATAACCTTGATACCAGGAAAATCCACCATCCGGATTTTGCAATTTCTGCAATTCGCTCCAGTCTTCGTTAATGGAATTCCGCATATTATTAGCATCGAACAAACGTGCTAACTTCTCCATTTGTTCGGTTTCATTTTTACTTTCTAAAACCCACGGCGTTTCTTCCAAAAGCAATTGTTTCAGTTCCTGATTTTTATCCAGATTAGATTTCAATAAACCTTTCGACTGATATTCTTCAAATACAGTTTTCAGTTTCGGATTGGCTTTAAAAATTTCGGAAGCCAAAACGTCTGCAAACCATTTGTTAAAAACTACATCCGCAGAATTGTTCGCGTCGTTTTTCAAACTTGGTAAAGCGAACATAATCTCCCAAATCGGATTGGTCGTTAATTCCAAAGTATTTGAAAAATTGATGGCTGTTGTCGAAGTATTTTTTACCAAATTTTCTAAAACAAAAGTTTTCGTCTGACCTTCTTTTACAAAAATCGGAACAGCATCGGTAACCAACATTCTGTTTGGCAAAATGGCGATTGCTTTTTGTTCACCATCGGAAAAATCACCCGCTTTTGCGACAATTTTAAATATAATGGAAGAAACGTTATTTGGAACTTTCACGGTCCAGTTCACTAAAGAATTTCCGTTTTCTGTTAAATTAAATGATTTTTGAGTTTCCTTTAAATTAAATTGAGAAGAAATATCTTCATTCGTAAACGCATCTAAAATATGAAGTTGCGCTACTCCACTTAATTTTTTTTCTACTAAACTCGACAATTTCGATTGCAGATTCAGTTCATCACCTTCGCGTAAAAAACGTGGATAATTTGGAGTAACGGAAAATTCTTTCTGAGTAATAACTGATTTTTCTAAAGTTACTGAACGGGCATCTTTGGTATGCGCTAAAAACATCAGTTTCCATTGTGTTAATGCTTCCGGAGATGTAAATTCAAAGGTAATATTTCCGTCTTTATCGGTTAATAAATTGGGGTAGAAAAATGCTGTTTCATTGAGGTTTTGACGGACTGGAATTTTGTCTAAATCCACTTTAACTTCTTCAATCGCTTTAGTCTTTATGGTATCAGACGCATATCCTACATTACCTTTCTCTCTTTTGACTCCGAGAGCTGTAACAACTACTTCATCGATAGCGCTCGACTCCCGCACTTCTTTCGCTGAAGACATAGGAGCCAATACTCTATTGTACATTACATTTCCATAAATCTCACCATCGAACCAATTAAATTCGGGAATATTTACGTTCGATGTTTTCAGATATTGAACTCTTTTACTGTAATTTTTCTGTAACAAACTTTCATTAATATCATAGGAATTCATGATAAAATACTGCTGATATAATTTCTGCCACGAGAAAGAATTGCCAGCAAACTGATCCAAAGATTTATCATACATATTGGCCAAAACTTCAGCGTTGATTTTCTCTTTATCCTCGCCTAAAACTTTTACCGTCCATTTTTCTTTTTGTCCAGGTTGTAATTTATCGCGGAAAGTGACGGTTTCGATACGTAATGGTTTTTTGTCGGAAGCAATACTTAAATTGATGTTTTCGGTTTGAACATCATTAAAAGCAATGAGCTGAAACTGAACATAAATCTGATTGATGCTTTCATCTTTCGGAAAAGAAACTTCATATTCCAAAACGCCGTTCTTCAGTTTTTTCTCTTCCGTTACAGTTTCTCCGTTTCCGTTTTGCAGATAAATTTTTACCAAAGCATCAGGAATTGCCGAATAAACATAAATTTTCGCTTTTTCATTTCTCTGATATTCGGTCTTTGAATTGATGACTTTCAGGAAAGGTTTCTGTGAATCGCTCAGGAATCTTTTATCATAAACTGCGAATGTTTTTTCTGTTTTAATGGTGTCTTTTCCTTCGATGTTGAAGAGTTCGAGTTTGTAATTTCCAGCGGAAAGTTTGCCTAAATCTAAATCCGTTGCATTTCCCTGTCTATTGATCAACGTTTCATCATTACTGGTTAATCTAACAATTTTGGAATCCGCAATTTTATCCGTTATTATTTTTTCAACTTTATTCTCTTTTTCTTCATTTGAAAAATAATCGTGCGGGAATTTTTGAATGAATTCTGCTTTCGAAAACTTCGGCAGATCCTGAATTTGATTTTCAAAATTGGTCCGGAAAATTCTTTCTTTCGGCTGCATTTTCGACAATTTTACCTGATAAGATTTCTTGATATTCTGATCGTTGTAATTTTTGGTTTCTACCTTAATTTTAATGGGTTCATCGGTGAAAGAATCTTTGATATCATCGGTTTTGATGTAATGAGAAACCGAGGCTACTTTTACATTTTCCGTCGCAGATTGTGTTTCACCATTAATATCCGTGACCGAAGCATTGATTTGATAATTGTCAATCTGAATTCCTTCTAAAGTTTCATCTTTTTTCAAATCAATTTTAATGATAAACTCGCCCTTATCATTGGTTTTAACTTCGCCTAAAATGGAATTTTCGTTATCATTTCCCCGCGGATACCACCAAAAATATCTCCAGCGGATATTCTGTTTTTTGATTTCATAATTAACGGTTGAATTGCTTAAAGCCACGCCGGAAAACATCATCGCTTTTCCTTTCAGTTCAATAGTTTCGCCGTATTTATATTCCGATTTTATGGGTTCGAAAGTCACTTCAAATTTCGGCCGTTTGTATTCTTCAACCTGAAAATATTTGGTCGCATCATCATCTAAATCATCAGAATCAACTTCTAATGAAAACTGACCGTTGAGTTTTCCGTTCGGCAAAGTGAAACTTCCGTTATAAGAACCGAATTGATTCGTCGTAAAAGTCTGGGAAGAAATTTCCTGACCATTCGCATCGTTCAATGTTATTTTCTGTTTGATTCCAACTGCGACAGATTCTTTATCCATCAACAGTTTGGTGTTAATTACTTTGAAATAAACGATTTGTCCCGGGCGATAAATTCCCCGATCGATAAAAATTTGGGCAAGATTTTTTTCTTCTATTTTTTTTGGTTCATTATAATATTGATTTCCATAAACCTGCATTAAATTATAATCATTCGAAGAAGGTTGCTGCACCAAATAGTAGCGGTAATACTGATTATCTTTAGAAACCGGAAATCTAAAAAGCGCAGACTGATCCGTTTTTACACTAAAAGAATTGGCTTTGTTATCGTTGGTAAATTCAAAAATTTTCAGATTTTCGTTCGAAACCGATTTCCCGTTTTCACGGTTTACAAGTTGTAGTTGATTGTCAATACTTTTACGGTCATCTTTTTTGTTAAAAATAATTCGTGAATTCGTGGCGATAAAATAGAAATTTTCCTGAACGGCGTTTTCCACCACATATTCTGCAAGATAAATTCCGGACGGAAGCGGTTTTATTTCCAGAGAAGTTTTGTGATTCTTATAATCTTTCAAATCCTGTAAATCAAAAGTTTCTTTCCGAACCAAGGTTTTCTTCACTGCCGGAAAACGGATTTTATCATAAGAGTTTGCCACATATTTCAGAAAACTCTGCGGGTCATCTTTAACTTCATAAATATTTAAAGAAAATTTTGAAATGTTTTTCGCATCTGCAACCAAATGAATCGGCAAATTTGCCTGCGTATGTTTTTCGTAATTTAAAGTTAAACTTGGCTGCAAAATACTGTTTTCGCGGTTGAGAATACTGTTCAGAAATTTAGAATTCGGATATTCTTGCTTTGTATTTTTAATTAAAACCAGCGCTTCTGCATATTTTTGTTCATTCATTAACTGATCAATAATTTCGGTATTAATCAATACTTTATAATCACCTTCCGTTGAAGATTTAACGAGGTTTTGAAGTTGCTGTAATTTATCTTTACATTTTGAAAAACCACAATCGTCATTTAATTTCTGGTGCTGAAAATAAAGTTTTGCATTCCCAGTATTTTTCTGAATGAGTTCTGAATATAAATTTGAAATTTTCGATTGATTGATTTTCAGTTCATTGGGCGTAAACAACTGCGAATTGTTGTAGAACTTGATTTCGTTCATCGCATTCCAGTCGAACAAAGTTGGGAAATAGTCCAGATTTTCTATTTCATCAAAGATTTCTTTGTATTTCGACATTTTCACTTTTTGAAGTTCAACTTTTTTCGTTTCTAAGTTTTTAAAATGTTGGGTTAAATAATTTTTAAAATCCAGTTTCGACCAGGTTTCAATCTGGGTAAAATCCTGATTATTCAGATTGGTTCTCTGATTGATCCGCCATTGATTCTGATTGTAATAATCCGTAAAAAACGCTCCCAGTAAAACCTGATATAATAATTGATCACCGCCTTTTAACTTCGTTTGCAAACCATCAATTTTGGTGAAAAATTTGCCCGAAGAATCATTTTTCGCATCATCGGAAGTTTGATTAACGATGCTGAATTCTGCTTTTAGCGAACGGATGAGTTGAACCGCATTCTCTTCTTTCATGGCGTGACTTTGAATTTCTAAAATTAAAGGAAGATTCGATTTAAACTTTCCGGTTTTGTAATTTTCGGCCACTTTCTTCCACTGGAGGTCATAATATTTCTGTGCGAAAATTCCGTTGAAAGCAAATAGCAGAACGAGGAGTGCGAAAATTTTATTTTTCATAGATTTGTTTACTTATTTAAAAACTTCAGCGTTTTTGAAACACCTGAAGGCGATTTTTATGAACAGTTTAAATTTACTAAAAAAATACCTTATCGACAGTCAACTGTATGTTTCTTTGATGGGGACTTTTTTTGCTGTATTTTTTATGTTGGAGGAGAATATTATCAAAATACCGACCATTGCATTAATTTTCATCACTTACTTCAGCGGCTATCTCTACACAAAATACCAAAACACAGGAAAACTTTTTTACAGAATCCTGATTTTCAACGTGATATCCGGAATTATTTCGGCCGTTTTAATTCTGTACAATCACAATGAAAACAGGTTGATTAAATGGGCCATCATCGTGGTTCTAGGGCTTTTATACGACAGTACCTTTCTGAAATTTTTTGTCCGGAAAATCCCTTTATTCAAAATATTTTATGTGGGTCTGACCTGGGCATTAATCAATTCCTGGCTGATTTTGCCGGAATTTAACCGAGAAATTTTCTGGATTAGCTGGCTCTTTATTACTGCGCTGGTTTTGCCATTTGATATCCGGGATGTCAACTCTGATACGATTGTAACTTTCCCACGATTAATAGGCATTCAAAACACAAAACACTTTGCTTATATTTTGATTTTTATCAGTGTAATGATTGCCATCTTTTCCTTAAAAACTGAGTTTTATTTTGCCTTTTTTTTAACCTCGATTATAACTTACCTTCTGATTTATTTTTCGGAGAACTCAAACAAAGAAACCTACTTTTCTTTTTGGGTAGAGAGTTGTAGTGGAATTCCTTTACTATTTATTATATTAAAACATCTTCTAAATTGATGTTCCTTTCTGCTTAAAAAAATCAACTTTCTTATAAGGCATTTAAAAAGATCCGGCACCGATATTCCCCATTTCGTGAATTTCGAAAACTAAAACTCAACGCTCTTTTTTGAAAGCATTCTGAAATGAAATTTTTACCTTTACAGAAATATTGAGTGATGGAAAATTTTGAATTTCTAAAAAGTAAATTAATCAGAACAATCAGTGAAAGTTCTGACCGAAATTTGATTTTAAAATTGTGGGAATTGATCACTGCTGAAAATGTAACATCCGTCGCTGAACCTCTATCAATCTATGAATCCGAAAAACCAATGACCGAAGAAGAAGTAGAAGAATATTTCCGGGAAGAAGAAATTGTTTTGCCAGAGGTGGTTTTGAAAATGATTGAAAAAGGATTAGATGACGTGAAAAACGGAAGAGTAATCGATAATGAAGAGGTTGAAAAATATTTTGAAGAATGGCTAGAAGATTAAAGTGGGCTATTTCTGCCAAAATGCAGCGGAAGGAAATTCTAAGATACTGGACTGAAAGAAATAAATCCAAAACATATTCAAGAAAGCTCAATAATCTCTTCAACAGATATGCATTATTAATTCTTGAATACCCGAAATTGGCATCAAAATTAAGAACACCGATTGTAGAAAACGATTAATTAAAGATTTTTATTTTGTATATAAAATTTCAACCAATCAAATTGAAATCATCACCATTTGGGATACCAGAAAAAACCCTGAAAAACTCGAAAACATTTTAGGATTATGATTATTAAAAAATTATCCCTTATCAACTTTAAAAACCATCCCGAACGAAATTTTGAATTTTCAGCACAGATTAACTGTTTTGTGGGAAATAACGGCGTGGGAAAAACCAATATTCTGGATAGCCTTTATTATTTGTCGATGGCAAAAAGCTTTCTGGGAAACAAGGATCTTAATAATATTAAAACGGACGAAGATTTCTTCACCATCGAAGGAGCGATTGATGATGGCGAAAAAGAAAGCATCATCAAAATTCAACAGCCGAAAGAGGCTAAAAAAATCATTAAAAAAAATGATAAAACCTACGATCGGATGTCAGATCACATCGGATTTTTGCCTAGTGTAATCATTTCTCCGTACGATTCCAATCTGATTTCAGATTCGGGCGAAAGCCGCCGGAAGTTTTTAGATTCAATGATTTCGCAGACCGATTCTGATTATCTTTTTAACCTAATTCAATATCAAAAAACGGTTCAGCAGAGAAATGCATTATTAAAAGATTTTGCGAAAAACAGATATTTCGATTTTGACAGTCTGGAAATTTACAATGAACCTTTAATAAAATTCGGAACCAAAATCTTCGAAAAAAGAAGGGAATTCACCGATTCGATTGTGCCTTTAATTCAGAATTATTACGACATCATTTCTAAAGGAAAAGAAAAAATTACGGTCATTTATGAATCGGATTTAAGCGACCAAACCTTCGGCACTTTACTTCAACAAAATTTAGAAAAAGACAGAATCCTGACTTATACCTCCAAAGGAATCCACAAAGATGATCTCCTTTTTGAAATGAACGGAACATCGATGAAGAAAACTGCAAGTCAGGGACAACAGAAATCTTTTTTGATTGCACTCAAACTTTCGCAAATGAACCGCATTAAAGAACTGACCGGAAAAACACCGATTCTTTTGTTGGATGATATTTTCGATAAACTTGATGACACCAGAGTTTCACAATTGATCGAACTCGTCAATCAGGAACATTTCGGACAAATTTTCATTACCGATACAAGCAGAGAAAGAACGGAAAATGTGGTGAAGAGAATTAATGAAGAAAGTAAAATCTTTGAATTGTGAAAAAGAAAAAAAGAGAATTTCAATCCTCAGAACTCGTGAAATCATTCGCAAGACTTTATGGTTTCGAAAATAAATTGCTGGCTTTTGAAGTCAAGGATTTTTTGCATGAATATCTGAACGACGCTCTTTTCAGTGAAATAGAGTCTGTTAATTTAAACAGGAAAATTTTAGAAATCAGAATAAAATCGCCTTTGCTGAAAAATGATTTCAGAATGCGGAAAACCTTTTATTTAAAGAAGTTTCAGGAGAAATTCGGTGAGGAACATTTTATTGATCTTCTGGTTTTGTAATCACGGTATTATCCACCATTTCTTTGGTACTGGTATCCAATTCTGAACGGATTGGCAAAAAGAAACGCAGTGGATTTTTCATAAAATACCTGAATATTTCACGGTAAATTTCTTTTACTTCACCAAAATTCACCTTTCTGGAGCGGAATGCCAATATCATCGACAAGCCGAAACTCACGGCAAAATTAAAAAATCCGATCAGAAATACGGTTACAAAAGAAATCCAAAACGTTGCACTGCTTACTGAGAAATCAGCGCCGTACAGTCCTAAAGCGAAATTTCCGGAAGCGAAAGTGATATGCCGGATATCTAAATCTAAACCGAAGAAAAGACCGATAGGACCGGTAATTCCAAGGAAAATACCAAACCAGAAATTAGAAATAATTCCCGCCCAATTTTTCGCGTAATACTCAGAAAGCCCTTTTGCCGTATTTTTCCCGACAAAATAATTAAGGAAAGGGTTTTTTTCTATTCTCTTTGGAATATGATAAAACACAGAACTGTTCCCAACATTACCGGAAATAATCCCGGAAATAAATAAGAAAAATCCGGCGATACACGCATGGAAAATAGCTTTCGACTGCACGGGATCCAAATCTCTCAATAAGGTAGCCGATTTTTCTACTGCAAAATTCTGTTTAAAAATAACATCCATTCCGTAAATAATCGCAAGTGCAATCGGGAAAGCCAGCAAAACATTTCCTACAAAAGCGATAAACTGCGAGCGAAATAATCTGGAAACCAAATGCGCAAAATCCACATAATTTTTACGTGTATTTTCTCCTTCAGAAAGCACTTTTGCCATTGTAGCAGCCGTCATTGCAGGCTGTTTCGTGGCCAGTGTATAATTCATCAGATAAATCATGATGAATCCCATTGCATAATTAAACGCATAGTAAAACGCATGCGAAAAATCACTTCCCGGAATATAACCGTATAAGAGTTTCAAAACACAAAGCGCTCCCACAATGACGCCGCCACCACTTGCACGCCAAAACATGCTCATATAATCTTTGGACGTAGAGGTAATGTAGTGAGAACCGGTTTCTGCGGTATGATTGGTAATCAGGTGAGATTTCAGTCTTGTACTGTCTGAAATTAATTCCCGTAGATTATTTTTATGAGATTTATATTCTAATATCTTAAAAAACAATCTTTTAGAATTCTTTAAAACGTCTTCTTCTTTGTCAAAAATCATCACCGAAAGAATGTCTGACATTCGCTCCAATTGTTGTCTGATCTTCATCAAAGACTGATTGATTTTCCCCGAAATACCGTATTTGGAAGAGTTTTTAAAAGCGAGCGCCACGAAATCCAGGCATTGCTGCATCAGCACTTTAATCTGTTTATAATTGACATCTTTTGAAGTCAATATAAAATCCGGATTCTCTTTATAGCTTAGGTTTAACAGATCAATTTCATTTTGCATTGCCAAAAACGGATTGTCAAAATTTCGATATTCAGGTGCCATATTCATCACCTGCACATCCAATGCATTCCCGATAATACGCCAGCAAAGTATGTTTAATGAAAAGAGCAATTCATTTTTCACACTGCGTTTCAAAATATACCGATCGACCTTCAGCAATCTGAAAATCTCATCTAAACTCTCTTTCTGCAGGTTCCTAAAAAACGCTAAATCAACTTTCGGGCGAACAGAAACCGTATCTACCAAATACCAAATTGTTTCTTCATTCTCCACACTCGGCAAAATTTTATCGAGAAGTCTTTTCTTCAGTTCAGGATAAAAAGCGTTTTCTGACAAGATATTAGCTTCGGTCAGCGAAAGGTTAAATGGTTTGCCTTCAAACAAATTGCGGATATAATATCCCAAATTTTCGATAACTTCATGATTTTCCCGCAGAAAATCCAAAACCTCATGAAAATCCTCTGAACGAATACTTGTAAGTAATTCAATGAGGGGATCCAACGATTTGGTCTCATTTTTAAAACTGAAATATTTGGTCAGAACAGTACTGAAACCTTCTCTATGTCGAAAAATAACTCCCATAATCTCCGTAAAGATAAATTATTTAAGCGTAATGTTATTCATTTGGCGCATAATCCTATTGTGCTTTTTATTGAGATAAGGAGATGGATTTTTGGGATCGTATTTTTGAGGATTTGGTAAAATAGTAGCAATCCAGGCTGCTTCACTTTTGGTTAAATCCCGGGCACTTTTATTAAAGTAATATTTTGAGGCAGCTTCAACTCCAAACACGCCACGTCCCATCTCGATCGAATTCAGGTATCTTTCCAGAATAACATCTTTCCCCCAAACCAATTCGATGATAAAGGTGTAAACGGCTTCCAAACCTTTTCTAATCCAGCTTCTACCCTGCCACAGGAAAACATTTTTTGCCGTCTGCTGGGAAATGGTACTTCCTCCACGAATCTTTTTCCCCTTTTGATTATGCTGCATCGCTTTCTCAATCGCCTGATAATCGAAACCGTTATGATCAAAAAATCTTTGATCTTCTGCCGCAATCACTGCCTTTTTTACATTATCGCCCATTTCACCGTAAGAAATATAATCTCTTTTCAGTTTTCCAAATTCTACCAAACCACCGATTTGAGTAAAAGTAATGGGCGGATTAAAAAATTTACCCCAGACAATAAACAGAATATTGGCCAGGATAATGATATAAATAAGTTTTTTAATTTTCTTCCACATAAACGCTGAATGACTAATTTTTAAAGATGCAAAAATAGAAATAATATTTACTTCAGCTCCCTTAAATACGTTAATTGATAATTTGGCAACAATTCAGGATGAAAAATTTTGATATAATCTTTGAGCACCAAATCGGCCCTCACCACTCCGCTTTCGAAGTAATCATTTGATTTCGAGACTTCTCTGCCATTAACTGTGTAGAGTTTGCCGTCATTAAAAACCGGAAGTTTGGTGTAATTTTGATTAATCTGAAGGAGCTCTTTTTTATTGACGTGATTCCCAATATTCACCCAATATTCAGCTTTTTGAGCTTTTGCAAAAACTTCCTCAAAACTCATCGGGATTGCTTTTGAATCTAAACTGCCAGCATTAATATAAGTTGCATTGGCATCAGAGATAAATTGAGCTAAATTAGATTTCCCGCCCGGTAAAAACCATTGGTTGCCATACATTTCATTGGCCAAAACCACCGGCTTATTCACCGATTTTTTCGCTACCGTTTTCAAAGAATCATACCTTTTTTCGATGATTTCAAAATGAGCAACAGCCTTCTTTTCCCGGTTAAAGAGTTTCCCAAACAACACTAAATATTTCAATTTTTCTAAAGGATTCTGTTCTAAATATTCATCCAAGAAAATAATTTCGATTCCGTTTTTCTTAATCAAATCATAGGTATTCTCAAAACTTGCGATGTAATTGGTGAAAATAACGTCAGGTTTTAAAGCGATAATTTTCTCTAAATTATATTTCTGCTCATTTCCGACATTTTGAATTTTTCCATCGCTAATCATTTGTTGAACTTTTTTCGAATAGACATATTCCGGACTGGAAATTCCGATGATATTTTGTTCTGAATTAAGTTCTGTGAAATAACCAACCAAACTTGCATTCAACAAAATCACCTTTTTAAAAGGAAGTTTAGCCATGGGAACAGTATAATCGAATTTCCCTGATTTCAGGTGAAAAACATTGCCTTCATCTTTAAACTGAACATTTTCAGAGATGATTTGCCAGTCGTTCAGTTTTGCAGAACTTTCTTTTTTGCAGGCTAAAAAAAGAAAAAGTGTAAAAATTGTAAAAAAAGTCGCTTTCATTATTTGAAAAGAATAAAAAAGTGTTATATTTGCAGACCTAAAAAAAGGCCTCGTGGCGCAACTGAATAGCGCACCTGATTACGGCTCAGGAGGTTACAGGTTTGAATCCTGTCGAGGTCACTAAAACCTAGCATTTCGCTAGGTTTTTTTTATTTCTCTAACAGTAAAGAAACCCACTCTTCTCTTTGTAATTTCTTTTTCAAAGTCAGTTTCTGTTCATTACAAACCTCCAGAATATCATCTACATCGAAGAAACATAGTCCGGAAAGCAATAACTGTCCGCCATTATTTAAAACCGCAACATAAGTTGGAATATCTGAAATCAAAATATTTCTGTTGATGTTGGCTAAAATAATATCGAAATTTTCGCTTCCTAAATTATCGGCAGTTCCTTGAGAAATTTCAAGCTCTACGTTATTTCGTGCAGCGTTTTCAATGGAATTTTCAACTGACCATTCATCGATATCTATTGCTACGGTTTTTCCGGCACCCTGCTGTTTGGCGAAAATCGCTAAAACGGAAGTTCCGCAACCCATATCCAAAACGGTTTTGTTTTTGAAATCCATGTCGAGCATTTGCTGAATCATCAAATAAGTTGTCGCGTGATGTCCGGTTCCGAAAGACATTTTTGGCTGAATGATAATTTCGTGCGGCAAGTTTTGGTTCTCATGAAATTCGGCACGAATAGAAACCTTGTTTTCAACGTTGATCGGAGAAAAGTTTTTTTCCCATTCTTCATTCCAGTTGATATTCGGCATCTCCTGAAAAGTGTAGGAAATTGCAATTTCTGGATTTTGAAGTAAATGAACTTCTTTCAGTTCTTCTTCTTTGAAAAGTTCTGTTTGAATGTAGGCTAAAATCCCGTCGTGTTCTTCAGTAAAACTGTCGAAACCGATTTCGATGAGTTCTGCCATCAAAATCTCGTTCCAAGGTTGAAGTGGCTCAATTTTAAAATTAAATTCTAAGTAATTTTGCATGAATATCTTTTTGCAAAAATAGGGATTTTATGTAAGAACCCTTTCAGCGTTTTTTCAATTGAAAATAAGATTATCAAAGGACGAAACGCTGAAAGGGTTTTGTTTTAAAAAAAATAATTTCTTTAAAAATGTTTCGGAAATGCATCTTCGGGTTTTTGGCGGAAAACGTTGAGTAAAATCCACGATTTCAGAAAACCGTAACCGTAGGAGAACATTTGGATATATGTAGAAATAATCGCCATTGCGGCAATGCTGATGTTTCTGGTTTTGTATAAAGCATGGAAGAAAACGATGAACGTGTAGAGTCCGTAAAAACCTAAAATCAGTCCTTTTTGGAAGAAAAAATACTCGATAAATCCGAGGAAATATCCCAGTAAAAAAAGCGATGGAAAGGCAAAGGAAATCTTGGTGTATTTCGGATGGCGCTGATTGAGAATCGGGCGCGCACAACCAAATTGATAGACTTGTTTGGAGAACTTTCCAAAGTCGACACGGCGTTTATGATAAACACCAATATCATCGAAAAACGCTGTCGTGAAGCCGTTCTCCCAAAGTCGCATTGAAAGATCCGGATCTTCACCAATGCGCATTTCGGAAAAACCACCAACCTTTTCAAAAGCCGATTTCCGAACGCCCATATTGAAACTTCGGGGTTGAAATTTAGTTACCGACTTCTTACCGCCACGAATTCCGCCTGTGGTAAAAACGGAAGTCATGGAATAGGAAATGGCTTTTTGCATCAGATTAAATCCTTTGTGGGCTTTGTCTGCGCCACCAAAAGCATCGCACGGAATTTCGGAAATATTCTTTTTTATATTTTGAATATAATTGATTTCGACAATCACATCGGAATCAACGAAAACGAGCCAATCGTTTTTGGCTCTTCTTGCTCCGTAATTCCGTGATAATCCCGGACCGGAATTTTCTTTCCGGAAAAACTCAATTTTTAAACTTTCATTGAACAATTCGGCAGTCGGACGCAAATTAATCAACGAACCGTCATCAACAATGATTACTTCAAAATCTTTATCGGTTTGGTGGGATAAAGAATTGAGAAGTTCGAAAAGTTCGTCTTTCCGGTTGTAGATAGCGATGATGATGGAGATTGACTGCATAGTTTATTTAACCACAAAAGGCACAAAAGTCTTATTTCTAAAAATTCTTAAAAAATTCAAAAAAGTAAAAATGGAATTGATTAACTGTCTCCTTCTCTCCCTTCCAATTTATGAATTTTCTTCGTCCCTTCATACATTTCATACTGCATAAAACGACATTCCAGTTTTCCGTTAAACAGTTTAATTTTACGTGAAGGTCGCAATCCTACTCTTTTCAATGAATCTAAATCTGAAGAAATTAGCCAAGCCAAAGTATTTGGATAGTTTTTCTTAAAAGTATCACCAATTTTAGCATAAAACTCGTCATCATTAATTACAATTCTTTCATCATAAGGCGGATTGAAAACCATCATTAATGGAAATAATTCTTTTTTAGATTCAAAGAAATCCTGATGTTTTACTTCGATAACATCCTCCATTTCGGCAGATTCGATATTGATTCTCGCAGCGTGAAGCATATCCGAGTCGATATCGTAACCGATAATTTTTCCAGTGAATTCTTTTACACGATTAAGACGGACTTCTTTAATTGTTTTGAATAATTCTTCGTCATAATTCAACCAGTTTTGAAAACCGAATCTTCTACGGAAAGTCTGCGCCGGTAAATCCATAGCAATCATGGCGGCTTCAATTAATAAGGTTCCCGAACCACACATTGGATCCAGGAAATTTCCTTTTCCATCCCAACCTGCTAATTGTAACATTCCTGAAGCAAGCACTTCATTCAATGGCGCTTCTCCCTGTTCTTTTCGGTAACCTCTTTTAAATAAAGGATCGCCGGAAGAATCCAACGAAATTGTCACCAATTCTCGGTCAATATGAAGATGTATTTTGACATCTGGATTTTGCGTATCAACGCTTGGTCTTTTGTTGTATTTAAATTTAAAGAAATCAACAATCGCATCTTTCATTTTTTGAGCCATGAACTGAGAATGTGAAAAACGCTCAGAATAAATCGTAGTGTCAATTGCAAAAGTCTGATCAACCGTCATATATTCATCCCACGGAAAATCGAACAATTTATCATAGAAACGGTTTTCGTCCCACGCTTTGAAAGTGAGCACGGGAACTAAGATTTTCAAGGCCGTTCTTGCTGAATAATTTATTTTGTAAAGAAAGCCCAAATCGCCTTCGACATTCACTGCACGGTTTTTTACTTCGACATTTGTTCCGCCGAGTTTTCTGATTTCTTCTGCTAAAATTTCTTCGAGGCCGAAAAATGTTTTAATCTGTATTTTTAAATTTTCTGTATCCATATAGTGATGACCAACAATTTGTTGAATTATTTAAGGTGAATTGAGTTTATTATTAAAGGTTCATTTAAAATGACCTATTGCTGTTTTTGAATTTTTTTAAAATATTTGTCAAAAGAAATCTTTTTACAACTTCTCGTTTTGCAATTGCAAATTTAGTTATTTTTGCAGAATGGCATGGTTTGAAACTTGGTTTGATACTCCTTATTATCACATTCTTTATAAAGACAGAGATTTTGCAGAAGCAGAAAACTTCATCACTCTGCTAATCAGTAACTTAAATATTCCGAAAGATTCGAAAATTATTGACCTGGCTTGTGGAAAAGGACGACATTCGGTTTTTTTGAACAAAATGGGTTACGAAGTTTTAGGTTTAGATTTATCTCCGCAGAGCATTGAACACAATAAACAGTTCGAAAATTCGGATTTGAAATTTGAAGTTCATGATATGCGCGCAGAAATTTTTCCTGAATTATCAGTAGAAAAAGCAGATGCTGTTTTGAATCTTTTTACCAGTTTTGGATATTTCGAAGATGAAAATGATGACAGAAAGGTTTTTCAATCAATCTCCAATATTTTGAAAGACGACGGTTATTTTGTTCTGGATTTCCTGAATGCGAAATGGGTCGAAAATACTTTAATTAAAGAAGATCAAACAACTAAAGAAGGCATTGATTTTACAATTAAAAAGAAAATTGAAGACCAACACGTCATCAAAGATATCTTTTTTAAAGATCAGGGCAAGGATTATCATTTTTTCGAAAAAGTAAAACTGCACACTTTGGAAGAAATCAACAGTTATGCTCTGGAGTTTGGTTTTGAACGGGTTCAGATTTTCGGTGATTATCATCTGAATGAATTTAATTTGGAAAGTTCTCCGCGATGCATTAATGTTTTTAAAAAGAAAAGTCACGACTAAAATTGAATTATGATTATTATTTTATTAATTCTCAGTGTTTTAATTGGGGTTTTTCTGGGAAAATTTTTCGGAGACCGGGAAAAATTCGCCAAAAATCTTTTGATTGTAAGCGCCGGATTTTTAATCACCATTTGTTTAAACGAGGTTTTTCCGGAAGTCTATTCGGGCGAACATCACAATATCGGACTTTGGGTTATTGGAGGCGTTTTGCTCCAGATGTTACTGGAAAATCTGACCAAAGGTTTTGAACACGGTCACTTTCATGATCATTCCGAAGGAAAAAACATTCTTCCTGTCGCTTTAATGGTTGGACTTTTTATTCATGCATTTTTAGAAGGAATTCCTTTGGCTAATGAAGACGTGATCTTGAGTCCTTATTTAACAGGGATTTTGGTTCATAATATTCCGATTTCATTTATTTTGGGCGCATTTTTGGTGAAGAATAAAAAATTCTCGGCTTCGGCTTTTCTGATTATTTCGATTTTCGCGTTGGCATCGCCTTTAGGCTTGCTTTTAGGCAAATATTTTAATCCAAATCTTGAAGTGTATTTTCTGGCTTTGGTAGGCGGAATATTTCTTCATATTTCGTCGGTTATTATTTTCGAAAGCAATAAAAATCACAATGTCGACTGGAAGAAAATTGGTTTTGTAACATTAGGTGTTTTGCTTGCAATGACCAGTCATCTTTTCCATAATCATTAAATTGTAAAGCAAAAAAAGACTCCAAATTAATTCGGAGTCTTTTTATTTTTAAACTGTTTTCAGTTAGAATTTCCAACCGAGCGTTATAAAGAAATTATCTCTCGTATTTTTTACGTTTGAAACAATTGCTGCATCGATTTCTATAATATCATTATCACTGGAGAAATATCCTGTATTATTACTCGCAAATCCTCTCAGGAAAGGGCTTTTATATTCAGAACTTAAATTTTGATATGCTGCATCAATGTAGAAAGATTTGAAATCGTAACCGATTCCTGCGCCAATCGTAGATCTCTTCCCTACAATTAAATTATTAAAAGAGGTATTTGCTGCAGATCCACTATCTGTAAATGCTGAAATACTCATTGAATCAAAAGGGCTTGAGGCAAAACCGTAGCCTCCTCTTAAACGGAAAGCCTGAATTCTGTACTCTGCTCCTACTTTTACTTCAGATAAATTTTTAGAATGGTCACTGAAGAAGTTATTCAGTTCAGTTTCAGCATTTCCATAGACTTTATATTTTGGCTTTGTCAAACCTAAACTATAATCTACGTTGATTGCAAAGTTTTTATTCGGAACAAAAGCAGCACTTAAAGTCGCTTTCATCGGAGAAGAAAGATTTCTATCCTCGGTGTAAGTGCCATTTGTTGGATTTAAGTATTCATTATAAACTCTGGAAATACTCCACCAAGTTGGTGTTTCTAAAGCTGCTCCTAATCTGAACTGTGAATTAATTTTTCCGATAACACCTACGGAAGCAGAAAAACCATTAGAGGTTTCAGAAAATGGGGTGTATTGTTTGTTGTAAATACTGCTGGTATTATTTGTGCTGGAATCAAATGCAGCGGAATCGTATTGGTCAATAACTGCACTGTGAAAATTTAAGCCTGCACCAACATAAATCCTGTTGTCATAATTTCCGCCAACTGCAACGCTCATTTTCGAAAGGTCGCCATATCGGTTGTAGGCATGACCTACAAATGCAATATTATCAACTAATTGATTATCGCTGTTATAAAGATTGAAATTCACTTTGTTGTTTCCCGGCGTTTCAGAATAATCCTCAATTGACTGGTTGGAATAATTGACTCCAATATTCACAAACTTCCATGGAGAAGAGCCATCAATTTTTAATGCCATAACACCTCCCACATTTCCAAGGTCAGTGCGGTTCACTTTATAATCGATTGATTTTCCTGCTAATGAAGTGGTGTTCTTACTGTTTTGAATAGCTAAAGTTCCTGACATTTCACTTGCGATACTCACTCCAATTCCGGCCGGATTCGAGTTTAATACCGAAAAATCTCCACCTAAAGCTCCCATAGATCCGGCCATTGCATTGTATTTTGCTGTTCCGTTTAAAGACGAATTAGAATAAATTTCTGCCGTATTCCTAAGGGTGGAAATATCCTGGGCATTCACAAAATATGCTGCGGAAATCCCCAAAATTATAAAAGACTTTTTAATCATTTTTTAAAATATGCTTGAATTAAATATTATCGTCTGAAACCTCCTGAAGATCTTGTAGACCCAGAACTCGAACTGGATGATCCGCTGCTGAATCCGCCACCTGAAGTCCCGGATCTGAAACCACCACCATTAGAATTATTTCTGCTTGGCTGGTTATAAGTAGGTGCTTCCTGTCTCGGCGTATTATTTTGTCTCGGTGTTGAATTCGGTTGAGGCGAAGTTCTATATCTTGGTTGACTGTTATTTTGTTCCGAATTATACCGTGTATTATTCTGCGGTTTATTAAATCTCGGATTATCATTTCTAAAACCTGAACTTTGATTACTGTTCTGCCTTACCGCAGAATTACCGTTTCTAAATCCAGAACCGTCCGAGCCACTTCTTTTATAATTAAATCGGGGTGCGTTATAACTGTTGTACCCACCATATCCGTATGGGGAATAGTATCCGTAAGGACTGTAACCGTAGTAAGGATTATAGTAGCCGTAATAAGGATTGTAATATCCGGAGAAAGGACTGTAGCCGAATCTCCACGGATTATAATAACCGCCAAATCCCCAAGGAGATCCAAATCCAAAGCCCATCCCAAATCCGGAATAAAATCCATAAGGATATCCCCAGTCGGTATAATAGGTCTCGGTTCCGGTGAAATTCCCCCAATCGGAATTCATGGAATCTTGCCAACTTTGATTTCTATTTTCGGAATTCAGATATTTGTTTTGGTTGTCAGTTTGCTGATAGTCATAATAATTCCCCACTTGATTTCCGTTGTTCATCACAATTCCCTCTGGAATGGTATCTTTATTAGGGTCGTAATATACGCCATCGGTCTCACTATAACCACCCATTGTCGTACCACAAGAGGCTAAAATAAAACTGCCGAATATTGCTAAAACCGCTTTAGATTTCAGCAATCCAATTGAATTTTTATAAGTAATTTTTTTCATGATAAGGTGAAAAAGTTTTAATTTGATTTATATTTGCAAATTACACCAAAATTGTACCAATTATTGAGTAAAAATTTTGAGTAAAAATAGGCTTTTTAAATTAGATAATAAAAGCGAGTACTAGTTAAATTAAAAGATAAAATATAATGGCAAAAATTACTTCGAGAGCTGAAGATTATAGCAAATGGTATAATGAATTGGTTGTACAGGCTGATTTGGCAGAAAATTCCGGAGTCCGTGGCTGTATGGTTATTAAGCCTTATGGTTATGCAATTTGGGAAAAAATGCGGGATGAACTTGACAAAAAATTCAAAGAAACTGGTCATCAGAATGCCTATTTTCCTCTTTTTATTCCGAAGAGTTATTTCGAAGCCGAAGAACAGAATGCAGAAGGATTTGCAAAAGAATGTGCAGTTGTAACCCATTACCGTCTGAAAACAGATCCTGATAATCCTAAGAAATTAATTGTCGATCCTGAGGCAAAATTAGAAGAAGAACTCATTGTCCGTCCAACATCCGAAGCTATTATCTGGAATACCTATAAAAAATGGATTCAGTCTTACCGTGATTTACCAATTTTAATTAATCAATGGGCTAATGTGGTTCGGTGGGAAATGAGAACACGTTTCTTCTTGCGGACCGCAGAATTTCTTTGGCAGGAAGGACATACCGCGCATGCGACCAAAGAAGAAGCCATTGAAGAAACTGAAAAAATGATCCATGTATATTCAGACTTCGTAGAAAATTTCATGGGCATTCCTGTGATTAGAGGAATTAAAACCGCTTCAGAAAGATTTGCAGGTGCAGATGAAACTTATTGTATAGAAGCTTTGATGCAAGACGGAAAAGCTCTTCAGGCAGGAACATCTCACTTTTTAGGTCAAAATTTCGGTAAAGCATTTGATGTAAAATTCACCAATAAAGAAGGAAAAATCGAACATGCCTGGGGAACTTCCTGGGGAACTTCTACCCGATTAATCGGTGGTTTGATTATGACCCATTCTGATGATTTAGGATTGGTACTTCCTCCAAGTTTAGCACCAATTCAGGTGGTAATTGTTCCTATCTTTAAAGGGGAAGAACAATTAAACCAAATTAATGAAGTCGCATTTGAAATTCAGGAAAAATTAAAAGCCAAAGGCATTTCTGTGAAATACGATAACCGAACCGATAACAAACCGGGTTGGAAATTTGCAGAATATGAACTGAAAGGAGTACCTATCCGTATTGCAATGGGTGCCCGGGATTTACAAAATAAGACGGTAGAAATAGCGCGTAGAGATAATTTAACTAAAGAAACACAACCTTTAGAAAACATTGAGTTTTATATCGAGGAATTATTAAAAACAATCCAAAAAGATATTTTCTCTAAAGCATTAAATTATAGAGATTCGCACATCACGAAAGTGAATTCTTACGATGAATTTAAAAAAGTGCTCGAAGAAAAAGGTGGATTTATTTCTGCGCACTGGGACGGTACGGCTGAAGAAGAGGAGCAAATTAAAAACGAAACAAAAGCCACAATCCGTTGTATTCCTTTAAATAATGAATTGGAAGATGGCATCTCTTTAATTACCGGAAAACCTTCCAGACAAAGAGTGATTTTCGCAAAATCCTACTAGTTAGCCATAAAGTAAGCTGAATATTTTGAAATGTTAATGTTTTAATAAATTAGTTAATAGATAAGTTTTTGGACTAAACTTTGCATATATTTAAACAATTAACCTTAAAAATTAAACTATTATGGCATTAAACATTATTGATCTTATTAAAGGACAATTAGGTCCGGCGTTGATTTCGCAAGCTGCCTCTCAATATGGAGAAAGCGAATCAGGAATTTCGAAAGCGATTAGCGGGTTACTTCCAGCGGTAGTTGGTGGTATGGCTAATAATGCAGAAAAGCCAACGGTTCTTGATGCAATTACCGGCGCTGCCGGCAGTGGCATGCTTAGCAATTTATTAGGTGGAACATCAAACAATTCTTTAATTACAACAGTACTAACCGCGATTTTTGGAGATAAAACTGCAGGTGTTGTGAATGCCATATCAACTTATTCCGGCGTCAGTAATTCAACATCCTCCTCTTTACTAAATATGGTCACAGGAGCGACTTTAGGTTCTGTTGGGAAATATGCGGCAGACAACAATATCGGCGCATCTGGGATTACCGGTTTACTGAATGACCAAAAAGGAATCGTTTCTTCATTACTTCCCGCTGGCCTTTCTTTAGCCTCATTAGGGATCGGAAATATTTTCGATGAACATGAAGCAGAAACCGTAAAAGTAACTTCTTATGATCAACCCAAAGTAGAAGTTAACAGAGGCGGAAATACTAATTCCCATACGGCGCCTAGCGATAGTAACAATGAAGGAGGATCTGTCTGGAAATGGTTATTGCCTCTTGTATTACTGGCTTTAGCAGCCTGGTTCCTCTGGAAACAATATGGTAAGAAACCTGAGCCTGTCACTGAAACGACGGAAATTGCTCCAATAGATTCATCAATGTCAACCGCTAATGACAGCGCAGCAGTAATGATGCCTCAAAAAGAAGTTACAGACATCGACCTAAACGGAAAAATGCTTAAAGGTTATGCCAACGGAATGGAAGCATCAATGATCAGTTTCTTAAAATCTGACGGTTATAAAAACGCGGCAGATGATGCAGCATTGAAAGATACCTGGTATAATTTTGATAATGTAAATTTCAAAATTAATTCAGCTACTGAACTGGAACCAGGATCAGAAGGCCAAATTAAAAACCTGGCAGAAATCTTAAAAGCCTATCCTGACACTAAAATAAAAGTTGGCGGTTACACCGATATCACTGGTGATGCTGTGCAAAACAAAGAGCTTTCTCAAAAAAGAGCAGACTTTATTAAAGCTGAATTAGCTAAATTAGGTGTAGGCTCTCAGGTGATAGAAGCAAAAGGTTACGGAAGCGAATTCGCTAAAGTTCCCGCTACTGCTTCTAATGATGAAAGAGCTGTTGACAGAAAAATGGCCGTGCGATTCACAAAGTAATACTTTAAAATCATATCATACAAATCCCGAAATTTTTTTTCGGGATTTTTTCTTTTTTATAAGTGATGCTAGAATTTATTTAATTATTTTTGTTAGGCCAATCTAACAATAGTGAAGAATCTAAAAACCCCTTGGAGAAGAGAAAAGCACTCCAATTCTTTACCCGAAGTTTTTTCTTCTATCAATATTCCAAAAGACGCGGGCTTTTGGAAGAAACTCTTTGCGTTCGCTGGGCCGGGACTGATGATTGCCGTGGGCTATATGGATCCCGGAAACTGGGCTACAGATATTGCAGGAGGTGCAAAGTTTGGATATACTCTACTTTCCGTGGTTTTAATTTCAAATCTTTTTGCCATGGTTTTACAGCATTTATCAGTAAAATTAGGAGTTGTTGCAGAACGCGATTTGGCGCAAGCTTGTCGGGATCATTTCAATCCTACCACCAATTTTATTCTGTGGGTACTCTGCGAGATTGCCATCGCTGCCTGTGATTTGGCAGAAGTTATCGGGTCGGCAATTGCATTAAATTTACTTTTCGGAATTCCTCTAACTTGGGGAGTTGCCATCACCATTGCAGATGTTTTCATTATTCTTTTCCTTCAGGCAAAAGGTTTTCGTGTTATTGAAAGCATTATTGCAGGTTTAACTTTTGTTATTTTGGGAAGTTTTGCTTACGAAATCATTTTAAGTAAGCCCGATATTTTCCCGCTTCTTGCAGGATTGGTTCCTCAGAAAGAAGTGATCGCCAATCCGTCAATGCTGTATATCGCGATCGGAATTTTGGGAGCTACTGTAATGCCACACAACCTATACCTGCACAGCAGTATCGTGCAAACCAGAAATTACAAAAGAAACCACGACGGAAAAAAAGAAGCGATAAAATTTGCCACCATTGACAGTACAGTTTCTTTATTCATCGCATTTTTCATTAATGCAGCGATACTTATTGTCGCCGCTGCAACTTTCCACACCACCGGAAATCACGACATTGCCGATATTCATGATGCTCACCAAATGCTGGCACCCATTCTTGGGACCAGTTTTGCCAGTATCTTCTTTGCTATTGCATTATTAGCATCAGGTCAAAATTCCACTTTAACAGGAACACTGGCCGGACAAATTGTAATGGAAGGCTTTCTCAACATCCGTTTAAAACCCTGGTTAAGAAGATTAATCACCCGCTCGATTGCGGTAATTCCTGCTTTAATAGTAACAATATTATATGGCGAGAAAGGAACTACTGATTTATTGGTTTTAAGCCAGGTCATCTTATCGATGCAATTGAGTTTCGCAGTTATTCCACTGATCATGTTTACCAATTCTAAATTAAAAATGGGCGCATTTGTAAACAAACCATGGCTTCAGGTTTTAGTTTGGATTATCTCGGGAACAATTCTCACTCTTAATATTATTCTGCTCTATCAGACATTTACTGAAATGTAACTGCATTATTTTCTTATAAATCTGCCGAAATGTCATAAAGTCTTTTTTGGCAAAATCTTTGTGAAACGTTCGGTATAAAATTTAACATTATGTCAGACAACAAAGATATTTACGAAGAAAACTTAAATCCGCAAGACGATCTTACTCCAAACACTTCAGAAGAAACAACTGAAAGCGTGACAGCAGAGCCGTCTTCAGAAGACCTTTTGGCAGAAGAAAGAGACCGTTATATCAGACTTTTTGCAGAATTCGAAAATTACAAGAAGAGAACATCCAAAGAAAAAATGGAATTCTTTCAATATGCCAATCAGGATATGATGATTTCTATGCTGGATGTTTTAGATGATTTCGAACGTGCCTTAAAGGAAATTGCCAAAAATGGCAATGAAGCAGATTTGAAAGGCGTAGAACTTATCTATCAAAAATTTAAAAATAAATTGTCTGATAAAGGGCTGAAGCCTATGACCGTAAATGTTGGTGACGATTTTAATGTTGATTTCCATGAAGCAATTACGCAAATCCCAGCTCCTTCTGCTGAATTAAAAGGTAAAATTGTAGATATCATTGAAACCGGTTATCAACTGTCTGATAAAGTGATCAGATTTGCTAAAGTCGTTACCGGAAACTAAACTTTAAACAGTCAAATTGTGCAGTTAAGCTTATGAAGTGCTGATATTTCAGCCTTGGAAAATTGTTTTGCAAAAAAAGCGCGAACCCTTGCGAAAAGACAAAAGAATAAGCTGCCCAAATAAAATATATTAAAATATTTTCAGTCTTTATCTGAAGATTATTCACTCATCATTATTATGTCTAAAAGAGATTATTACGAAATTCTGGAAGTATCTAAAAGTGCTTCTCCAGAGGAAATAAAAAAAGCCTACCGCAAAATGGCCATTAAATTTCACCCGGATAAAAACCCAGGTGATAAAGCCGCGGAAGAAAAATTTAAAGAAGCTGCAGAAGCGTACGAGGTTTTGAGCGACGGCAATAAAAAAGCTCGTTATGACCAGTATGGTCACGCCGGAATGAACGGTGGCGGCGGATTTGGCGGCGGCGGCTTCGGTGGCGGAATGAATATGGACGATATTTTCTCCCAGTTCGGTGATATTTTCGGTGGACATTTTGGCGGTGGCGGTGGTCAGCAAAGACAACAGCTTCGCGGAAGCAATCTGAGAGTAAGAATTAAACTGAACCTCGAGGAAATGGTTAATGGTACGCAGAAAACCATTAAAGTTAAAAAAATGAAGCTGGCCCCCGGTGCGACTTCTAAAACCTGCCCTACCTGCCACGGATCTGGCGTACAGATGAAAGTGATGAACACCATGTTCGGACAAATGCAAACACAAACGCATTGTGGAACTTGTCAGGGCATTGGTAAAATTGCCGATAAAATACCAGCAGGAGCTAACTCACAAGGCTTGATCAAGGAGGATGAAGAAGTAACCATTAATATTCCGGCAGGAGCAAGAGAAGGCATTCAGCTGAATGTTCGCGGAAAAGGAAACGACGCACCGTTCGGTGGAACTCCCGGAGATTTATTGGTCGTTGTAGAGGAAGAAGTTGATGCACACATCAAAAGAGAAGGCGATAATCTTCACCAGGAATTATACATTTCTTTTGCAGAAGCGGCTTTGGGAACTCATAAAGAAATCCCGACCGTTGGTGGAAAAGTTAAAATAAAAGTGGATGCAGGGACACAGTCCGGAAAAATATTAAGACTTTCTAAAAAAGGCTTACCAAGCATCGACAGTTATGGGACAGGCGATATGTTTGTTCACATCAATGTCTGGACTCCACAAAATTTATCGAAAGAACAAAAAGATTTCTTCGAAAAGCAGTTGGCAAACGGCGATATGGTCGCTGAACCATCAGGAAAAGAAAAGACATTTTTCGAAAAAGTTAGAGACTTATTCGATTAAAATAAAAAAAGAGATTTCGAAAGAGATCTCTTTTTTTATTGAATGAAAAGAAACAAAAACTTTAGAGCCTGTTTAATATTGTTTTAAAAACCACGAAGTCACAAAAGCTATTTCCTTTTTTAGGTTTTTCAAAAGATGAAAAAAAAGAGTTCTAAAACATTATTTTTTATCCTCTTTTGGCGGCTTTTCTTTTTAATTTTTTTTCGGCTTTGTGGTTTAAATATTTTTTATCATTTTTATACAGGCTCATTTTCTAAAAACTTTCAAAAGTTTATAAAAGATACAAAATCTGGACTTTTTCTTTTTTAATGATTTTTGACCACATTGATCTGCGGTAAGAAATCCCGCAAAACCGTTCGGAATCTGCCTAAAATTCACTACTTTTGTGCTTAATTTTAAAATTAAAAATCAAATATAATGGCAGAAAAATCAAAAATTGTCTACACTTTGACAGACGAGGCGCCAATGTTGGCTACTCATTCTTTTTTACCTGTTGTACAAGCGTTTACTAAAACTGCAGATATCGAAATTGTACCCAAAGACATTTCACTTGCCGGAAGAATCCTGGCGAATTTCCCGGAGTATCTGAAAGACGATCAAAAAGTAGAAGATGCCTTGGCTGAGCTCGGTCAACTGGCAACGACTCCGGAAGCGAATATTATCAAACTTCCGAATATTTCCGCCTCAGTTCCTCAGTTAGATGAAGCGATTGCCGAATTACAAAAACATGGTTTTGCCTTACCTAATTATCCCGCGGAACCGAAAACTGCAGAAGAAGAAACCATTAAAAACAAATATGCTAAAGTTCTTGGCAGTGCTGTAAATCCTGTTCTTAGAGAAGGAAATTCAGACCGAAGAGCACCGAAAGCGGTCAAGAATTATGCAAAAGCAAATCCTCACAAAATGGGCGTTTGGTCAGCAGATTCTAAAACGACCGTAGCAAATATGAAAAGTGGCGATTTTTATGGTACTGAAAAATCAGTAACAGTAGAAAACGACACTCAATATAAAATAGAATTTTTCGGCAATGACGGTTCTGTAAAAGAACTGAAAGGATTGTCTCCTTTGAAAGCCGGGGAAATTATCGATTCTTCTGTGATGAGCCTTTCTGCATTGAAAGGTTTTGTTTCCGACGCCATGGCAGAAGCGAAAGCTGCAAATGTTCTGCTCTCAGGGCATCTGAAAGCGACGATGATGAAGATTTCTGATCCTATTATTTTTGGAGCTATTGTAGAAACGTATTTCAAAGATGTTTTTGAAAAATATAAAGATACTTTCAAACAATTAGATATTAATCCAAACTTCGGATTGGCAACGCTTTTTGAAAAAATCTCCGGCAATGAAAAAGAAGCTGAAATCAAAGCTGATATCGCAAAAACCATTGAAAACGGACCGAGAATCGCGATGGTAAATTCCGACAAAGGAATCACCAACTTCCACGTTTCTTCTGATATTATTGTTGATGCCTCTATGGCTGCACTTATCAGAGGCGGCGGTAAAATGTGGAATGCAGAAGGAAAAGAAGAAGACACGGTTGCGATGATCCCGGACAGATGTTATGCCGGATTTTACCAAGCTGCAATTGATGATATGAAGAAAAACGGCGCACTGGATCCACGAACAATGGGTTCTGTTCCCAACGTTGGATTAATGGCGCAAAAAGCTGAAGAATACGGTTCTCACGATAAAACTTTCCAACTTTCTGCCGCCGGAACTGTCAAAGTTTCTGATGCTGCCGGAAACGTTTATATGGAACAACCTGTTCAGGCTGGAGACGTTTTCAGAATGTGCCAGGCGAAAGATGCACCCATTCAGGATTGGGTGAAATTGGCCGTCAACAGAGCCAGATTGTCAGACACTCCTGCTGTTTTCTGGTTAGATAACCAAAGAGCACATGACCGTGAAATGATAAAGAAAGTAGAGAAATACCTGAAAGATTATGACACCAACGGTCTTGATATCCGGATTATGAATATCGAAGATGCGATGGCTTTCACTTTAGAAAGAATCAGAAAAGGGCTAGATACGATTTCAGTTTCAGGCAATGTATTGAGAGACTATCTAACGGATCTTTTCCCGATTTTAGAATTAGGAACTTCGGCAAAAATGCTTTCTATCGTTCCTTTAATGAATGGAGGTGGTCTTTTCGAAACCGGAGCCGGAGGTTCTGCACCGAAACATATCCAGCAATTTATTCAGGAAGGTTATTTGCGTTGGGATTCTTTAGGAGAATTCATGGCATTACAGGCGAGTTTAGAACATTTGGCCCAAACCCAAAACAACCAGAAAGCCCAGATTCTGGCAGATGCTTTGGATATCGCCAATGAGAAGTTTTTGGCTAATGACAAGTCACCCTCAAGAAAAGTAGGTTCTATCGACAACAGAGGCTCACACTTCTATCTGGCAATGTATTGGGCAGAAGCATTGGCTTCTCAGACGAAGAACGCTGATATGGCTGCTATTTTCGCTCCTGTGGCTAAAGCGATGCACGATCAGGAATCAAAAATTAATGATGAGTTAATTGGTGCACAGGGAAAACCTCAGGATATCGGTGGATATTACCAGCCAAATTCAGAGAAAACGGATGCAGCGATGAGACCTTCAACAACTTTGAATACCATCATTGATGGAATTTAATTAGTGATCTTCGCTAAATAAATTTTATATAAATTTAAAACACTCTCCAAATTTGGGGAGTGTTTTTCTTTTTAAATTTCAGAAAAATATGATACCCACAACTTTCTTAATAATATAAGCATTCCTCATCAAATTCCTCAGTAATTTATTAATTTTAAATATCACCGTTATTCAATAAATCCTCGTTTCCGTTCAGATTTAAAAAATGTAAAAAAAGCTTTTCTTTAAAATAAAAAAAACTACATTAAAAGTAAAACCCCTTTCTGTACAAAGCAAAAAGGGGTTTTGTTATCTTAAATTTCTTTAATTTTAATTAAAAAAATTATAGCATTTTCAGGTTATTCACTTCCAAATCAGTTAAGATTCTCCAGTGACCACGTTTGATGTTTTTCTTGGTTAATCCGGCGAACAATACACGGTCAAGTAATTCAACTTCGTATCCTAACTTCTGGAAAATACGACGTACTACTCTATTCCAGCCAATACTCAATTCGATTCCGATTTCATTTTTCGGTTTTCCTTCGATATAAGAAATGCTGTCAACTTCGGCAATTCCTTCTTCCAAACGGATTCCCTCCTGAATCATATTTAAATCTGCTCTGTCTAATTTCCGATCCAAAGTCACGTGATAGATTTTCTTCATGGCAAAAGATGGATGCGTCAGTTTCTTCGTCATGTGACCATCGTTGGTGAGCAGGATTACTCCTGTCGTAGAACGGTCTAATCTTCCCACCGGGAACAATCGGTAAGGGGATGCATTGGCTACCAAATCCAACACCGTTTTTCTGGCTTTGTCATCTTTGGTGGTAGAAATATATCCTTTTGGCTTATTCAATAAAACGTAAACCGGTTTCTCTGGCGTAATTCCCTGTCCGTCGAAAACCACTCTGTCGGTTTTCTGAACCTGGTAACCCATTTCTGTTACTGGCTTTCCGTTCACTTCTACCAAACCTTGCATGATTAAATCATCAGCTTCTCTACGGGAACAAATTCCTGAATTCGCGATGTATTTATTTAAACGGATTGATTCTTTTGGAGTTTCTTTGGCTAATTTATCAAACCTTCTTTTTTGTACAAACGAACGCGTTTTCTCCGCTTCATCAACTGGTACGAAAGGTTTTTTGTAAGGCTTTTTAACGCCGGATTTCGCAGGACCTTTATCGAATTTACTGCTGCTGTCAAAAGATTTTCCTATTCTTTTTCCCATTTTTCGGGAAGCCGGTTTATCGAAAGTTTTCTCGTAAGATTTCGCTTCCGACTGAGACATCAGTCTTGGTTCTCTCGGTGCTTTTGGTTCTTTCGGCTCTTTTCTTTCTACTGGTTTTTCAGTTCGCGGACGGGCAGATTTTGTTCCTCGTGGTTTTGGGGAACTTCCTGAATTAGAAATTTTGCTAATGCGTGGCTTCTTATTACCATTACTGTCTCTGCTCATGTTCTGAAAAATTTATCTGCAAAGATAAGGTATTTTTTGTTTGTTTAAATGCGACGGTGCAATAAGATAAAATTTAACATCTGCAATCTTAAGAAAATTTAATAGTAAAAATAAGACCGTTGCTCAAAAATTATTAAAAAAGAGCTTCAGTTTTAAATAAAATAATGCTGATGAATTCCGTTGGCCAGCATAGCGATAATGCCCACAAAAATCCAGATTCTAAGCATATTCAAATTGACAAACTTCGAATATTTGGTTTTATTTAAAGCTAAAAATACGGAGATGATTTGAATAAAAATACTCGCTGCAAAATAATAACTCATAATACTGTGCAAGCCCATTTTCCAGATAATCAATCCGGAAGAAATCTGCGCGACAATTAATAGCGTTACTATAAAAGCACCTGAAGTAGAAGAGCTGAAATAATTGGGAATGGTAGTGTAACCAAAAACTTTGTCTGCATTTTTGGTTAAAGTATCTTTTATAACATCAATAATTAAAAGCATCAGGAAAATAAAAACAGACATCAAAAAGATCTGGACTGAAAAAGTTTTATAATAAAACAACATTCCAAAAAAAGGATATAACGATAAACTCACAAAAGTTAAATTATTAATAATCAATAATTTACTAAGTTTATGACTGTAAAACCACATTAGAAACTGGTAGATCAGAAAGAAAAAGAAAACCCGCACCGAAATCATTCCCGCAATTCCCAGCGAAAACAGATTGAGGATGATGTAGGCATAAAGAAAATACTTCTGCTTAAGAAAATTTTGAATTCTTGTCCGGAAAGGTTTGGTCACCTGATCTTTTTCGCGGTCGTAAAACTGATTGATAATTCCTCCTGCCAAAATACTTAAAACGCAGCAAAAAATAATGCTGTGGACTTTAAAATCAAAGACAAAATTCCGCAAACTTTCTTCCTGATTAAAGAGAAAAAAAGTAGAAACATATAAAGCAAAAGTAAGCAGTAAAGCCACGAAAACCCGCGCGCCCATCAAAAAGGCAATGAATTGAGAAAACCGATAAAGTAAGGGATTTTTCATGGAACGTAAAGTCACAAACTGCTTAATTAAAATGGAATTCAGACCGGTGGTTTTCGACTTTTACGAAAAATCTAGAACCTGTAAATAACTTCTTTGTGGAAACCTTCCAGCATTTTTTCTGCTTTTTTATAGTCTTTGGTAAACCCCAAAATATAACCGCCACCGCCGCTTCCGCAAAGCTTTAGGTAATAGGCATTGGTATCCAACCCTTTTTTCCAGGCATTATAAATACTTTCGGGAATCATTGGTTTGAAATGTTCGTAAGCCCAGACAGAAAGACTCTTTAGGTTTCTAAAAAGTGGAGTCATTTCTTTTTTCAGGAAAGCATCAATACAGGCATTGTTGTAGCGGATGAATTCTTCTTTCATCGTTTTGCGGAAACCTTCCGTTTTCATTTTTTCAAAGAAGATCTGAACCATCGGTCCAGTTTCGCCAGTCATCCCGGAATCGATTAAGAAGATCGCTCCTTTCCCTTCATGACTTGCCGGGATAGCAACTTTATCCACGCTTTCTTTGCTTTCGATAAGAATCGGCAGGTTCATGTAACAGATCAGCGGATCAATTCCTGAACTTTTTCCATGGAAATAACTTTCCATTTGACCGAAAATAGTACGGAGATTCATAAGTTGATCTTTAGAAACCTGTTCCGGCTGATAACTTTTTATCGAATATTTTTCAAAAATAGCGGCAACTAAAGCCCCTGAACTTCCTACCCCATATCCTTGCGGAATATTGGAATCGAAGAACAATCCTTTTTTGATATCCTTTTTAAACTTAGAAATATTGAGTTGAAAAACCTCTGGAAGTTCTAAATCTTTTAAATAATCAGAATATTTCAGCAGCGAATCATTTGATTCTTTATCAAAATCGCTTTTTAAATCAGAAAATTTTAATGTTCCTTTATAAAAACTATAGGGTAAAGTAAGTCCCTGCGAATCTTCGATAATACCGTATTCGCCGAACAAAAGAATCTTTGCGTAAAATAAAGGGTTGGTCATAGTTTAATTTAATCCATTGATTTACAGTTGCAAATGTACGTAATTTTAATTTAACAACTCTGCAAAAATAAGCAATTATTAAGCTAAAATTACAAAAGCAATACCAATCTGAAACTGCTATTTTTCTTTCCCCATTTTTACTTTCAAAAACCGGATTAATACCAGTCCTACAAAGAAAAAGGCCGACATCGATAAAGCGGAATATCTCATATTATGGTATTTTTCAATGATGGTTGCAAAAATGAATGTCCCAATAATGATAGCTATTTTTTCCAATACATCATAAAAACTAAAGAAGGTCGTATTATCCATACTATTTTCCGGCAATAGCTTTGAGTAGGTAGAACGCGACATTGCCTGCAAACCACCCATTACCAAACCTATAATTCCGGCTATTACGTAGAACTGGATTTCTACATTTGGATTTTCTTTGTTGAGGAAATATGCTGATAAACAGGCTACAATCCAAAGTACAATTGCAATCGAAATTACATTCTTATTCCCAATTTTGCGGGATAAGCGTGAGAAAACAACTGCTCCGATAATCGCTTCAATCTGAATTAATAATAAAGTCATAATTAATTTATCCTGTTCCAGATTGATTTCGCTCTTCCCAAAAAGTGTCGCCATCAAGAAAATGGTTTGCATTCCAACGCTGTAAAAGAAGAAACTCGACAGGAAAAATTTCAAATTTCTGTCCTTAAATAAAACCCTCCCAACTTTAAATAATTCCCTAAAGCTTTGCTTAGCAATATCAAGGTAAAAGTGAAGATTATCATTTAAAACCACCCAAATTCCCCCTTGTTCTTCATGTTTTTCAAAAATATTTTTATAATTCAACAGCACCAAATCTTTTGGTAATTGTTCTTTAATATTACCAAATTGGGGCAAATGCTTGAAAGTGTACTGGGAAAAACCAAACCACCACGCTCCTGTTAGCAGAAAAGAAATTCGGGTATAAATTTTCGCCTGCTCCGCATCTTTAGCAAAAACCTGAATGAGCAACAAACAAATTACCACTAAAACAACAGAACCTAAATAGCCATATACATACCCTTTTGCAGAAAGTGCATCCTGCTTATCGGGAGTTGCAATATCCGGCAAAAAAGAATTATAGAAGACTAAACTCCCCCAGAATCCGACACTGGCCGTAATGCTGAATAATAAGCCCAGAAATACATTTTGCATTCCCGTAAACATCGCTAAACCCATACAGGAAGTGGCTCCCAAATAACAAAAAAATTGCAGAAATGATTTTTTGTTCCCAATCGTATCTGCCAACGATGACAAAAATGGTGACAGCAAAACTACAATCAGAAATGAAATGGTCAAAGAATATCCGTAAATCGCATCTGGCTGATACTCTTTTCCGAAAATCTTAATCATGTGCCGAACAGGAACTTTAATCCACTGTCCGGTTTCTTGCACGTACTCGCTTTTCTCAGAGGCCGTGGTAAGAATCGAATAATAAATCGGGAAAATAGTCGATGTAATGACCAATGAATAAACAGAATTTGCCCAATCATACAAAGCCCAGGCTTTCATGATCTTTGGATTATTCTTGATATTTGGAGTTTGTAGAGATTCGTTTTCCGACATTTTTTTAATTTATTAAACAAAAGTAACAAAACCATTAAGAATCGGCTGAAAAAATAAACAGTTATTCTTAATGGTTTGATTGAAAGACTATTAAATATTCTATAAGTTTTCGATAACAATGGCCGAAGCTCCGCCGCCGCCGTTGCAAATCGCCGCTGCACCGTACTTGCCGTTGTTTTGTTTCAAAACATTAATTAAAGTAACAATAATTCTGGAACCTGAACTTCCAAGCGGGTGACCTAAGGAAACCGCTCCACCGTTCACATTCACTTTAGAACTGTCAAGACCCAAAATTTTATTATTTGCTAAACCCACAACCGCAAACGCTTCATTAAATTCAAAAAAGTCGATATCTAAAATTTCTAAATTGGCTTTTTTCAACGCGATAGGAAGTGCTTTTGAAGGTGCCGTTGTAAACCATTCCGGAGCCTGCGCCGCATCAGCATAAGAAATAATTTTTGCTAAAGGTTTTAATCCTAATTCTTCCATTTTTTCTTTGGACATCAAAACCAAGGCAGATGCTCCGTCATTTAAAGTGGACGCGTTTGCTGCAGTTACCGTTCCATTTTCTCTTTGGAAAACGGTTGGCAAAGTCCCGATTCTGTCGAAGTTTACTGATTTATATTCTTCATCTTCAGAAAAAATAATTGGATCCCCTTTTCTCTGTGGAATTTCAACGGAAACAACTTCGTCTTTAAATTTACCTTCGCTCCAGGCTTTTGCCGAACGTTTGTAAGATTCAATTGCGAACTGATCCTGATCTTCTCTCGTAATTCCATATTCGGCTGCACATTTTTCTGCACAGACTCCCATGTGAACTTTATTGTAAACATCCGTTAAACCGTCGAGCACCATTCCGTCCAACATCTTAACATCGCCTAATTTAGTAGCATTTCTTGCATTGTAATAATGTGGAACTGAAGACATATTTTCCATTCCACCTGCAACGATTACGTCCTGGTCACCTGCTTTGATGGACTGTGCAGCCATCATCACGGCTTTCATTCCTGAGGCACATACTTTATTGACGGTTGTGGCGGGAGTTGCATTGGATAAACCTGCTCCCATTAATGCCTGACGAGCGGGTGCCTGGCCTTCTCCGGCCTGCAGAACATTTCCCATATATACTTCCTGAACGTGTCTCGGGTCAAGATTTATTTTGTCTAAAGCACCTTTAATTGCAGTTGAACCTAATTTTGTAGCCGGAACTGAGGCCAAACTTCCCAAGAAACTTCCCATTGGAGTTCTCACTGCTGATACGATGAATACTTCTTTCATTATGTAGAATTTATATTTATTTTAAGTACGCCAAATTACAAAAAAAAACACACTTTGAAAAAGTGTGTTTGGTATTTTAAAAATTAGTGCGTTAGTTCGGCAATAACTTCCGGATCGTGCTTATGTTTAAACATTATGGCAAATAATATCGTAATTACTAAGGCATAACCTGCGAAAACAAGCCAGATTTCCTGCCACATTTTATCACCATTTTCGAGCGTGAAATATTGTTGGATTAACCAACCGCTTAACAGACTTCCACCAATTGCACCGAAACCATTAGTCATCATCATAAACAGACCTTGTGCAGATGAACGGATTTTATAATCAGTTGTTGTTTCCACGAAAAGAGAACCTGATATATTGAAAAAGTCAAATGCCATCCCATAAACGATACAGGAAAGAATGATCAATCCTAAACCAAAACCTTCCGGTCCGCCATAAGCGAAAAATCCGAAACGTAAAACCCACGCAAACATCGATAATAGCATCACATTTTTAATTCCGTATCTCTTTAAAAAGAAAGGAATTGCCAAAATAAATAACGTTTCTGAAATCTGCGAAATTGACATGATCAACGTGGAACGTTTTACGACAAAACTGTCAGCATATGCCGGGATTTTCCCAAAATCTGATAAGTAGGTATCGCCGTACATATTGGTCAACTGCAGCGCCGCACCCAGAAACATTGAGAATAAAAAGAACAACGCCATCTTGTAATCTTTAAGTAAAGAAAACGCATTAAGTCCTAATTTTTCTGATAAAGTAGCATTGGCAGGAATTAAATTCTGCGGCGGACACTTTGGCAACGTGAATGCATAAATCCCTAAAATAAAAGCCACAGCAGCCGCAATATAAAACTGAGATCCTGAATCTTTATTTCCTGTAAGATTGGTAATCCACATGGCTACAATAAATCCGATTGTTCCCCAGACACGAATTGGTGGGAAAACCTTTACAACATCGTAATTATTATTTTTCAGAATGTAATAAGCGATAGAATTCGACAGAGAAATCGTCGGCATATAAAACATCATCGCGATGAGCATGATCCAAAAGAAATTTTCAGGAGTCGAGATAGAAGGCAAGAATACGAGAATAATCCCGTAAAGAATATGCAGGATACCGTACAGTTTTTCTGCATTTACCCACCTATCAGCGATGATTCCTACAAGAGCAGGCATTATAAGAGAAGCAATTCCTAAAGTCGCAAAAACTTTTCCAAATTCCTGACCACCCCAGTGTTTTGTTCCGAACCAGTATACGCCAATAGTAATCAGCCACGCTCCCCAAACAAAAAACTGCAGGAATGACAGAACGGTTAGTCTTAATTTTAAATTCATAATATTATTAAAATTTTAGTCGATTTTATTTTTTCTACGTTTTATTTCTTCCTGAATTTCTAAAGCTGCATCGAAATCTTCGTCTTTTACAGCATCTTCCAGCAGTTTATTGAGTTCTTCTGAACTGAGTGCGGCCAAATTTCCTTCCGGCTCCGGTTGCTGATCTGCATCAGTTTCTTTTGAAGGCGCATCGAGTTCCAGTAAAATACCTGCTTCATTTAAAACCTGTTGTGTGGTATAAATAGGTGCATCAAAACGGACAGCCATTGCTACAGCATCAGAAGTTCTTGCATCTAAGATAAGCTCCTCTTCCGTCGTCTTATTTTTAAAATTGATATTAGAGAAAAATACGCCATCAATAATTTGATAAATAATGACGGAAGTGATCTCAAAATGAGTGGCCAAAACGAATTTGGAAAATAAATCGTGCGTAAGGGGCCGCGGTGGATGAATATCTTTTTCTAGACCTAATGAAATAGACTGTGCTTCGAAATTACCGATTACAACCGGCAGTTTGACATTGCTTTCCTCATGTTCCAAAAGCAGGGCATAAGCGCCAGATTGCGTTTGGCTGTAGGAAATTCCGCGAATGGTTAATTTTTTATAATCCATGAGACAAATATAAATGAAATTTTCACATTATGAGTTTTGATCCGTCTTTTTTGTTAAAAAATAAAACAAAAATCATAAGTAATTTACAAAAAAAAAGTCCAAAATAAATTCTGGACTTAAGTTGATATTCAAAAAAGGGATTTATCCTTTCAAGGCTTTAATTTTCTCAGTTAATTGCGGTATGATCTGGAATGCATCTCCTACGACTCCATAATCCGCAGATTTAAAGAAAGGAGCTTCGGGATCGCTGTTGATAACCACAATTGTTTTAGAAGAATTCACTCCTGCCAAATGCTGAATTGCACCGGAAATTCCGACCGCGATATATAAGTTGGGCGAAATTGCTTTACCGGTTTGTCCAACGTGTTCAGAATGTGGTCTCCAGCCGATATCAGATACCGGTTTTGAACAGGCGGTGGCGGCACCTAAAAGATTGGCCAGGTCTTCAATCATTCCCCAGTTTTCGGGACCTTTCATTCCACGACCCGCAGAAACTACGATTTCCGCTTCTTTCAAATCCAGCTTTCCTGAACTCTGTTCGTGAGAAATTACCTTGGTATCTTCATTTGCTACCGATAAATTTTTCACTTCTTCTGAACCTGAAACTGCATTTTCTTTAATACCGAAAGCATTTTGAGAGACAGTTACAATAACTCCAGCCGCGTCTGCCTTAGCGTGCATGATTCCTTTTCCGGAAAAGGCTCTTCTTTTGACCTGGAAAGGAGAAAGGCTTTCTGGAGCTTCCAAAGCGTTGGTAATCAGAGAATAACTCTTCATAATTGCCAACATCGGTGCAACAGATGAAGCGTCAGTGGTGTGTGGGAATACGATAATATTTCCGTCTGCAACTTCGTTTACCGCCTGTGCATAAGCTTTCGCACTGAAACCTTTTAAACCTTCATCTTTAATATTAAGGACTTTATCTGCTCCGTATTTATATAATAAATCTGAAGAATCTGTAGGATTGATGGAAATCGCGGTAACGGTTTCTCCATCTTTATCAGCGATTGCTTTTGCATAAGAAACTGCCTCGAATGCTGCTTTTTTATAGATTCCGTTTATATTTTCTGCATATACGTATATTGCCATGATTGATTTTGTTTAAAGGTTAGAATTAAATTACTTTCGCTTCTTCGTGAAGTAATCTTACCAGTTCATCAAGGTTGTCGGGAGCAACCATTTTCACTGCTGCTCTCGCTGGCACAGCATCAAACGAAACTGCATCCACTTTTACTTCATTGTTAACCGGTTCACGAACGGTTAAAGGTTTTGATCTGGCAGACATAATTCCACGCATATTCGGGATAATTAAATCTTTCTCATCAACCAATCCTTTTTGACCTGCGATCACCGCTGGAAGTTTTACCGAAATAGTTTCTTTACCACCTTCAATTTCTCTTACTGCAGTGGCTTCAGCACCGTTAACTTCTAAGCCAACACAGGCATTGATGAAAGGTTGATTTAATAACTGAGCTACCATTCCCGGAACCGCTCCACCATTATAATCGATCGATTCTTTCCCACAGAAGATCAAATCGTAACCGCCACTTTGCGCGATATTTGCAATTTCTTTTGCAACAGAATAGCTGTCTTTCGGTTCAATATTTATTCTGATTGCATCATTTGCGCCGATGGCCAAAGACTTTCTGATCACCGGTTCAGTAGTGGAATCACCTACATTTATTACCGTAACGGTTGCTCCTGCCGATTCCTGCAACTTGATTGCTTTGGTTAATCCAAATTCATCTAAAGGATTGATCACCCACTGAATTCCATTTTTGTCAAAAGCAGATTGGTCTGCTGTAAAATTAATTTTGGAGGTAGTATCTGGAACACTACTGATACAAACTAATATTTTCATGTGCTAATATTTATTGTTTTACTGTTGGCTAAGATAAAAAATTATTTACTATGCATGCATAGTATTTTAGAAAAAATTTATATTTGATACATAATTTAACCCTTTGGTTTTAAAGGTCTAATCTCAATCTTGCTTGGTAAGGTGCGCGGATTCATTTTCAGAATATCCATGACAAGCTCACCAATATCTTTTGGCTGTATTTTCCAGGCATCTTTTTCTGAAGGCTGATTTCCATTAAAATGAGTGGAAACTGAGCCCGGCATGATGGTAGAAACTTTAATATTATATTTTCTTAAATCCATCATTGCTGCCTGTGTAAAGCCCACTGCACCAAATTTCGAGGCGTTATAACCGGAACCGTTTTCGAAAAAATTGGTTCCTGCTAAACTCGAAATAGTGATGAAATACCCTTCTGTTTTTTTAAGCTCTTCAACCGATGCTTTCAAAGTGTGAAAAATTCCGGAAAGATTAGTATCAATCATGGACGACCATTCTTCAACAGACAGTTCATCTACGGGTTTAAAAATTCCAACGCCCGCATTTGCAATGACGTAATCAATTTTTCCGAATTTTCTGATGATTTCGGCAACTGCATTTTTTTCGTCTTCAAAGTTTTTCACATCAGACCCAATCCCAAAAACAGGTGCTTCCATGGTCGATAACTGTTCTGCAACTTCTATCGCATCCTCTTTTCTACGTCCGGAAATTGCAACGGTGATGCCATGTTTGTGGAGTACTTCTGCGATTCCTAAGCCAATTCCCTTTGTTCCGCCGGTGATATATGCTACTTTATTTTTCATGATGTATTATTTGCTTAAAGATAAAAAAAACGTCCCAATTACGGGACGCTCTTCTACCTATTTTTAAAATAACTTATTCCTTAATAAATTTCAGAGACTGAATTCCTTTTTCGGTTTCAAACTTAATCACGTAAATACCTTTTGCAAGGTTTCTCACATCTAACTTATTGTCAACCACTTGCGGAAAATTAGCTTTTCTTCCTGATGCATCGAAAATCTGTACAGATTTTACTTTCTCAGTGAAGTTTATATAATCTGAGGTTGGGTTTGGATAGACACGAATTCCACTATTAATTGAAGAATCTGAAGCACCGAGCATTGTCTGCGTAACCAACACATCATCCATTAGGAAGATATTTTGATCGAAAGAATCAAAATGTCTAAATACTAATTTAATTGTTTTTCCGGCCAAAGTTGATAAATCTGCTGTTACTGTAACTGCTTCTGCAGAAGTTAAAGTATTTTCAATAAGTGGTGTTTCTGATCCCGTGAATACTGCGGTAGATAGTATCGCATATATTGCATAATGATCATCAAAATAATCTTCATCTACTGATCCAACTTTTACACTAAAGTTTAATGTCCCGCCCGTCGGAAGTACAATATCTGGAGATATTAATAAATTGTCCGGTGACAATGGTCCTTCTGTACTGCTCCAAGAACGCGAACCTGCTACTTGCCCTACGGCAAAGCCGTTAAGAGGCGTAGTGAGATTAAATATGCCCCAGTTATTTCCATCACCATCTCTGTCTGCAACACTCCAACCAGCTGCTGATGAGAAATCTGCCGAAAATATTGTTGTTTGTGCAGAAATTAACGAAGTAAGAGCTAAAGCTCCAATTAGTAAAAGTTTTTTCATAATATAAATTTTTAATTATTTACGAATATATAATTTTTCTTACGAATAATAAAAACTTTTTGAATAATTCTTAAAATAACTGCAAACTAAATACTGTTTACAATTTAACAAATACCTCTAATGTTTTTAAAACTTATATCAATATTATTAATTTAAATCTGATAATATGACTAATAAGCAAACAAAATGCATAAATCACCTATCTGCCAAATATACATTCATTTTTATGAGTTAAATAATTCGGAATTAAACTCAGGCAAATAAAAAGCATCTTCCGGAAAGGAAGATGCGCAAAAAGATTTCTTGCTCACTAATGCTATT